>DAOTTI010000216.1:0-46159 GCA_034437795.1 Chloroflexota bacterium | reverse complement strand
CGGCTCACCGCGCTGCGCCGCCGCCGCCAGCCGGCGCCATTCGGCGGGCGCACCGGCACCGGCGCCCGTGCCCCATTGGCGCGTGTCTCCTTCCAGACCGTCCCCGAACCCTGCCGTTGCCTCTTCGGCGAGATTGGCCATTGCGTTGATCCTTGGTCCGAAGTCGGCCAGACGCCTTGCTACGCCCGGCCGCTGCTGCCCGCCCCGGCCGGTCACTGATCCACCGCTCGCCATCCCCGGCGCTTCCTGCTCTCCGTCCCGTGTACGGCGCCGCCGGCGGCGCCAGTCGTGCTCCCTGCATTCAGAGGGGGAGCGCCAGGGGGCAGCCGGCGGTTCAGCAGTAGCGAACGACGCCCACGACCTTGCCCTGGATTTGCACCTCCTTGGCGTAAATGGGGGGATAGTAGGGGTTGGCCGGCATCAGGCGCACCCGCCCCGCCTCTCGGAAAAAGCGCTTGAGCGTGGCCTGCTCCCCATCCAGCAGGGCCACCACGGTGTCGCCATCGTCGGCCGTGGCCTGCCGGCGCACGACGACGATGTCGCCATCCTGGATACAGGCGTCGACCATGCTGTCGCCCTTCACGCGCAGGGCGAAGAGGTCGGCGCCATGGGCCGGCGGACGCATGCGCAGGTGGCGCCTCTCCACCAGGACCGATCCCTCTGGCGACTCATAGGCTTCAATCGGGCGGCCGGCCGCAATGCTACCCACAATCGGCACGCGCCAGAGGGCGGCCTCGTCCGGCCGGCGCACCTCCTCCGCCGGCGTGGTCAGTTCCAGCAGGCGGGGCCGGCCCCGCGGCCACCGTACGAGCCCCTTCTCCGCCAGCGCCCGCAGCTGCAGGTGCACCCCGGCCGGCGACACCCCACCCAGGCGCTCGCCCAGCTCCCGCAGCGACGGCGCACGGCCCTGCTGCCGGATGGACTCCCGCAGAAGCGCGAGCAGCTGGCGCTGCCGCTCACTCACTTCCCGAGCCATACTGTGCCTCCGTGTGACGTATTAAGGCACAAAATGGCTTAAAATGCAAGCCACAGATGGCCACTCTTTGATGAAACGGCTTAAAACCGCGGCCGTCGCGGCCGCCGGTGCCAGACGCGGGCGCTCGTCCGGACTATTCGCAAGCGGAGCCCTCCCCGCCGCCCGCTTCGCTGGCCTCGCTCTCCGAGAGGGAGAGGGGACTTCGCGTGGAGCCTTCCCCGCCGCGCGTGAAGTGGGCTTCCGCTCTCTCAGAGGGAGAGGGCTCCTCGCCGGCCGCGACGAATATCTGGGTCTACTGCGCCTCTGCCGTTCGGGACGGCGGGCCTCAGCCGCAGCCCCGTGGCGTCCGCTCGGCCAGCGTGACCGTCACATCCACGGTCTGCCCGTCGCTACGCACGGCGCGCACACGTAGTTGCTCGCCGGGCTTGTGCTGGCGGATGGCATTCAGCAGGTCCGGCGCCGACCGGATCTCGCGGCTGTCCGCCTGCACGATGATGTCCCCGTCCCGCAGGCCGGCCCTGGCCGCGGGCCCGCCGGGCTCGACCTGCACGAGCACGCCTCGTTCCGCCGGCAGGCGGTTAATGCGCGCGATCGGGGGCGTAATCACGGCGGCGATGCCGACCCCCAGGCATGGGCGCACCACACGGCCGGTGGCGATCACGCTGTCGATCGCCGGCTTGGCCTGGTTGATGGCGACGGCGAAGTTGATCCCTTGGATCTGCTCGCCGCGGATCCCCGCGGTGTTGATCCCGATCACCTCCGCGCGGGCGTTGAGCAGCGGCCCCCCCGAGTTGCCGGGATTGATGGCCGCGTCGGTCTGGATCAGGTTGGGCAGGGTGATCCCGTTCGGCTCGTCGATCTGGCGACCCACGGCGCTGACCACGCCGGTCGTGACTGTCGGGCCTCCAGGCAGGGCCAGGGCATGCCCGATGGCCACGACGGGCTCGCCTACCTGGAGCTTGTCCGAGTCACCGATCCTCGCCGGGCGCAGGTTGCTGGCCTCGATCTTGATGATGGCCAGGTCATTAAGCGGATCGTCATCGACTACCTGCGCCTCGAACGTCCGATCGTCGAAGAGCGTGACGCGGATGACGTTGGCCCGCGTCCCTTCCGGATTGATGACGTGGCTATTGGTCAGGATGTAGCCCCGCGCGTCGAAGATCACACCGGTGCCGGTCCCCGCCTGCACCGGAACAGGACGCCGGAACTGCTCCGGCGGGACGACGCCAACCGTGATGTTGACGACCGACGGGCGCGCCTCCTGCACGACCTGGACGGCGTTGAGGCCCCCGGCCAGCGCCACCGCGCCGCCCTGCTGGTTGGAGATCGGCGCCGCGGCGGTCGCTTGCGGGGCGCCCGGCGTGGGCGTGCCTGCCTGGTCCGCTTCCTGGGCCGGCGGGAACAGGCGCCGGCCCTCCGCTCGGATCTCGCACCCGCCGACCAGGACGGCGGCTAGAACGACGATGGACAGGATCCAGGACCACCGCCTTGCGCCCAGGCGTTCGGCGGTGGTGGCGAAGCGATGCAGTTGTCTGACCTTCATACCATGATTACACTCGAAGATGGGGGGCTCCCCGCAACTGTCAATTCGACGCGGTAACCGTCAACAAGAAGCGTGCCGGAGCATCCTGGCTGGAGTTGATCACCGGTGAACATCGATGATCACCGGCCACGGTCAGTGAAAAGGGGGTAAGGCCATGGTATCTACGACATCCGCCGTGGTGGTGGAGCCCAGCGCTCCCCTCAAGGTACGTAGCGCGGCCTTTCTGGACTACCTGGACGAGTTTGTCGCCGCCTTACCAGACCAGCCGCTCCAGCAATTACTGGAGCAAGCCGGCGGGCCGCAGCGCGTGGCGGTGGTGGCGGTGGACGTGATTGAAGGCTTTTGCGTCTCGGGGCCGCTGGCCAGCGAACGGGTGGGCCGGATCGTGCAGCCGATCGAACGCCTGTTCCGCCGCAGCCACGAGGCAGGGGTGCGGCGCTTCGCCGTCCTGCGGGACAGCCACAGCCCGCAAGCGCCAGAGTTCGGCCAGTTCGGGCAGCACTGCATCGCGGGCACCGCGGAGTCGCGCCTGGTCCGCGAGCTGGCGGAGCTGCCCTTCGCCGATAGCTACGCGGACATCCCTAAGAACGCCACCAGCGCCTGGGTGGGCGCGGAACTCTTCCCTGAGTGGGTGGCGCGCCAGCGCGCCGAGGGCGTCTCGACGTTTATCGTGGTCGGGGACTGCACCGACCTGTGCGTCTATCAGACGGCCATGCCGCTCAAGCTGGCGGCAAACGCCCGCAATGAGCAGGTGGAGGTGGTCGTGCCGGCCGAGTGTGTCGATACCTACGACCTGCCGGTCGACGCGGCCAGGAGCATCGGGGCACGACCGCACGACGGTGATCTGCTGCACGCGGTGTTTCTCTACCACCTGGCCCTCAATGGGGTGAAGGTCATCGGCCGCCTGACGTGAGCCGGCATGGGCCGCTCCGACGCGGGGACACGGGGGACGGACCTCACCCCCTTCGGCCGAGGCCGCGCCGCACTTCTGCCCCCCTCGGCCCCACCGTGCGGCTTGGCCCCGCCGCCCCCGCTCCGACGCGGAGACGGGGAACGACGGCCACGCCCGTATCACGTGTCGGGGCCGGTCATGCGGCGATCCGCGCCGCGCTGGCCCCACGTAGTCCGGCGGCCGGGCGCGGCGCCTAGCCTGGGTTCCTGTGGAAGTAGCCGGCCTCTTGCACGTGGCGCTCGTGTTCCGGAGGAGCGTGACTGAACATCAATCGGCGGAGCCGTCACCGCCCGCGGCTCCGTGGGCTCCCGCTCTCCCACAGGGAGAGGGGACTGCTCGCCGGCCGTGAATAAGGTGCCCTCACTCTCACCCAAAGGGAGACGGAACTGCTCGCGGGCGGCGAATAATCCAGGCGAGTGCCCGTACCCGACGTGGCCTCGGTCGTCTGGAACGGTGCCCACGCGGTACCCAGGGGGGACCGTCCCCGAGCGCACCACAGGGCCAACGCCGCAGGAGCCGAATGCCTGCCACAACACCCCACCGGCCCCGCAAGAGCGTGATACCGGCCGCACTAGCTGGCCGGCGCCGCGGGGGAGGTCTCCTGTAAGAAAGCGCGGTGCCCGCAGGAGCCCCTTGCATGCTGCAACCCAGCGAAAGAGCGCCCTTCCACGCTGGCCCTCGGCCGAGCACAGGGGCGGCGCCGAAGCGAAAGGGACAGGGGCACCGCTGATGAACGATCCCGTAACAAACGATCCGGGCGCCACGCCGGACCCGCATGCCCCCGCTTTGAACCTTCGACCTTGAACCTTGAACTTTGAACCTAGTCCCAACGGGAGCAGAGTGATGCGGGGACGTGGGAGCCACGGATGGCAGTCTGGGCGCCAGCTTGCCGTTCGCCCCAGCGTCCCCGCCGTGCGCCCGGAGCTACGCCTTCTTCAGGAAGGGCAATCCGGTGCGCTCATTCTCCTGGATCCTGTACCCTGCGGGCATCTGGTCGAGCGCCTCGCCTGGCTTCTGCTCGCGGGCAAAGTAGAAGATCTGCTGCTTGCGACCATTCTGCAGGGTCACGGTCTTGCCATGCAGGTAGTAGGTCTGGCCCTTCTTATTGCGGTACTCAAATGCCATGATCCCCTCCGTAGGATTGCGCTCGCGCCGGACAGTATACCCACGTGGCGCACCATCAATCGCTGCGCAGCGCCCCCGGCGTAACGGCGCGGGGCCGGCCAGCCCACCACTGCCGGCGCGAGGCGTAGTCGGTGCCCTGAGAGGCAGTACATGAGTGTGCCACAAACCGGCCGGCGCAAGCCTGCGCTCTCCGGGCCGCATGGGCCGTCACCAGCGGGCGGGACAGTCTATGCTCTGGAGCCAAAGTCCCTCGTACACGCGCCGGCGTCTGCATCGACGAGAGACTTCCCTGCAGGTGCATAGATGCCCGCAGGCCATGGCCCCCTTTTCCGTCGTGCCTGAGGACGCCTAGCACGGCTGCGCCGGCTGAGATGGTCTGCTCAGGGCCGAAGTCGCTCCCACACGGAGCGGGGCCGGCAGAGCCCAGCCGCACCGCCATGGCCGGCGTTCCCCCTCTCCGTATCGGAGCGGGGGCTAGGGGGTGAGGTCCGCCCTCCCAGTGCGGCGCGGCCCCGGCCGAAGGGGGTGAGGTCCGCCGTGACCAGTCCGGATGTGTTGCGCGAAACCCGGGGGTGCAGCGAGCTTTCCCGGATAGTGGAGCCCTCACCCTAGCCCTTTCCCTGTGGGAGAGGGGACGCAACGGCGCCCCATCCGCTTTCATCCGGCATTACTGGCCGCACCCAAACCCGAGCGGGACGTTGACGGCGTGGGACGTTGACGGCGCGGGGCCAGGCGTCGTAGCATGCCGGCACCCCATGTCGATCCAGCCTTCGAACGTGCCGCCCTCGACCCCCCGGCCAGGGGTGCGGCGCCTACCCATCCGTATCGTGGGCGACCTCCCTCCCGACCAGGACATCGCCCCCAACCAGCACCTGCTCATCATCAGCCGCGACCAGAGCTGGCTAACGCACGGCTTCCACAAGTACCCCGCCAAGTTCTTTCCGGAACTCCCCAGGTGGGCCATCCGCCGCTATTCGCCCCCGGGCGGGGTCGTGCTGGACCCGATGGCTGGCAGCGGGACGACAAACGTCGAGTGTCTCCTGGCGGGGCGGCACTCGCTGGCCGTGGACGTGGACCCCTTTGCCCGCCTGCTCATCCGCGTGAAGACGACGCCCCTGGAGCCAGAGCAGGTGGCCTGCGGCGCCGCGGCCATTACCGAGGCGCTGGATGCCTTCGAGCGTGAAGGTCCCGAGGCGAGGCGGCACGCCCGTGACTGGGTGCCAGAGTTTCCCTATCGCGAGACGTGGTTTCAACCGTTCATCCTGGAGGAGCTCGGGGCCATCCGGCATGCCATCGCCGGGGTGGCCGGCGCGCTAGAGCCGGGCGGCGCCGGCGCGCTGGAATTGGATCGGGTCCAGTCGGATCAGCCGCGGCCGCCGGGCGAGACAGAGGCCGCTGCGAACGCCCAGCGCTACGTAGACTTCTTCCGGATCTGCCTCTCGTCCATCGTGCGGGAGGTCTCCAATGCGGACAACAACTGTACGCGTACCGTCGTGCGTACGCGCCTGCACAAGCGGATCGTGCCGGGCATGGCCTTGCGCCTCTTCCGGCGCACCCTCGACGTCAACGTGGCCCGCATGCGCCAGTTCTCCGAGCACTGCCCGCGCCACGTCCGAGTGGCCATTCTGGATGGGGCGGACGCTCGGGACCTGCCCCTGGAGCGTGGGAGCATCGACCTGGCGGTGACGTCCCCGCCCTACATCAACGCGGTCGACTACCCCCGCACCCATCAGCTCGAGATGTACCTGCTCGACCTCGTGCCACCGGGCGTGCCGCTGGCGGAGGCCAAGCGCCAGCACATCGGCACGGAGGTCGTCCGCGCACGAGACTACCGTGAGCTCCACCGGTACGGGCACAAGCCCCTGGACGCCCTGGTCGAGGCGCTGTTCCGCATCGATCCGCGGCGCGCGTACATCGTCTACCGCTACTTCGTGGATATGGAGCGGAACTTCCGCGAGGTGCACCGTGTGCTCAAGCCGGCTGGCCGCTACGTCGTCGTGGTCGGCAATAACGTCATCCGCGGGCGCGAGGTGCCGACCCACGAGTTGCTGATGGCCGTGGCTGAGCGCACCGGCTTCCAGATCGAGACGTACTTTGCGTCGGAGGTGATCCGGCACTACATCAAGGTCCCGCGCAAAGAGCGCATCAGCCAGGACTGGGTGCTGGTGTTGAAGCGGTAATGCGTGATGCGTAATGAATCGTGATGCGGAATGCGTAACGAGCGAGGAGCGGGCGAGACGGCGCAAGCGACGCACCAGGGGCGCGCTGCCCAGGTGACGCAGGATGCATCTCGCGTGAGCCCCGTGCGCCAGCGCCTTCCGACCGGCAGGCGAGGCGCCAGCCGTGGCCTGCTCATCGGCGTGGACATCGGCGGCACAAACCAGACGGTCGCGGCCGCGCGCGAAACTGGTGAGGCGCTTTCGATCCGCCGGCGGCGCCTGCAGCCTGGGGGCGCCGCCGCGGACGTGCTGGCGAACGTGCTGGCGATGATCGACGAGGCGCTGGCGGAGGCCGCCCCTTCGGCGCAGGACGGTGCGGCGGCGGGCGGCGGGCGATCGGCCGCGCGCAGGCTCTTACGGGTCGGCGTGGGGTTCGGGGGCCCGGTAGACGCCGAGCGTGGCCTGGTTCTGCGGTCGCACCACGTGCGCGGCTGGGACCGCTTTCCCTTAAAGCAGGAACTCGAGCGCCGCCTGGGCGTGCCGGTCGTGCTGGACAATGACGCCAACGCGGCCGCGCTGGGAGAGGCGCTGTTCGGCGCCGGGCGTGGCGAGCGGCACGTCCTGTACGTGAACATCGGGACCGGCATCGGCGGCGGCCTGGTCCTGAACGGCGCGCTCTTCCAGGGCGCGCATGGCTTGGCGGGGGAGATCGGCCACGTCACCGTCGATCCGGACGGCCCGCCGTGCGACTGCGGGAAGCAAGGCTGTCTGGAGGCGGTGGCGTCCGGCCGGAGCGTCGCGCGCCGGGCGCGTGAGGCGGCGGCCCGCGATCCGGCGCGGGCGGCCAGGCTGGTGGCGCTGGCGGGGGGCGAGGTGCAGGCCATCGACAGCCCGCACGTGTTTGCGGCCGCGCGGGAGGGGGACGGCCTTGCGCAGGCGCTCGTTCGCCAGACGGGCGACTACGTCGGCCTGGCTCTGGCCGGGGCCGCCAACCTGCTCGATCCCAGCATCGTCATCATCGGCGGCGGGCTGGCGGAGACCGGCGACCTGCTCTTTGACCCCGTGCGTGATGCCTTTCGGCGCCACCTGCTGCCGGCGCTCCCCGCCGCTCCCGTCGTACCCGCCGCGCTGGGGTACGACGCTGGCGTCATCGGCGCCCTGGCGCTGGCGCTGAGCGGGCGCGGCGAGCAGTAGCGCGTATTGCGCGACCCTGGCCTCGGCGCCCTGGCCCAGCGCTACGGCCGGCTGGTGGGCGTACTGCCGCGATCGGGGCCGCCGATGCTGCCGGCGGCTGGTGGGGAAGCCGTTGGCGCCGACGTGGGCAGCGTGATCGGCGAGACCGGAACCGGCGTCCGCGTCGGCGGCGGGCGCGTCGGCTGGGGCTCGATGGCGGTGGTGGGGATGGCCAGGGGACTGTCCTTCGTCGGGCTCGGCAGCGGCACGAGGGTCGGGACGACCAGCGGTTCTCGGGTCGGGGCCGGCGGCGGAGCCGCGAGGGCGATCTGCGTCGGCTCGGGAGCGCGCGTGGGGGGCGGCGGCTCTCGCTCCAGCGCCTGGGTCGGTGTCGCTGCCGGCGCCGCTGTGCCGGCGGCCGGCGTTGAGGTCGCTGCCGGCGCCAAGCCGCCGATCTGCACTCCGGCCGGGTGCGCCGGCCCCCCGGCGGAGGTCGCCGCGTCGCTGGTCGGCACCGCGCGGCTCGCCAGGGGATTGAGTGCGACCAGGCCACCGGCACGACCGCGCTGGCCAAGGACCAGCAACGTCGCCAGCACCCCGGCCAGGGGGATCGCCACCGCCAGCGCGACCAACGCTGGGGGGACGCGTCGCAGCCAGGCCGGCTGCGCTGAAACGTGCACCTGCGCTGCGCGAGGGGGCATGCCCTCCGGCGGGCCATGAGAGCCGCGCTCTGCAGCCATACCACCGGCCGTGTGCTGCACGCTGCGTGCCGGCGCAGGCCCCTGGACGGCACCTGGCGTGCACGCATGACTCGCATTTCCGCAACGAGCGAGGCCAATTGACTTCTATTCTGGCAAGAGCTATTGACAAAATGGGAACTCCATCCGATAATGGGAACGTGGCCACACGTTCCCTGATCCCGCTGCCGGCGCAGTGTCCGGCCTGCTCGGGCGCGCTGTACGTCTCACGCCTGACCTGCTCGGCCTGCGGGACGGAGATCGCTGGCGCGTTCACGGCCGGGCGTGTCGTCAACGCGCCGGAGCCACACGCCTCGCTCCTGGAGATGTTCCTGCGCGTCCGCGGCAACGTGAAGGAGATGGAGCGTGAGCTAGGGCTGTCCTACCCGACGGTGCGGGCGCGTCTGGAGGAGGCGCTGGCGGCGGCGGGGTTGGGACGCGCGCCGGATCGGGCCGGCGAGCAAGAGAGCGCGTCAGCGCAGCGGCACGCCGTGCTGGATGCGCTGGAGCGGGGCGAAATCAGCGCCAGGGAAGCGGCACGGCGCTTACGCGACATTCGCAGCAGGAGACCACGATGAGCACCGAACCGGTGAGCAACGACGATGAGACCCGCCAGGACGATGAGACACGCGACGAAGCGGCCCGCGCGGCCGAACGCGCCCAGGACGAGCGCACCGCCGGCGAGGGACGCGACGAGCGCCAGCGCATCCTGCGCCTGCTGGCCGAGGGGAAGATTACGGCCGACGAGGCCGAAGAACTGCTGAAGGCGCTGGAACCAGAGCAGCCGGCCGGCCGGAGGCGCGGCGCGATGGGGGGCCTGTTTGGCCCCACAGGTCCGTTTGGTCCTGAGGGGCCTTTTGGCCCTCGCCGGCCCTTTGGGCCGGTCGGCGCGGTGGCGATGCTGGGCCGAGGCGGCGCGATGGCGCCGGACGTGCTGCTGCGCTGGGACCGGCCAGATGCCCCGTCGCCGCCACCTCCACCCCCGCCACCGACCGCGCCGGTGGCGCCACCGCCACCGCGGGTGAGCGCGCCGGTGGCGCCACCGCCCCCGCGGGTGAGCGTGCCGGCGCCACACCACCCCGGCCGCGGCGCTGAGCGCTCGCTCGAGTTCTACGTCGAGGACGGGGAGAAAGAGTTTACAGCCACCCTGCCGATGGTCCTGGCCGGCAGTGCCGAGCGGTTTCTGCCCCGCGCGATCCACCACTACCTCAAGCGGCTCGAGGTGGACCTGGCCACGCTATTGGAGGTGGCGCAGGCGACCGAAGACGAGGCGATCGCGCTGGATGGCCCGACGGGTACGGGGCGGCTCAAGCTCTTCTACGCCAGGGACGGACAAATGGAGATGACCATCACCCTGACCAGGCCATGGCCTCGCCAGCGCTGAGCGAACCCTGCTGACCGTCGCGCACCAGGCGCGCGGCGGGCGGGCGCACGAGTGCCGCAGGGGCGTCAACGCTGGGCCAGCCCCGCCAACAGCCCCCGCAGCTGCAGGCCGCTCGTTTCCCACCGGAAGCGGACGGCCTGCTCGTATCCCCGACGGATGAGCGCTTCCCGAAGGTCCGCGTCATCGAGCAGGCGCTTGACGCCGGTCGCGATCGCGTCGATGTCGTGCGGGTCGACCAGGATGCCAGCGTCGCCGACCACCTCAGGCAGTGAGCCGGCATTGGAGGCGATCACGGGGGTACCGCACGCCATGGCCTCCAGGCACGGCAGGCCGAAGCCTTCGTACAGGGACGGGAACACGAGCGCCATCGCGCCGCTGTAGAGCGCCGCCAGGTCGGCGTCGCCCACGCCTTGCAGGAGGCGCACGCGGTCCTTGACCCCACTAGCGTCCAGCGCGGCGAAGATGGGCTCGTAGAGCCACCCTTTCCCGCCAACGTGAACTAGGAGCAGGTCCTGCCCATCGTCGCGCAGCCGGCGCAGCGCCTGAAAGATGGCCGGCAGGTTCTTGCGCGGCTGGATGGTGCCCACGGAGATAACGTAGGGGCCATCGATGCCCCACCGCTGGAGCACGGCCCGTCGCTGCGCCTCATCCTCGACCCGCTGAAAGGCGGGGTCCGGCGCGCTGAGCACGACGGCGACCTTTTGCTCCGGCACGCCCAGATAGGAGACGAGATCGCGTCTGGTCTGCTCCGAGTCGGCCAGGACCAGGTCGGCGCGGGCGACCGAGCGGGGCACCACCTGCTCGAGGTAGGCCCGCAGCGGCGGGTAATGCGTCTGGGGGTGGGTCAGGAATGAGAGATCGTGGACGGTCACCGCCGAACGGGCGCGTCGCAGGGGAGGGAGGGCGAAGTCGGGCGAGTAGAAGACGTCAGCCCCGCCGGCGAGCACGTCCGCGGGCAGCGGCACGCGGGCGCGCTGCCAGAGGATCGTCATCCAGCGCTCCGGCAGGGGGAGCCGGCGCGTGCGGGTATGCGGCCAGTCCGCCGGTGGCGGCACGCGCGCCGGACCTGCCCACAGGAGTGTCAGGTCCAGCGCCGGCCCGGGCGAGGTCGCCAGCGCCTTGACGAGCGACCGCGTGTACCGGCCGACCCCCGCAGGCTGGCGCACCCCGGCGGTGAAGTCGACGGCGACGTGCATGGTGGGGTTGGCTCGCTGCGCTCGCGTGATCAGGTGGTGATCAGGTTGCTGTCAAGTTGCTGTCAAGTTGCTGCCAGGTCGTGATCACGTCGCAGGAGACGATCGCCACCTGATCACCACTTGATCCCCACCTGATCACGGCGAGCCCGCCGGAGGCGAGCGAGCGGATCACCACCTGATCACCACCTCCCTTACCTGCCTCGCTTGCTGAGCAGGAAGGCCGGCAGGCCAAGGGCGATAAGGCTGTAGTAGCTGATGAGCCGGTCCAGGATGGCGACGGCCAGGGCTAGCTGGACCGGCACGCCGAAGACGGCCAGCACGCCGACGAAGGCGGCCTCCACCCCTCCCAGCCCGCCCGGTGTGGGCACGATCAGGGCCAGCGAGATGGCCGCGACAGTGAACAGCGCGCCCAGGGGGCCGATGTGCACCTGGAGCGACTGCATCACGAAGAAGAGCCTCCCCGCCTCCGCCGACCAGGCCAGGACGGTCAGGAGCGCCAGCAGGGGCAGGCCCCGGAGCGAGGAGAACGTGCCGTGCGCGAACTTGGCGTACTTCTCCTGCACCCGTTCAGGGAAGAAGGAGACCACTCGCTCCCCGTAGCGATAGGTGACCAGCATACCGGCGAGCAGGACGGCCAGGCCGATCCACCCAAGGTGGAGCATCTGGTCCACGAAGGGGGAGACGCGGTGACGCAGGACCAGATAACCGGTCACGCCCAGCAGAAGGATCAGGGCCAGGAGGTCGACGACGCGCTCGGCGACGACCGTGCCGACGGTTCGCGAGAAGGAGAGGCCGTACTCGCGCCGTAGGAGGAGGCCGCGGTACAGATCGCCCATCTTGCCGGGCAGCACGCTATTGACGAACCAGGAGATGAAGATGACCTCCGTCAGCGGCAGGAGCGGGAGCCGGGTCCCGACATTCCGGAGCAGCTTCTGCCAGCGGAAGCCCCGCACGGGGAAGGTCAGGAAGTAGCTGAGCCAGGCCAAGACGTACACCTGCGGGTTGACCCGCTTCAGCTGCTCGAGGATCTCCGCGGGGTGGATGCTGGTCACCCGCAGGAGCGAGACCAGGATGGCGATCCCGATCACGAACGAGATGGCGGTCTTGACGTTGAAGAAGCGCCGCTCCAGGCTGACCGCCCGCTCGTCCCCGTCACGCGCGCCGGTGTCGTCTAGCGGCCGGCCGGCGGGCCGGCTGCGGGCGGGGGCGTCAGGCGGCTGGTCCGCTGGCCGGCCGCGGGCAGGGATACTCTCGGGGGCCATCATGGGCCGTGCCGCATCGGCGTCAATCATGCGTCTGCTCTTCTCTGCTGTGCCCTCCTGTCGCCGGGGACCGGCAGTGGCGCCCGTCACTCCCGGTCTTCCAGACGGCGGGGCACGCTTTCCAGTAACGCCAGGAGCAGCCCTACCGTAACTCCCATGCCGTGCACAAACAGGACGTCGAACATGTTGTGGGTGGCGAACCCGGTAAGGCTCCCAAGGATACCAATCGCCGCCGCCCGGCCCAGTCGGTCCTGTGCCCGCCGGAGCGAGTGCATCCCCACGCGGAAGACCGTGGCCAGAAACCCGAGGTAGGCGCTCAGCCCCAGCAGCCCAGCTTCGGCCGCGATGGTGAGATAGTGGTTGTGGGCGTGCCCCAGTGCCACCGGCCATTGATCCAGCCGGTAGGCGTCGTAGGCGCTATTGTAATTGCCGATGCCCACCCCCAGGAGCCAGTTGTCGCGGAACATCTGCCAGCCGGCGTACCACTGGGAGAGGCGCTCGTAGACGGCCCAGTTCTCGGGCGTCACGATGGCCTCGTGGAGCGTGCCGAACTCGGCCAGACTGGTGACCACACTGGTAAAGCGGACGGTGAACTCGGCCGGCAGCAGGGGCCAGGCGGCGATGGCTAGGATGGCCGCGAAGGCGCCGAGGGCCAGGAGGGCGTGGCGGGCGGCGCGGCTGCCGGCCATGAGCACCAGCAGCAAGGCCACCGTCTGGCCGGCCCAGGCCCCACGGGAGAGCGTGAGCACCACGGCGGTGACGAGCAGGGCTAGGGCCGCCGAGGCCAGGCGCCGCCACCATCCCGGCCGCAGGCCGAAGAGGACCAGGGCGGCGATCAGCGGGAGGGTTAGCCCCAGATACCCGCCGAACGGGTTAGGCTGCTCGAAGGTGCCGTAGGCGCGCATCAGCACGCCGCCGATCATGAAGTGCGACGGCCCGATCTGTAGCACGGCCTGGCCCAGGCCCACGAGCGCCTGGGAGACGGCCGCGACGATGAGCCAGACCAGGAGCACGCGCCGGCTCCCCGGTGTGTCGAGCAGGCTCCGGCCGGCGACGTAGACGGCAGCCAGCTCCATCCACTTGAGCAGCTCCTTAGCGGAGCGGCTGAGATCCTCGGCGACGAACACGGAGAGCAGCAGCGCCAGCAGCAAGACGCCGACGGCCGGGGTGATGGGGGTGATCCAGGGGGACCGGGCCGGCCGGCCGGCCGCACGGGTGCCGGCCACGTGCGTCAGCCAGCCGATGAGCAGCAGGGCGACGACCCCTTCGGTGATGGAGACGCTGGCCCCGAAGAACTTGAAGTCGGCCAGGGACTGATAGGGGACGGTGACGGCCAGGAAGTAGAGCGCCCATCGCGGACGGGCCAGCACCATGGCCCCGGCGGCCAGGCCAACAACCAGCTGGCCGGTGAGCGCCGGCGGAAGCAGGGCGATGGCCAGGCCCAGCGGCAGCATGAGCAGCCAGGGCGACGGGGCCTTTGGCGCATGCGAGCGCGCGTGGGCGTGGGTGACCGCCGTCATCCCGGCCATGGTCCTGCCACCGCCGGTCCAGGATCGACTGGATGGGCCCCGCGTCTCGGGGAGGTGTCCGCCCTCGTCATACGGGCACCATCCTACCGCCTGCCCTGCACGAGGCTCGGATGCGCGCTGCCGTCCGGCGAGGCAACTCCCGCCGACGCGCAGCCAAGCGACGGAGCGGCGTCGCGGCGAGCAGGCCGGTGGTCAGGCTCGGGCGCCAGCTCGGCAACCAGGCAGATGATCCAGGTGGTATAGGCGAGATCGAGCACGAAGTAGGAGTTGTCAACCAGGCCATGCACCAGCATCGCCACGGCCGCCCCCGCGGCGCCGGCTTGGAGCGCTCGCGGGACGGCGGTGCCAGGCGCGCCGGGGGCCAGGCGCAGCAGGCGCGCCAGCATCCAGGCGCCCCACGCCAGGGCGACGAGGCCGAGTATACCCAGGCGGAGCCAGAAATCGAGCAGGATGTTGTGCGGGTGGGACAGATTTGGCTCGCGCCAGGCCTCGGGGCGGATGTACCGCGGATAGTGGTAGAGGAACTGGTCCAGCCCGATCCCCCACAGCGGATGGTCGCGGATCATGTCCGCGGCCGCCTGCCAAAGGTGGATGCGCAGGACCCCCGTGCCCTCCGGGCGGATGAGCGATCCGAAGCGCTCGACGCGCAGCGCCAGCATGGCGCCGGCCACCAGCAGCAGGAGGCCCAGGCCGGCGGCCAGGGCGAGGACGCGCCGCCGGCGGGCCAGCAAGCGGCGCGGCAGCAGCGCTGCGGTGACCACGAGCAGGGCGACGGCGGTGGCGATCCACGCCCCGCGGGAGAAGGTAAAGAACAGGGCCGCCGCCCCGGCCAGCGCCGCTGCGGCCCACAGGGCGCGGGCCAGTCCGGCGGGGCGAGGGCGTCCATCCGTCTCTACGGCACGCCGCGCGGGCCCGGCCGGCGAGGGTCGGGCGAGGGCCAGGGCTGCAGCCAGGGGCACGGCGCGGTCGAGGAACAGGGCCAGGTTGTTGGGGCTGGGATAGGTGGCGGTGGCGCGCCCGACGCCTTCGGCGGCGATGAGGCCAAGGCCGGTCAGGGCCTGGAGCAGGGCCAGCAGGCTGGCCGCCGTGGCGCCGGCCACCAGGGCGGCGCTGAGGCGCAACGCGTCACGTGGCCCGTGGAAGGCGGACCGGGCGACGAAGTAGAAGGCGACCGGCTCCAGGATCAGCGTGCGTAGCTCACGCAACGCCAGGCGCGGATAGTCCGCCACGACAAGGGACACCAGCCCCGCCACCGCCAGGAGCAGGGCCGGGCCGCCAAACGCGCCCCAGCGGCCCAGGCGCCCCCACAGGTAGAGGCGCACCGCACCAGCGCCGGCGCAGAGCACGGCCAGGAGCTCCACCGGTGAGTAGCGCCCGGCCGGCGTCGGGAGCGTGAGTGGGGCCAGGGGCAGCGAGGCGGCCAGCGCCAGCACGGCCAGCCGGCGCCAGGGCAGATCGACCGCCTGCCGCCAGAGACGCTGCCAGGTGGCCTGCTCTGCGAGTGCAGCCAGATCCGCCGTTGGCGCGAGAGCCAGGCGCTCCAGGCGGGGCTGGATCGCCGGCCGCAGGAGCCACAGAGCGGCCAGCAGGCTTCCCGCGCCGGCGCCGCCCAGGGCCAGCGCGGGGAGTACGGGCCGGGCGCGGGAGACGACGATGGCGTCGATGCCGACACCGGGCGCCTGGGCGGCCGGCGCGTGCTCGCCGCTGACGGTAATCTCCAGCTCGTGCTCGCGGGCCGGCAGGCCACTGGCGATGGCCAGACGGCGCTGAGGCTGAGGCTCGGGGGCATAGAAGTCGAGGACGGCCTGGCCGTGGCGGTTGAGGGGGAGCCGGTTGGCCAGCAGCGCGGTGCCGTTGATCCGCACGAACGCGATGCCGCGGCTGGGCCCGACCGGCGCCACCACCTCGACGCTGCTGCCGAAAAACCGGGCCCGCATGGTGGCACCGGAGATCGGGCTCTCCCTGAAGGCGCCCAGCGAGGCGCTGGCGTCCGGCGTCCACTGCCACGTGCCGGTAAAGGTCAGCCCTGCCGACGACTCCTGGTGTACTCCCGGCCCCAGGACCGGCGCGCCGGCAGTGCGCGCCAGCGCCTCGTAGGCGGGCCGCGGTCGGGCGCCGGCGTCCACGATGCTGAAGTAGGGCGTGGGATCGTCTGGATGGGCCCCCGGCTTCTTGAACAGCCACAGGGCCATCGGGCCCATCCACGGCCATTCCTGCCTGGCGCGCTCGTAGGCGCCGACGATGTAGGCGGCCTGCTGGCGCTCAGAGACCTGGCCCCAGGGAGATGGCGCCCCCTTCCAGCTCGGGGGGAGGGCGTTCCAGCCGAACTCGGCCACCCAGACGGCCTTGCCGGCATCGCCGTGGCGGAGCATGACGTCGCGAGTAAGGAGCACGCGCGAGAAGTTGGTGTGTCTGGGGCTGACCAGGCGATCGTCCGGCCCTGTGCGCAGGCCATAGGCGTTGGCGGCCAGGATGTCGAAGTACGGCCGCGCGCCATACTGGTACATCCGGTCCAGGTAGAGCAGGTCGTCGAGGCCGTTGGCCCCCGGCGCGTCCGGCTCCAGGGTCTGGGCCAGGGCGGCGCTGAGCACCCGCACGGCGGGATTGGCGCGCTTGGCGGCCTCGTAGCCGGCCTTGAGCAGCTGCACGTAGTGCGCCGGATCGACGGGGACCGTGCCCGGTGGGTCGTCCGGGCGTTGCCCCCACTCGGTGTTCAGGTTGGGCTCGTTCCAGATCTGGATATGATCGATCTGGCCGCGATAGTGCTCGACGAAGGCCGTGACGAAGTCGGCGAAGTCGCGCACGTCACGGGGCGGGGCGGTCTCATAGCTGCCCGGCGGTCGCGCCCAGGAAGGCGGACGGTCGATGCGGGCGATGACGCGCAGACCCTCGGCGCGGGCCAGCGCCACCATCTGGTCGTAGCGCGCCCAGGTGCTCTCAGCGCGGGCGGGATCGTAGAACTGGCCCTTGGCCGGCTCCATCTCGGCCCACTGGAACTGCTGGCGGATCCAGCCGAAGCCGGCCTGGCGGATCAGCCGCAGGCTGTGGCGCTGCGCCTCGGCATCCGGCTCGAGCTCCAGCTGGGTGTTGATGGCCCGTTGCGGGCCGTCGAGGTCGGGCAGGGCCGGTCCCGGATCGCCATAGACGACGCCCCGCTCGTAGACCAGGCGCCCGACGACGAAGCCGGCGGTGGCGCCGGCCAGGGCGAGGGCCCAGAAGACGGCGGCGCAGGCGGTGAGGATGGCCTGATGCGTCGTGGCCGGCGCCGGGCGCGGGGGCCGTTCCTGATCACGCATCAGGCGTCACTCGGCTACTTCTTGCTGTTGGCAGCCTTGATGGCGTTATACACCGGGCGGGGGGTGAAATCGGGATCGACGAGGCGGAAGTAGTACTCGGCCTTGGCGGGCGGGATGTCTCCCACCTGCCGGAAATACCAGGTGCAGAAGACGCCGGCCCAGGGCCAGTTCCGGCGCCCGTACTGTACCCCTTCCACCGTCCAGTCGGCCTGCTGCTTCTCCGTGACCCGCTGCCAGATCAGCTGCTCCTTCGGCATCTCCCTGGGCGCGGCGTTCCATCCGTATTCATTGAACCAGACGGCCTTGTTCGTGTCGCCGTGCTTCTCCATCACCTGGCGCAGGAGTTCGACGCGCCGGAAGTTGAGCACGTTCTTGGCCGGCGGGTCCGCCGGCGGCCGGTCCATGCCGTAGGCGTTGGCGGAGAGCACGTCGAAGAACGGCTTGGCGCCGGCCTGGTACATCTGGTCCAGGAAGTCTAGCTCGTTGAGGTGCAGCGGCCCCTGCTCGGTGTTGATGGCCAGGGGTGCGGAGAGGATCACCGCTTCGGGATTGGCCTCCTTGATCCGCTGGTAGCCGATCTTGAGCAGGCGGACGTATTCCGCCGCATCCGGTTTGCCGGTCCACTCCTCCCCCAGGTTGGGCTCGTTCCAGATCTGGAAGTGGTTGACGCGCCCGCGGTAGCGTGCCGCCACAGCGGCGGCGAAGTCGCCGTAGTCGTCGAAGTTCTCCGGCGGCCGTTCGGGATGCTGCTTATCCGAGCGCGCCCACGCCGGCGGGCGGTCCAGTCGCACGATGAGCCTGAGCCCCGCCTCCTCGGTCAGCTTGACGATCTCGTCGTACTTATCCCAGGTGCCTTGGTTGTACTTGACGTCGTAGAACTGGCCCTTGCGGGGCTGCTCGATGTCTTCCCAGGGGAAGTGCTGCTTGACCCAGACGATCCCCGCCTCCTGGATCATCTTGATCGTGCGCTGCTTCTTCCACAGCTCCACCTCCTTGTGCAGGAAGGTGTTGGTCCCCCAGGGAGGGACGTCGGCGTGCGGGATGGTCCGCGCTGGCGGGGGCGGCGCTGGGGCGCAGGCGGCCGCGGCGGAACCGGCCGCTAGGAGGGCAGGGGTGGCGGTGCTGGCGAGCAGGTGGCGCCGGTTCATGGTGAGTCGGTTCATGGCGACGTGATGGCTGGTGCGTGGTGCGCGTACGTGTTGTTTTGCGAGGTGTGGGTGGCAGGTCGGGCGCGACGAGTGCGGGATGGGACGTGCCAGGCAGGTGGCCGTGGGTTAGAGACCGGTGGCGCGCAATGGCGACCGGGCCGGCGGGCTAGCGGTCGTGCAGGGCGACGGGAAGCACCGCGTCCATGTGGTCCACAAAGATGAACTGCATCTGGCGTTGCACGTCTGGCGGGACCTCGACCAGGTCCTTCCGGTTCTTGGCCGGCAGGATGAGGGTGCGAATGCCGGCGCGGTGCGCCGCCAGCACCTTCTCCTTGAGCCCGCCCACCGGCAGGACGCGCCCGCGGAGCGTGATCTCGCCGGTCATGGCCACGTCCTTACGCACCGGCCGCCGCGTGGCGGCTGAGACCAGGGCCGTGGCGATGGTGATCCCGGCCGACGGCCCGTCCTTGGGCACGCCTCCCGCGGGGACGTGGATGTGCACGTCCGTCTTGTCGTGAAACGAGTCGGGGAGGCGGAGCGCGGCTGCCCGCGAGCGCGTGTAGCTGAGCGCGGCCTGGGCCGATTCCTTCATCGTCTCTCCAAGCTGGCCGGTCAAGATCAGGTTCCCTTTGCCTTCCAGGAGCGTGACCTCCACCGGCGTGACGTCACCGCCGACCGGTGTCCACATCAGTCCGGTGGCGACGCCGATCTCGTCCTCCTCCTCCGCCAGCCCCAGCGTAAACCGGCGCGGACCGAGATATTGCGGGACGGCTGCGGCGGAGATCACGACCGGCGCGGCGCACCGGTCGTCCGTGAGTTCCAACGAGCCGCCTGGCGCGCTGGCGGCAGCCCCCGCTGTAGCGGGGGCGCCGTCACCGGCCACGGTGGGGGATGAGGCGCCAGCCGCGGGTGGCGAGGCTGGGGCTGGCCCGGAGCCCACGGGGGCAGGCGCAGCGGGCGCGGCGCCGGCCGGCGAGGCGGGCGGGGTGATGTCCGCCACCTTGCGCGCCACCTTGCGGCAGATGCTGGCGATCTCGCGTTCCAGGTTACGGACCCCGGCCTCGCGCGTGTACTCGCGGATCATGCGCCGCAGGGCCCCGTCGGTGAAACGCAGATGCGCCGCGGTCAGCCCGTGCTCCGCTAGCTGCCTGGGGATCAGGAACTGCTTAGCGATGGCCAGCTTTTCCGTCTCCACGTAGCCCGGCAGCTCGATGACCTCCATGCGGTCCAGCAGCGGGGGCGGGATGGGGTCGAGCTGGTTGGCGGTGGTGATGAAGATGACCTGGGACAGGTCGTACGGCACCTCCAGGTAATGGTCGGAGAAGTGGGCGTTCTGCTCCGGGTCCAGCACCTCCAGGAGGGCCGACGACGGGTCGCCGCGGAAGTCCATGCCCAGCTTATCGACCTCGTCCAGCATGAACACGGGATTGATCGTGCCGGCCTGGCGCATGCCCTGGATGATGCGGCCGGGCAGCGCCCCCACGTAGGTGCGCCGGTGGCCGCGGATCTCGGCCTCGTCACGCACGCCGCCGAGCGAGACGCGCACGAACCGGCGGCCCAGCGCCATGGCGATTGACCGGCCAAGGCTGGTCTTGCCCACTCCCGGCGGCCCGACGAAGCAGAGGATGGGGCTGCGCATGCTGCGGGAGAGCTTGCGCACGGCCATGTATTCCAGGATGCGCTCCTTGACCCTGGCCAGGCCGTGGTGGTGCTCGTCCAGGACGCGCGCCGCCTCCTTGATGTCGAGGCGATCTTCCGTCCGCTGCTGCCAGGGGAGGGAGATGAGCCAGTCGAGGTAGGTGCGGATCACCCCCACTTCGGGGGCGGCCGAAGGCATGGTCTGCAACCGCTCCAGCTCCTTGCGGGCCCGCGCAGCCACCGGCTCGGGCATGCCGGCCTGGGCGATCTGCTCCCGCAGCTCCTCCACATCCTTGCTGCCGGCGTCGATCTCGTCCAGCTCTTTCTGGATGGCCTTGAGCTGCTCGCGCAGGAAGTACTCGCGGTGGCTCTGGTCGACCTCCTGCTGCACCTCGGAGTGGATCTGCGACTCCATCTCCAGCAGGCTCAGTTCGCGGGTAAGCAGGTCGCGCACCTGCGCCAGGCGCTCCATCGGGTCCAGCGCCTCCAGGATCTCCTGGCGCGTGCCGGGGGCGAGGTCGATGGTGGACGCGATGAGGTCGGCCAGGCGGCCCGGCTCGGTGACGTTCATCGCGGCCACGTAGGCGTCCTCGGGAATGTCCTTGCTCAGCTTGACGCAGCGCTCGAAGAGCGAGAGCACCGCCTGCATCACCTGGTGGGCCGCCGCCGGCTCGAAGGGCAGGTCGGCGAGGGGCAGAGCGCGGACCCTCATCAAGGGCTCCAGCTCGAGGAAGGTCACGATCTTCATGCGGCGCTGGCCCTGCACCAGCACGCTCGAGTTGCCGTCCGGCAGCTTGAGGACGCGTCCGATGATGGCCTCCGTGCCCACGGTGTAGAGGTCGGCCGGCTCCACCTCATCCCGCTCGGGATCGCGCTGGGCGACGATGAGGATGGTCTGATCGTGAGCCAGGGCGTATTCGATGGCGCGGAGAGAGCGAGGGCGGCCCACGGGGAGGGGCGTGACCATCTGGGGGTACAGGACGCGGTCGCGGACGGGCAGGACCGCCAACTCGACCAGCGCGGGGCCGCGCACCCGCCGGCTGCGGCGCTTACGCTGGTCGGACGGCGCCGAGACGACGGTGGCATCGACGGCGGCGACAGAGTGGCTCGGTCTCATCTCAGCTCGGTTGGCGCGGTTGGTGGGACGGCGCGCGACTGGTGGCCTGGACAGCGCCGGGCCGGGTGGCGAAGGGCCACGCGCCGCGCCTCATCCGCCCCCGCCGGCGGGCCAGCGCTCCAGGGCCCTGGCCATGAGCCGGCGAGGGTGGTGCTGCAAGATGGTCTCGACCTCGGAGTCTGGCACGGCGGCCCCCTTGAGCACCAGGCGGGCGAAGCGCTCGCTGAGCAGGTCGCCCGGCTCGTGCCCGTCACTGTTCACCAGCAGGGGCGCGCCGGCGGCCAGGGCCGTTCGCGCCACATGGCCGTTGGCAAAGGCGTGGCCCTTTCGCCCCGAGAGCTCGAGAAAGCAGCCGCGGGCGGCGGCGCGCTCGGCCTCCTCCGGTGCGAGCAGGCCCGGATGCGCCAGGATGTCCACCTCCTCGCAGTCGATGGCGGCGCGGTTGGTGCCGGGCTCGACCGGCTCCACGATCGTCTCGCCGTGAACGACGACCACCGCGGCCCCTGCCCGGCGGGCGCGGCGCGCCAGGTCGGCGACCGCGGCGGCCGGAACGTGGGTCAGCTCCACGCCGGGCAAGGCGACGATCGGCCAGTGGCGGCTGGCCAGCTGGCAGTCGCCGCGCAGCCGGTCCAACACGAACTCGAGATTCCCCGCGCCGGCGTGATCGGTGATGGCGATGGCGCCATAGCCGGCGACGTGGGCGCGCCGGATCAGCTCGATCGGCAGCAGCACGCCGTCCGAGAGGAAGCTGTGGGTGTGGAAGTCGTAGATCAAGTGGCCGAACCGAAGGGGGCGGAGGTCCGCCACACGGTGGCGGTCACCCAGAATTCTACCGTCCGAGACAACGGCTCCCTGGGCGTCGGAGGGCATCGGGGTCGTCCGGACCCTCCGCCGCTGCGCCCCCTCTCCCTGTGGCCATCGCCTCCGGCGGCGCCCCTGGGCGACGGAAGGCTCGGCGCGGGCGGGCGGCCAGAGTGGATCGTCTGTCATGCTGATTACCCGGCCAGGGGAGCCAATGGCCACAGTCAGGGCGGGGGACCCACTAGGCGGGAAGGCGCGGTTCCTGGGCGCGGGGGCGCAGGGTGAGCTCAGCCAGCCGGGACTGCCGGCCGCATCTCTGGGCGCCGGTCGAGCGTGCCGGGGGGCGGGAGAAGTCTGACGTGTACGTTATGATTTGCTACGGGAGGAACTTCCCCAATGTCTCCCGAAATCACAATGCCAACATTCTCGATTGTTCTAATTGTTTTGGCTGCGGCGGCAGTCGCTTTTGTCGCCGGCTATTTTCTCCGGCAGCGCACCGGCGCCGACCTGGTTCGCCTGGCCAAGGAGCAGGCGGAGCGTCTCCTGGATGAGGCGCGGACGCGCCAGAAGGAGCTAGTGCTCGAGGCGAAGGAAGAGGCCGTGCGCATCAAGAGCGCGGCCGAGCAGGACGCGCGCGAGCGGCGGGCGGAGGTGCAGCGGCGCGAGCAGCGGCTGCAGCAGCGCGAGGAGAACCTGGAGCGAAAAGCAGAGGCCCTGGAGCGCCGTGATCGCGCCCTCGCCCAGAAGGAGAGCGAGCTGGAGGCGATCCGCCAGGAGGCTGAGCGCCTGCGCCAGGAGCAGCGGCGCGAGCTGGAGCGGATCTGTGGCCTGACGGTGGAGCAGGCGCGGGCCGAGCTGGTGGCCTCGGTTCAGGAGGAGGCGCAGCGCGAGGCGTTCCAGCACATCCGTGAGGTTGAGCAGCAGGCCAAGGACGAGGCCGCCCGCCGCGCGCGCTGGATCATCGCTCAGGCCATCCAGCGCTGCGCTGCCGAGACGACGGTGGAGACGACCCAGTCGGTGGTGCCGATCCCCAACGACGAGATGAAGGGGCGGATCATCGGCAAGGAGGGGCGGAACATCCGCGCGCTGGAGGCGGCCACGGGCGTCGATCTCATCATCGACGACACGCCGGAGGCCGTGGTGCTCTCGTCCTTTGACCCCGTGCGGCGCGAGGTCGCGCGCGTGGCGCTGCTCAAGCTGATCGCCGACGGCCGCATCCACCCCACACGGATCGAGGAGCTGGTGGCCAAGGCCCGGGCGGAGGTGGAGCAGCAGATCCGCGAGGAGGGCGAACGGGCGGCCTACGAGGCGGGGGTGCATGGCCTGCACGCGGAGCTGATCCGCACGCTGGGCAAGCTGAAGTACCGCTTCAGCTACGGCCAGAACCAGCTCCAGCACTCGCTGGAGGTGTCCTTCCTGGCGGCGGCCATGGCCTCAGAGCTGGGCGCAGACGTGAATGTCTGCAAGCGGGCCGGCCTGCTGCATGACATCGGCAAGGCCGTCGACCACGAGGTCGATGGCCCGCACGCGCTGATCGGCGGTGACCTGGCCAAGCGCTACAACCAGCCGGCTCGCATCGTCCACGCCATCCGCGCGCACCACTTCGAGGAGGAGCCACAGACGGTGGAGGCCTTCCTGGTTGCGGCCGCGGACGCCATCTCCGCGTCGCGCCCCGGCGCCCGCCGCGAGACGGTGGAAAGCTACATCAAGCGCCTGGAGGCGCTGGAGGACGTGGCCATGAGCTTCAAGGGGGTGGACAAGGCGTACGCCGTCCAGGCGGGGCGGGAGATCCGCGTGCTGGTGAAGCCGGACCAGATTGGCGAGGAGGACGCCTGGCGCCTCAACCGCGACATCGTGAAGCGGATCGAGGACACCCTGGACTATCCGGGCCAGATCAAGGTGACGGTGATCCGCGAGACGCGCGTGGTGGACTACGCCAAGTAGCAGCCACCACCGCGTGACGGCGCGTGGCTGGAACGTGCAGATGGCACGTGCGCGCCGGAAACCGGCGCGCAGACCCCTCGCCTGGGGTATCCTCGGCCGCTCATCCATTCCCTCTCCCTTTGGGTGAGGGCTCCTTTTGAGACGAGTCCCATCTCCCTTCGGTCGTCCGTCCTCCAGCGGGAGCCCTGGCCAGGGTGGAGCGCCGCCTGGAGTGCCCTCTCCGCTTGGGAGAGGGCTCCGCTGCTGAAGGAGCCGCGCGATGGCCCTCACCCGCGCTGCGCGCGGCCTCTCCCCGGGGAGAGGCGGGTGGCTGTCGCGGTTCACTAAAGCGGGCAGGCTAATACCGAACCGGCGCGACGGTCCTCAGGTGGTGGAGGCAGCCGGTGCCGCGCGACGCGCGGCCCGCCCGTTGGCGCGCGGGCGGGCTGCCTGGGCCGGGGGCGCCCCCTGGCGCCGCGGGAGCACGGCCTTATCCAGATACTCGAACAGCAGGGCCTCGTCGCGAAACCACTTGGTGCAATAGCGAGTGAAGAAGGGGCTGGGAGGGCGGTCGGGCAGCCAGAGGGCATAGACCCGTTTGCCGCGATGGATGGCCTCCTTCATCTCGCAGATCACGCCGGCTGAGAGCAGCGTGGTGGGGTAATAGACCACGACCATCTGGGCCTGCTTGATCAGCTTGTAGTCGCGGTCCACGATCTGGCCATCGATGTGGTCCAGGTTTTCCGGATTGGGGGGCCTGGCCGGGCCGTCCTCGCCTGCCTCGCGGGCGTCCAGGATCATGTCGCGGGCGATGCCGGTCTTGCTGGCGATGGTGCCCACGCCGCTGAAGGGACTGCTCTGCCCACGGTCGGCGCTGGCGCCGCCGGCGAGCTTGCTGGAGACGAGCGTGGCGCCGATCTCGCCCGCCTGCACGCTCCCGTCGGAGTACCCGATGGGGCCATCCAGCTCCAGGGTGAAGTCGTCCACCGCGGCGGGGTTGAAGACGACCATGCGCTCGCTGAGCTGCTGGCGGAACCGCTCCAGCCCGGCCAGGACGTGCTCATCCTCGATGTGGGTCATGGGGTAGGCCAGGTAGGTGGTGGCGACCTTGGGCTCGAAGATGAGGCGGTAGAGCGTCTCCGGCCCCTGGCGGCGCCCGATGAGATAGTGCGGCTTGCGCTGCCAGTCGGCCATCAGCTCGGTCGCCGCGCGCTCGACGTCACGCCACCACAGCAGGTTGTTGATGGTCACGTTGCGCCAGCGCTCCTCGGTGAGGCGCTGGCGGATGCTCAGGATCCCGTCCGTGATGGTGACGTAGATGTCCGGCTTGAGCAGGTTGAGGTAGTAGACGTCCAGCCCGGGCACGAGCGAGTAGTTCCAGGAGAACATGGCGTGCGTGACGATGATCCAGGACGTCTCCGGGGGCAGGCTGTTCACCTCGGCCAGGATGCGCTCGAGCGCGGCGGCGCGGTAGGCGCCCAGGGCCGTGGGGAAGACGTCGAGCACCGTCTCTTCCTCGAGCTCCTCGCCCCGCTCGCGGGCGAGATGGAACATGGTGTCGCGCACGTCGAAGATGCGCAGGTCCTGGCCATTCCGCCGCGCTAGCTCCCGTACAGCGTGGACGTAGCTCGTGCGCCCCGTGCCAGACATGCCGGTACACAGTACTTTCACTGCCGCTTGATCCCTTTCCCTCTCCAGAATAGTACGAGTTTTGGCGCCGCTGCTCGCCGCAGCCTTTCGGGTGTTCCCACGGCCGGCAGTTTCTGGTAGAGTAGCGGCCGGCAGGCCCAGTTGGGCAGCACCCAGCGGGCGGCTGCTGCGGAGCGCCCCCGCCGGTTTGCCTGCCCACCCGTTCGCCGCCCCAAGCGATGGCCACCCAGCTACCCCACGTCAGCCTTCCCAACACGCCGTCAGCGGACGCTCCGTCATGCCCGGAGCACGTGACGGGTGCGGCTCCGCCGGCGCGGGCGCTCAAGGTCTCTGCCTCGTCGAAGCCGGCGCTGGTGGCGGGGGCGATTGCCGGCGTGGTGCGCGAGCGGGGGCGCGTCGAGCTGCAGGCAATCGGCGCGGCGGCGATCAACCAGGCCATCAAGGCGGTCGCTATCGCCCGCGGCTACGTGGCGCAAGAGGGCATCGATCTCGTCTGCGTGCCGGGGTTCGTGGACGTGGTGGTTGGTACAGAGGTGCGGACGGCGATCTCGTTGGTCGTGGAGCGGCGGTAGAGGTGGTGATCAAGGGGCGATCAGGGGGTGATCAAGGGGCGATCAGGGGCAGTGCGTGCGGGTATTGGCTGAGGGCAGGGTTTCCGTCGCTGGTATGCTCAGGGGGTAGCTGCGCAGCCTGGCTGGACGATCCCCGTGGCGCCAGCCTCTCGACCGGGCGTGAGAGGCCCGACCGAGAGTGACAGGCTGAGGTACTGGCTGAGTCGCTACCTCGGGTAACTATGGGTCAGTTCAGCGAGGTGGATCTCCACCTGCACAGTACGGCATCGGACGGCACCCTCTCCCCCCAGGAGCTTGTGGCGCTGGCGCTGGAGCGCGGGCTCCGTTACATCGCGCTGACCGACCATGACTCAACGGAGGGGATCGACGCCGCCCTGGCGGCGGCGGAGGGGACCGGCCTCTCAGTGATCCCCGGGGTAGAGTTCAACACCGACGTGCCGGCGGGGGAGGCGCACGTGCTGGGGTACTACCTGGATCACCACGATCGGGAGTTGCAGCGGCTCCTGGCAGAGAGGCGCCAGGCGCGCCTGGCGCGCGGCCTGGCGATGGTGCGGAAGCTACAGGGGCTGGGTCTGGAGATTAGCTGGGAGCGGGTGCAGGAGCTGGCCGGTGCGGCCGGCGGTGGGGCAGTGGGGCGGCCACATGTGGCCCAGGCGTTGCTGGAGCGCGGCTACGTGCAGAGCATCCAGGAGGCGTTCGACCGCTACATTGGCCGCGGCGGCCCAGCCTACGTGCCGTACGAGAAGTTCGCCCCGGAAGAGGCGGTGCGGGTCATCCGGCGCGCCGGGGGCGTACCGGTCCTGGCCCATCCGACCAGCTTCCCCGACTACCAGACGATGCTGCCCAGCCTGCTCGCCGCCGGCCTGGCCGGGCTGGAATGCTACTACGGTACCTACACCGAGGCCGAGGTGGAGGCGCTGCTCGAACTCGCCGAGCGCTACGGCCTCATCGCGACCGGCGGCAGCGACTTTCACGGCCAGGAGACGGGGTTCAGCACTACCCTCGGGGGCACCTTTGTCCCGATCAGCGTCATCGAGCGTCTGAGGGAATGCGTAATGCGTAATACGTAATGCGTAAGGTGGCGTCTCGAAGACGTTACACGCAACCGTACTTCCTACCACCTCGCACCATTACGCGTCACGCAGTATGCATTACACATTAGCCCCCATCCCTTGCCAGAGGCGGGCGGCCAGCGCGCGGCCCTGCTCCAGGGTGCCGCTGTTGTCGAAGATAATCACCGGGCGCGGGCGGCCGAGCCGTTCAGACTCGGCCAGGAAGGCCTGCGTCCAGGAGGCGGGCGTACCCTGAACGGCCAGGCGCCGGCGGGCTTCCGCTTCGCTCATGCCACGAGCCTGCAACCTGGCTAGCTGCGCCCGTTCGCTGGCGACGACGATCCAGAGCTCATCGCAGCGCGCTGACCCGCCGCTCTCGATCAGCCGGATGGCCTCGATCACGCAGGCCGGCGCGCCGGCACGGCGGGCGCGTGCCACCTCCTGGTCTTCGAGGGCGTGGACCCGCGGATGGACCAGGGCCTCCAGGTCAGCCAGGGCCTCTGGGGAACGGAACACGATCCTGGCCAGCGCGGCGCGGTCGACGGCGCCCTGCGCCACGACGGCCGGTCCGAAGCGCTCCTGCAGCCGCTGCTGCAGGTCGCGGTCGGTGGCGTACAGCCGGTGGACGAGGGCGTCGGCGTCGATGGTATGGGCGCCCAGCTCGGCCAGCCAGCCGGTGACGGTCGACTTGCCGGAGCCGATGGTTCCGGTCAGCCCGATGATGCGCATGCGCGGGGATTGTACGCGGGTGGAGCCTGGAAGGAAGGTCGGGCCGCGTCAAGGTACGCGCCGTGCCGCCGGATCGACCGCTGTCTCCCCGCTCCGACGCGGAGACACGGGGACGCGGAGACGCGGGGAGGGACCTCACCCCCTTCGGTCGTGGCCACGCCGACTGTTGCCTGATAGAGCGACGCGGGGATGTGGAGAGGGGGGACGAGGGCCACGGGGAGCGGACGTCACCCGCGGGGGCCGGGCGAGTGGCCCTGCCCACGCTCATCGCGCGTACACCAATCTGCACGTGAGCGCTCATCAATGGCGCTCACTGGTATGCAGGCTCGCATTCCCCCACAGGCAGTCTGGACCAGGATTAGCCGCCGGCCAGCAGCCTGCCCGCGGTGAAGTACCAGAGCAGGGCGGCCGCTTCGCGGGCAGTGTAGAAGCGGCGCAGCCGGTCGATGCGCTGGATCGCGCTCCCTGAGGCAGGGGAGGCGTACGCCTCGAGACCGGCGTCGCGCGCCATCTGGCGGGCGCGCAGCATGTGGAAGGGTTCGCTCACCACCAGGGCCGTGGTCCAACCCCGAGCACGCGCCTCACGCGCCGCATTGTCGATGCTCTCCTGCGTCGACGTGGCCGTCTCGTCAAGGACGAGGGCCTGCTCCGGCACGCCGGCGGCGACGGCCAGGCGCCGCATCACCTCCGCTTCCGCCGGCGGGAAGCGGCCCACGCCGCCGGTCAGGAACAGGGCGGAGACCCTCCCGGCGTAGTACAGGTTGATCGCGTGCTGCGTGCGCACGCGCAGACTGAGACTTGGCCGGCCACCGCGCTCGACCGCGCTCCCCAGCACAATGGCCACGTCCGCGGTGCGGGTCTCGTCACGCGCCGCCTGCCGCTCGACCGACCAGTAGAGGAGCCCAAAGGCGGCCACGACAATGGCGGCCAGCGAGACGGCACCGGCCATGATGCGCAGGACCATCGATGGAGCTTGAAGGAAGGGAGCCGGTCAGTCGAAGTCGAACAGTTCGCCGAGCCAGGAGCGCCGGCGCCGGCGGTGTCTCGGGTCGTAGCGCTCGTCGTAGGGGCGATCGGGCCCGCCATCGTCATCGTAGCGAGCGGCGCGCTCGGCATCGCCTTCCCATCCGCTCCGCCGGGTCGCGGGCCCGCGTCCCAGCCCCTCCACCGTGCGATCGATGATCTTGTCCAGCTCGCCGCGGTCGAGCCACACGCCGCGGCAGGTGGGGCAGAAGTCCAGCTCGATCCCTTGCCGTTCCACGGGCCGGAGCTCGGTGTGGTCGACGGGGCATAGCATCGCGTTCGTTCCTCCTCGGAATTTCCTTCGTCTGGATTATGCATGACCGGCGATGGCTTCCCCTCGCCCTCTCTCAGAGCGTGAAGGGTGCGGGCTCCACTCGCTATTCGCTCCTTGCTCCCTCTTCCACAGGGTGAGGGCTTCACTCGCCAATAGTCGGCGAGGCCCCCTTGGGGCGCCAGCGACAGATACAAGCTCCCAAAGGGAAAGGGGGCCTCACGGGTACCACGCTGACAAGCACGTCAACGGTCGCCAGCGCCCCATCGCGGTCGACACCGAAGGCTTGCGGCTGCGGGGAGTGGTCCATCCGGCCAGCATCCACGATCGGGACGGCGGGAGACTGGTGGTGACCACCCTGGTGGCGCCACAGACCTTCCCCGTCTCGGCCACCTGTGGGCGGACAGCGCCTCTGGCGGGACTGTCGCCTTCGCCGCCCGCTATGCGGGGCTGACCATGGACGTGGGCACACGGCCGGCCGAGGCGCGGGGCTTCGTGCTCCTCTGACGTGTCCAGCCATGTCGACACGCCATGTGCCGTTCCGCCGAAGGTGAGACGGGCTGGTCAAACGCCGCGGGGGGAGTGGAACGCACCGTCGCGTGGCTCGGACCCTGCCGGCGCTTGAGCCAGGACGTCGAAGCCCTCCCAGGCCCCGAGGCAGCCTTCATCTCCCTCGCCATGATCAGCCTGAGGCTTCCTCGTCCCACTCCAGCTCACCAGGTGCCGTGGTCCTGACCGTTACACATCACCTAAAGCCAGGGACGGCGAACGAGCGGGCGGTCGCCCCCGGGGCCGCCACTGTCACGCGCGCTCCCCAGTCCTGCGCCGGCAGCGTCAAGCTCCATCGCAGCCGCCATCAGCATCCTGTAAGCCGCCCCCGCAGGTGGGTAGCGCCCCGCCGAACTGGCCCTCTGGTCCTTCCTCACGTCAAGCCGCCCTCGCAGGTGGGTGGCGGCCACCTATCGGCGCAGTCGCGCCGGCAGCCGGCGGGGACGTGAGAGAGACGAGCCGCGGAGCAGCCGGGACGGGATCTGGAAGGATCTTGGGCGCTCTGCTACGCTCCTTCTGAGAGACAATGGCTCGCCTGCGACGGCTCCTGGGCGCGGTGACGCTGGTCTTCGTGAGCATGGCCACCGGCGCGATGCTGGCGCTGATCTACGCCTGGTTCCTATGGCCGGGTCCCCGCGGCGCGGTGGTGCCGGTCAAACTGGAGGCGCCCCTCTCACGCAGCGGCGAGGCGAGCAAGGCGACCATCTTCGACGAGCGCCAGGTGGCGGATGTGTACGAGCGGGCGGCTCCCGCCGTGGTGGCCATCTACGTTCGCGGCAGCACGCAGCGCCAGGGGCTTGGCTCCGGCGTGGTCATCCGGCCGGACGGCGTCGTGGTCACGAACCACCACGTCGTGCGCGGCTCCAGGGAGATCGAGGTGGCGCTCTCCGACCGGGTGTACTATGCGGGGGAGGTGCTGGGCGCCGATCCGCAGAATGACCTGGCCCTGCTCCGGCTGATCGATGCCCCGAGCAATCTGCCGGTGATCCCGCTGGGCGATGCGGCCGCCGTACGGCCGGGGATGCTGGCCATCGCCATCGGCAACCCCGACCGGCTGGAGCGGAGCGTCACCGTGGGCGTGGTGAGCGGGCTGAACCGCACCCTACGGCCCGGCGAGCGCCCGCTCAGGAACGTGATCCAGACCGATGCGGCCATTAACCCGGGGAATTCCGGCGGCCCGCTGCTCAACTCCAGGGGCGAGCTGATCGGCATCAACACGGCCATCGAGGCGCTGAGCGGGCAGCGGGGCTTTGCTGGCATCGGGTACGCCGTGTCGGTGGACACCGTCAAACGCTTTCTCGAGAGCATGCTTGCCGGCGAGACGATCCAGCACGCCTGGCTGGGGATCACGGGGCAGGAGGTCACACCGGCGCTGGCCCGCTCCCGTGGCCTGGCCACGTCCAGCGGGGTGCTGATCGGCGAGACGATCGACGGGGGGCCGGCGCAGCGCGCCGGCATCCAGGCCGGCGACGTGATCGTGGCCGTCGCGGGGAAGCCGGTGCGGACCGTCGACGAGCTGGGCGAGCGCCTGGACCATGATACCCGCCCGGGCCAGACGGTCATCCTGGGGATCGATCGCGCCGGCGTGCGGCTGGACGTCGAGGTCACGGTCGAGGCCTGGCCCGACACCCTCCCGCGCAACCGATAATGCAGGGGTCCGGCGCAAGGGCATCCGGCGGGGCGGGGGCGCCGCCGTCGCCGTTCACGCCGCCGTCGCCGTTCATGGCGAGGGCGCTGGAGCTGGCGCGCGCGGCAAAGGGGGGCACGAGCCCCAACCCGGCCGTGGGGGCCGTGGTCGTGCGCGATGGCGCGATTGTGGGTGAGGGCGCGACGCAGCCGGGCGGGCGCCCGCACGCCGAGACGGTGGCGCTCCAGGCCGCCGGGCAGGCGGCGCGCGGGGCGGCGCTGTACGTCACGCTGGAGCCCTGCGCCCATCACGGGCGGACGCCGCCTTGCGTGGAGGCGGTGATGGCGGCCGGCATCGCCGAGGTGCACCTGGCCACGCTGGACCCGAACCCGGCCGTGCGCGGCCAGGGGAGGGCGCGCCTGGAGGCGGCCGGCATCCGCACCTTCACTGGCGAAGGCGCCCAGGAGGCGCGGGCCCTGAACGAAGACTTCGCCCGCTGGATCACCAGCGGCCGGCCCTACGTCATCGCCAAGTTCGCGGCCAGCCTGGATGGACGCATCGCCACGCACACGGGCGACTCCCGCTGGATAACGGGGCCGGAGGCGCGGGCGGAGGCCCACCGCCTGCGGGCCCAGGTGGATGCCGTGCTAGTCGGCGCCGGCACGGTCTTAGCCGACGACCCTGAGCTGACGGTGCGCCTGGGCGCCGGCGGCTGGCCGGCGCGCCAGCCGCGCCGCATCGTCCTCGATAGCCTGGCCAGAACGCCTCCGTCGGCGCGCCTGCTCAGCCGGGCGCTGCCCGGGCGCGTCACCATCTGCGTCACGGAGGCGGCTCCCGCCGGCCGGCGCGCGGCCCTGGCCGCCGCCGGCGCCGAGGTGTGGGTGCTTCCGGCCGACGGCGGGCGGGTTTCGCTGCCGGCGCTGCTGGACGAACTGGGCCGGCGGCAGGTGACCAGCCTGCTGGTCGAAGGCGGCGCTACAGTGCACGGCGCCTTCTTCGACGCCGACCTGGTCGACCGCGTGTGCGCCTTTCTGGCGCCGGTGGTCATCGGCGGGAAGGACGCGCCGGGGGCCGTCGCCGGGCGGGGCGCGCCCTTGCTGGCCGGCGCCAAGCGCCTCCTGGACATGGAGGTGCGCCGCCTGGGCGCTGATACACTCATTGCGGGATACGTGCGGAGGGTCCACTGGCCGGAGTGACGCCCTCCCTCGTCACGAGCGCAAGTGTTCACGGGGATCGTCGAGGAGATCGGCCGCGTCCGGAAGCTGGAGGTCGTCTCGGGCGGGGCGCGCCTGACCATCGAGGCGCGGCGGGTGCTGGAAGACGCCAGGGTCGGGGACAGCATGGCCGTCAACGGGGCCTGCCTCACCATTGTGGCCCGTGGCGATGGCTGGTTTGCCGTGGAGGCCACGCCGGAGACCTTGCGGTGCACGAACCTGGGCCGGCTCAGCGAAGGCGATGGCGTGCACCTGGAGCGAGCGCTAGCCGCCACTGGCCGGCTGGGCGGGCACTTCATGCAGGGCCACGTGGACGCTGTGGGCACGATCGCCGCCCGCCGGCCTGACGGGGACTCCGTTATCGCCACCTTTACCGCGCCCCGCGAGCTAATGCGCTATATCGTGCCCAAGGGGTCGATCGCCGTTGATGGCGTAAGCCTGACCGTGGTGGAGGTAGCGGACGATCGCTTTACGGTGGCGCTGATCCCGCACACGCAGGGGGCGACGCTCCTGTGCCAGAAGCCGCTGGGCGCGCCGGTCAACCTGGAGGCGGACATTCTGGCCAAATACGTCGCCCGCGCCGCCGCGTATGCCGGCCGAGGCCGGGGAGGAGAGGAGTAATGCCGCTGGCCAGCATTGAAGAGGCCGTTGCCGACTTCCGCGAGGGGCGCTTCGTGATCATCGTCGACGACGAGGCGCGGGAGAACGAAGGCGATCTGGCCATCGCCGCCGAGAAGGTCACGCCGGAAGCAATCAACTTCATGGCCCGCTACGGCCGCGGCCTGATCACGATGCCCATTACCGGCAAGCGCCTGGACGAGCTCCAGATCCCGATGATGGTGCAGGAGAACACCTCCCACCACGGCACGGCCTTTACCGTCTCGGTCAGCGCGCGCCGTGGGGTCACCACCGGCATCTCCGCGGCCGACCGTGCGACGACGATCAAGACGATCCTCGATCCCCGCGCTAAACCGGAAGACCTGGTCCGACCGGGGCACGTCTTCCCGCTGCGCTACCAGGAAGGGGGCGTGCTGGTCCGCGCCGGCCATACGGAGGCGTCGGTCGATCTGGCCAGACTGGCCGGCCTCTATCCCGCAGCCGTGATCTGCGAGATCATGAATGAGGACGGCACGATGGCGCGGCTGCCCCAGCTGGAGCGCTTTGCCGGCCAGTTCGGCATCAAGCTCATTACCGTCGCCGACCTGATCGCCTACCGCCGGCGCACCGAGCAGCTGGTCCGCAAGGTGGTGGAGACGCCCCTGCCGACGGAATACGGCGACTTCGTGGTCCACGCCTACGAAGATACGATCACCGGCGAGGAGCACGTGGCGCTGGTGAAGGGGGACATCCGCGGCAGCGACGAGCCGGTGCTGATCCGCATGCACTCCAAGTGCCTCACCGGCGACACCTTCGGGTCGCTACGCTGCGACTGCGGCCAGCAGCTGCGGTGGGCGATGCAGCAGATCGAAGCGGCGGGGCGGGGCATCGTCGTCTACCTCCACCAGGAGGGGCGGGGCATCGGGCTGCACAACAAGCTGCGGGCGTACCGCCTCCAGGACCAGGGCCACGATACGGTGGAGGCCAATCTCAAGCTGGGCTTCCCCGAGGACCGGCGCGACTACGGGATCGGGGCGCAGATCCTGGTGGACCTTGGCGTGAAGAAGATGCGCATCATGACCAATAACCCCAAGAAGCTGATCGCGCTGCAGGGCTACGGCCTGGAGCTGGTGGAGCAGGTCCCCATCCCCGTACGCGCCAATCCGTACAACCGGCGCTACCTGGAGACCAAACGGGACCGTATGGGGCACGCCCTGAGCATGGTACACGACGAGCGGGCGGAGACGGTGGAGGCAGGGCGCGCCTGACCACGGCGGGCGTTCCGGCGCCGCGAGCACGATGAGGAGCACGACCGCTGAGGACGGCAGGCATGGGACGGACCTTCGAGGGGAGGCTGACGGGCGGCGACCGCCGGCGCTTCGCCGTGGTGGTGGCCCGCTTCAACGAGTTCTTCACCAGGCAGCTGCTGGACGGGGCGCAGGCTGCCTTCCGGCGCCACGGCGTGCCGGAGCAGCAGGTGGACGTGGCGTGGGTCCCCGGCTCGTTTGAGATCCCCGTGGTGGCCAAGCGCCTGGCCGGCAGCGGTCGCTACGATGCCATCATCTGTCTGGGGGCCATCATTCGTGGGGCCACCAGCCACTTCGACTACGTGGCGGGGCAGGCCGCGGCGGGGGTGGCGCGCGCCGGCCTGGATACGGGGGTCCCCGTCATCTTCGGGATCATCACGACCGACGATCTGGAGCAGGCCATGGACCGCTCGGGCGCCAAGGCGGGGAACAAGGGATACGACGCTGCGGTCACCGCCATCGAGATGGCCGATCTCATGGCTCAGCTCGCGGACGCGCGGGACCTGAGCGCCGACGGCCCGATCGGTGGGAAGGCAGGGGAGGCGGCGGCAGAGCGGTGAGCCGCCGCCGGCTCAGGGAGCGCTGTGTCCCGCTCAGGGAGTGAGGCGTCCCTCCCGGCGCGCCTCGCCGCGGTGTGGCCGAGCGTGGTGGCGGCCCTGCCGCCCGCCTGGCGCGCCGGCCTCAAAGACGCGCGCCAGGTCTCGCCGCGCGTGTGGCGCATCGAGCTCAGCGCTGGACGCGTCCTGGCGCTGAAGCTGGCTGCTGAGCGCGCGCCGCTGGACGTGGAGGTCCAGGCGCTGCACTGGCTCGGCCGGCACCGCTGCTCCGTCCCCGCAGTACTGGCCGTCTCATCGGAGCGCCCGCCTCAGTGGGTGGCGCTGGAATGGTGCGGCGACCAGACGCTCGACGTGGCGGCGCAGGGCGCTGGCGCGGCCAGGCGAGCGCGCCTTGGTCGGGAGCTAGCCCTGGCGCTGGCCGAGATCGAGGGCGCCTTCGCCCCATTCACGGCGCGGGCGCAGGCCGACGCGGCGCGCTGGCAGGCCCAGATCCAGGCCCTCCGCGCCCAGGCGGCACCGTGGCTGGCCCAGGCGCCGGCCACGCTGGCCTGGCTGCTCGGTCGGGACGTGCCGCGCAAGGTAGGGTCCAGCCTTCGCCTGGCCGGTGAGGTCGCGCTGCATGCGCCGGCTGCTGCTGGCAGCCTTGACTACAGCGCGAGCAACGTGGTGGTCGGTCGCGGCCGGCTAGTGGTGGTGGACTTCGCTGCCATTGGGGTCGACTGGCCGGCGCGGCGCTTCGTGCAGTATGGCACAGCCACCGGAGCCGCTGCCCGGGAGCCGCCGCGGGGCACCTTCGCCACGGTGATCACGCCGGAGGCGGTCTGCGCCTATGCGGCGCGAGCCGCGGCCCTGCAGGGCGCCACAGTGGAGGCGGTCCAGGAGATGGTGGACGCGCACGACCTGCTACTGCTGCTGGCTGCGGGCGAGCACCTGCGCCTGATCCAGGCGGGGCGGGCCGAGGCCGAGCGGGCGCTGGCCTGGGCCAACGTGCCCGAACGGCGCCAGGCGTTGCTGGCGCTGATCCAGCGGCCCCTCGTGCGCCACGGCCCCGCCGCAGCGGTGCGCTCCTGGGTGCGAGCGCGCACTGAGCGCTCTGGATCTGTCCCCCTGACCTGAATGATCCTTCTGCGGGGATTATCAACGAGGCCCCGGCCGCGGGCGCAGCCAGCCGGCGGCTCGCGTGCCGTCGCCCCCGCGCACCGCCGGCGCCCGCAGCGCCAGGCACCGGCGGGACATGACGAGCCGCCACGCGGATAGCCACCTGCGCATCCGGCCCCGACCCTGTATCGCCGGCGATCAGCCCCGTCCGTTCCTTTTAGGAGAGAGTTAGGCTGAGGGCTCCCGCTTCGAGAAGGTCCCTCTACCTGTGAGAGAGGGCCAGGCCAAGGGCTCCGCTAGTCAATACGCCGGGCTGGCTACCCTGGTTCGGCAAGGTCGAGCGCCTCCGAGAGGTCGCTGGCCTCAAGGTAGAGGTGATGGCTCCAATCGGCTACCAGTACTGGCCCCGCCTGCTTGCTAAACATCCAGACCTCGCCGGCCGCGACGCCGCACTCCAGCAAGTGTTGCCTCGCCAGATGAGGTGCGTCGCAGCGGCCGTGATCCCCATGTGCTCCTGTTCGACCGCCGCGACGAGCCCTACTGGCTGGTCGCCGTTGCCCCCGCCTGGACAGTGATGGCTTCCTGATTACCGCCTACCCCACGGATAGAAACAGGGAAGGCGAACGGCTGTGACCCAAGGTGAAGGTCTTCTACGAACCCGACGCCGAGCTACTCACCGTCTTCTGGCAGGATCGTCGGCGGGATCAGGTCTGCACTGAGCTAGACGACGGCGTCATCCTGATCAAAGGCTCCACTACCGGCGAGCCCATCGGCATAGAGCTCTTATCCTACCGCCCGGGCGACGCCTGCTTCGATGCCGTGAGCGTGGAGATTGGTCGCACTCCGGCCGCCGCCCCCTTCCGTCCATCGGGCCGCGCTGACCGTCAGCCCCGCTCGAACCTTGCGCGACCCGCGACGTGCTCGACCTCGGCCGGGCTGGTAGCTGGTGAGTGGGCCCTGCGCGCCGCTGAGCGCGATCCGTAGCCGGCGCAGGGGGCTGGGCTCGCCCCGAAGAGCGCCACCTGTTCGGTCCCTGTTCGAACCCCGTTCAGGCTCTGCGGAGGTGCAGGGGGCCTGGGCTCGCCCCGAAGAGCGCCACCGGCCCGAGCGCCAGCAGCGCCTCGGGGGCAAAGAAGAGGACCGACAGGTAGAGGTACGCGAAGACCCGGTGAAGCGGGTCCGGCATGGCTGTGTCCCGCAGCGCGCAAAGATAGCGCATGGCCCCGCCTCTCACCGTGGCGCCGCCGGCGGAGCGAGCGCATCCCGGTGCAGTCACGCGCCGCGGCCTTCGGTCGCCCTTCCCCGGCCGCAGCCGTGCAGCGGCAGTTGCGCCTGCGCGGCGGCCAGGGGCCGCCGGTAACGGACCGTGGCGAGCATCAACCGTGTCGGTCAGGACGCGCCGCCTGTTCCGCTTGACCGGCACACCGCGCAGGGCTATGATGAAGGTTGTCACGATATAACGCACCTCGAGATGTCTAGAGCCGGTTCGGTGAGCCCTTCTGTCGGTTTCGTCGCCGGCGGCGAGCCCGTGGCCGGTCCAGGTTATCGCGTCAGGATGCGGCGTCAGCAATGGGCAGAGGACTGGCTCACCGGCCGCGAACGTGCGATGTCCACCCGCACCATCCCGCCGTCGACCGCTGCGACGAGTGCTTCGGGCGCTTCTGAGCCGACTGCTTCGTCCGCGACGGTGAGCGGCTGCTCTGCCGCGCCGGCCGTGCGGCAGCACCGGCGCGCGCCGCCGCCGTGTCCCGAGAGCGGCGCCTGAGCTACCGCGTCCGGCGCGCCGCGGGAGAGCGTGCCGCCGGCCTGGCGGTGGGCGGCGTGGTAGTCAGCCTGCTGGGGAGCGCATTCCTGTTGAGCCTATGGGGCGCTGCCGGTGGCGCCAGGGGCACTGCCGTGTCGCAGGCCCTGCACGACGAGCCGGCGGTGCTGCAACGGGCGGTCGCGGCACGGTTTTGCGCTGGCGGCGCCGGCACTCGCGGCGACGTGCCCCGCGCGCGCGGGACCGGGCCGGGCCCTGCCGGCGGGAACCCTGTGGTAAGCGCGCCCACCGGCGCGCTGGTCGCCGCCGTCGCCAGCGTGCTGCCCGACACGTTCATGCAGGACGACCGCCTGGCAGGCACGCCGGTGGCGAACAGCCCCCTCGATCCCATGAACCTGGTGCCGTACCGCGGCAGCTACCTGCCGGGCTGGCGGTCCCAGACGGGTCTCCTGCCCAGCAGATCGGCTTTGAGCTGCGCGGTCCGGTCTCTGTCGACCGCGTGGCCTTCCAGCAGGCCGGATCAATGCCCCGCGAGAGCTGGGTGAAGGAGGTCGGCCTGCTCCTTTCCGCCGAGGGGCCCGACGCGGGGTTCTCTACCGTTGGACGCTGGACGCTGGCGGCGACGACTGCCCCACAGCAGTTCGTGTTCTGGGAGACGGCGGCCCGTTACGTTCGCCTGTGGTGGTGAGCAGCGCGCTCGGCTACAGCCGTGGCGTGCCGCCGGAGCTTTCACGCAGCATCTTCGCCGTCCTGACCGGCAGGCTGATGACGCCGGTCGTTCGTGGCCAGGCCACTGCGGACGAGGCGGCCCGCGACGCCGCGGCCGCCCTGGACGACGCCTTGCGGGTCTAGCCTGGACTACCCGTGAGCCGAGCCCTCACCAGGGGAGCCCTCACCCTCACCTTCTCCCAAAGGGAGACGGGACCCGTCGCTGGCCGCGCGGATGGGCCGGTCAGGGCCGGCCTTCCGGTGAGCGCGTGGACGCCTGCCCGTATCCCATGGGGAGGCTGCTCGCCAGCCGGCTCATGAGATCAAAGGCCAGGCGCCGCGCCGCGCGCTCGCTGCCGGCGCAGCCGAGGCAGCCGCGATAGGCAAGCGACGCCTCGTCGACCAGGCCGCTCTGCTCATAGGCGCGGCCCAGGTGGAGGTAGGCCCAGCCGGCGCGCCAGCCGCTCGCCTCGCGAGCCAGGTAGGCGCGAAGCTCGTGAATGGCTGCGGACCAGTCGAACGCCAGCAGGTAGGCCAGGCCGAGCCAGTAGTGATCTTCACCCGGCCCCAACAGGTGGGGGGAGGTCGTCCGCAAGGCCTGCAGCTCCGCCACGGCCAGCGCCCCCTCGCCGGCGGCGAGCAACGAGATGGCGGCGGCCAGGGAAGGCGCGCGCTGCCGCTGCTGGACCTGATCCTGGACCACGGTACCCCTGGTTGTACAGTAGCAGGGGCCAGGCATGCGCGCCGGCTCATGCCCTCGCCGTCACGCGCCCCGACGACCGCCACCAGCTCTGCGGTAGCAGGGGCCCGGGCAGGATCCGGTGAGCTTTCTGGCGTTCTGTACTCTGACCGTGCTCTGAAGAAGAGGCGGCTGTTGCCAGTCAGGTGGTCTGAACCAGTACGAGCCTGGGTTCTTCTGGAAGTAGCAGCCTTTGACATGCGGCGCTGGTGCTCCGGAGGGGCATGGCCGAGGTATTCATCAGCGGAGCCCTCACTGTCTCCCAAAGGGAGAGGGAACTGGCGCTCACTGGAGCCCTCACCCTCTCCCATAGGGAGAGGGGATTGCTTGCTCTCTCGAAGGGAGAGGGGATTGCTTGCTGGCCGTGAATACTCCAGGCTGGGTGGGGCGCCTGCGCCGGTGACGCCCCGCGAGCGGGGCGATCAATCACCCCAGCGGCGAATTCCGTGAGCGATGCCGCATTCTCCGGCGGGATGACGCCCCGCTCGCGGGGCGATCAATCATCGCAGCCTGGCGAGGGTCCCAGCCGCTGGCGCTTCCGTTCGAGGCGCGCCAGCCGGCGCTCGAAGTCGTCCGGCGCCGCGAGCGGGGCGGAGGGGCCGGACCACCGGCTCAGGCTTGGCAGGGGCCGCTCGGTGGCGGGGAGGCGCGCGATCCAGCGGGCCCGCGCCTCGGTCGCTAGCTGGTGGGCGCGTGCAGGATCACGCCGGCGATGCTCCCAGTACTTCGACAGCTCCAGCAGGGCGATGACCGAGTGTGCCGGCGCCTCATCCGCCACCTGCTGCCAGAGCGCCGCCGCCTCGTCGTGACGATTGGTGCGCTTTAGGAGCGACGCCAGCGCCAGCAGCGCCCGCCAGCGGTGCTCCGCGGCCAGCGGCCCGCCGAGCGCGGCACGGTAGGCGCGCTCGGCTGCGGCGGGCTGGCCGAGCTGCTCATAGAGGCGGGCGAGCCCGAGGAACTCGGCGGCGCTGACGCTGGAGCCGACGACCGTAGATTGGCCCCACGGCTCCGCTCTTGCCGGCCGCGCGCGGGCAGTCGCCCCAGTCGCCGCTGAGACGGGGCCGCCGACAAGGGCGCGGCAGGCGCGGGCGGCGAGGGCCACCATGGCCAGGATGTCGGCCTCGTTGTGGCAGAAGACCTTGCGCAGGTAGCGCCCATCGCCGTCGCGCAGGTACTGGTGGTAGATGGCGGGGATGAGGAAGCTCTCCACGTCGTCCTGGCGCCAGGTGCCCAGGATGTGGCGCTCCAGGCTCTGCAGCGCGCAGCTTGGCACGGCCGCCCGCCACAGGCGGCGCGCGACGTGCAGGAGGTCAAAATTGAGCACCTCCTCGAGATCGGCGCGCATGCGCGCCAGCGCAAAGCGAGTTTGCAGCAGGGGCACGTCGAACGTCCGCCCGTTGAAGGTGGCCAGGGCCGGGAAGCGCGCCAGCTTGTCCGCCACCCACGCCAGCATGGCGCGCTCCTCACGGAATGAGCGCATGAGGCACTGGTCGATGACGAAGCAGGTCTGCCCTGCCTCGTGCTGGAAGGCGCCCATGCCGACGAGGAAGACGTAGGTGCCAGTGCCGCCGGCCAGGCCGGTCGTCTCCGTGTCCAGAAAGAGCAGCTGGTCCACCGGCACCTCAGCCAGCTCCGGCTGCCTGGCGAGGGCCGCCGCGGCCTGGGAGGGCAGGCCGAGCAGGTCGCCCAGGCGGCACGGCCCGTAGATGTGGTCCAGCGGAAAGACGGTGCGCCGGAGGAAGAAGGTGCCGCATGGCGTCTCAACCGTGGTGCCCTCGACCAGGGCCTCAAGGGGCGTAGGGGTGCCCGGCAGGGGCGGCAGGGGCCACCAGAAGGGCTGCGTGACCGGCTGCTGCGACGGCCACGCTTGAGGGGATGCGGCCATGGCTCACCTGTACGGCTGGAACTGGGGCCTCAACGAGCAGCGGGCGGGGCAGGATGCTGGCCGGCCGACGCCGCAAGACCGGCCTCGATCAGGGCGAGCGTGGTCTCCTTCGCCCCGTGGCCGGCTTCGGCGGGCGGCCCGACGCACGATGGGCAGCCGCCGGCGCAGGCGCAGGCCGCTGCCAGATCGCGCGCCGCCTCCAGCACCTCCTGGTGGCGTTGGAACAGGCGCTCGGCCAGGCCCACCCCGCCCGGGTAGTAATCGCACAGAAAGATGGTCGGCCGGCCGGTCCGCGGGTTCTTCACCTGCGGGATGGCAATGAGGTCGCGCGGGTCGCACATGAGGTAGAGGGGCGCCACGTGCTGGAGGAGATGAGCCAGCCCCAGCAGCCCGCTCTGCAGCGCCTCGCTGCCCATCCGGCCGGCGAGGTCGGGCGAGACGCTGAGCCAGTAGGCGGTGGTCTGCATCTCCTGCGGAGGCAGGTCGATCTTGCCCCACCCGACGTTTTCGTGCGTGAACAGGCGGATCTTCTTGTAGATGCTGGGCGTGTAGGTCAGGCGCACCTCGCCCCACGCCTTCTGCAACGACCCCGCAGGGGCCTGTGCCTCTTCCGTGAGGACGCTGGGATTGAACTCCTGGCTGGCGTCGGTGTAGTAGTCCACGTCCACCCGCTTGCCATAGGCCGTCTTCTGCTCCCAGTCGAGGTCCACGATGTGGTACTGCTGCCCCTCGTGCAGGTAGATGGCGTCCTTGTGCACCAGCGTCGGCGCGGCGAAGGGGTCGCACTCGCCGATCACCGCCGGCTTGGGGCCGGTGACGTCGACAATGACCACGTTCTCCCGCTGCGCGGTCCGCAGGCTGACGCGCTCCGCGGGAAAGTCCACGCCGGTCCAGTGCCAGGTGTCGCCGTCGCGGAGCACGGTCCGCTCCTGCTCCAGGAGCTGGAGGGCGTGGCGGGTCGCTGCGGGGTCCTGCTCGCCGTAGCGCTCGCCGTCGCGGAAGGGCAGCTCGAAGGCGGCGCACTGCAGGTGGCTGGACGCGACCAGGAGGTTATCGGGGTTGACCAGGGCGCTCTCGGGGGAGCGCTGGAAGAAGTAGTCGGGGTGGGCGACGATGAACTGGTCCAGGGGCGAGCTCTCGGCCACGAGCACGGCCAGCGCCGTGCTGGCCCGCCGGCCGGCCCGCCCGGCCTGCTGCCACGTGCTGGCGATGGTGCCCGGGTAGCCGCAGAGGATGGCGGCCTCCAGCTGGCCCACGTCGATGCCCAGCTCGAGCGCGTTGGTGGCCACCACGCCCCGCACGTCGCCCCGCCGCAGCCCCTGCTCGATCTCGCGTCGCTGGCGGGGGAGGTAGCCCCCACGATAGCCACGGATGGCCCCGTCCGGCAGGCGGGTGCGTTCCCGCAGCGCGCTGAGCAACACCTCGGTGCTGACCCGCGAGCGAGCGAAGACGATGGTCTGCACGTTATTGGCAATCAGCTCGCCGGCGATCCGTGCGGCCTCGCCGATGGCGCTCCGGCGCAGGCCCAGCTCGCGGTTGATGGCCGGAGGGTTGTAGAAGATGAAGTGGCGTGCGCCCCTGGCCGCGCCGTCGTTGTCCACCAGCAGCGTGTCGCGGCCGGTCAGCCGGCGCGCCAGCTCGATGGGGTTGGCGATGGTGGCCGAGCAGCAGATGACCTGCGGGCGCGAGCCGTAGAACTCGCAGATCCGGGCCAGGCGGCGCAGCACGTTGGCCACGTGGCTGCCAAAGATGCCCCGATAGTGGTGGAGCTCGTCAACGACGACGTAGCGCAGATTTTCGAAGAGGCGCTGCCATTTGGTGTGATGGGGGAGCACGCCGGTGTGGAGCATGTCCGGATTGGTGATCACGATGTGCCCCGCCAGGCGAATGGCGCGCCGCGCGGCGACGGGCGTGTCGCCGTCGTAGGTGTAGGTCTTGACGTCGGCGCCGAGCGCGCTGATCAGCGCGTGCAGCTCCGCGTACTGGTCCTGCGAGAGCGCCTTGGTGGGGAAGAGATAGAGGGCGCGGCTGCTGCCAGTGGCCAGGACGGCCTGGAGGACCGGCAGGTTGTAGCAGAGCGTCTTGCCGCTGGCGGTGGAGGTGACGACGGTGACGTCACGGCCGCTGAGCGCCGCCTCCACGGCGGTGGCCTGGTGGGCGTAGAGGCGCGAAATGCCCCGCGCCTGCAGTGCCTGCCGGAGACGAGCGTCGAGCTGCGCCGGCCACTCCCCGTACACAGGAGGGCGCGGGGGCGTAAACCGCCAGGCCGTGACGTAGGGAGCGAAGTCTGCGGACCGGCTGAGGCGGTCGAGGAGCTGGTCGAGGTTCATCGGGGCGGCCGGAACGATTGTTCGAGTATTGTGTCATAGCTGGCGCGCCTTGCGCTCGCCGTACCAGCGAAGGAGCAGCCCGCGCAGGAGCAGCAGGGTGGCGCCGGTGAGGAGGACGAGCGCGCCGGCCTGGACGGCGGCGACGGGCCCGAGGCGGTGGGCGACGAAGACGACGAGGGAGACGTAGCCGTAGGCGGCGAAGAGCAGCCCGGCCAGGATCAAGGGGAAGACGCACCCCACCGCTCAGCAGGAGTAGGCCACGGTGCGGCGCTCGCCCCAGGGCTCCTGGATCACGAAGGCGCGGCGCGCCTCGGCGTCGACCAGCCAGGCGGAGAGCAGCCAGAACAGGCCGAGGAGCAGGGGGAGCGCGGCCAGCCCCAGCGCGGTGGGGGTGACGCGCGCCGCCTGGCCCGGGGCGGGTGGCGGCTGGGCGGCCGGTGGCTGCCCTTCCGCGGCCGGCGGGGCAGGCGGCGCCTGCTCGCCGGGCGGGGTCGGCTCCACGGCCGCCGGGGGGGCCGCCCGCTCCGCGCGCGCCGGAAAGTAGCGGCGCGTCAGGTCGGGGCCGACGACCACCAGAGCTAGCAGCACGGCAACCGACGCCATACCAGCCAGGAGCCAGGGCCGCCGTGCGGGGTCGGCCCAGGCCGTGGCGATCACCGTGCGGGGAGACGCCTCGGGCAGGGCCGGCGGCAGCTCGATGGTCGCCAGGCGCCCCTTCACCGCCGGCCAGGCGGCGGCCAGGCGGTGGCGGGCAACCGTCGCGCCGTCTCTGGCGCCGGCCCATCGACGGGCGCCGGCGAGCTGGAGCGCCGCCAGGCCCTGCGCGGCCGCCCGCCGGACAGGCCCGAGCGACTGCCGCACCGCCGCCAGGCGCTGCTCCAGCGCGGGGAGCGTCTGACGCCAGTCGGGCGGGGCGCGCAGGTCATCTCCCTTCACCGCGCGCGGGGGGCGGCGGAACCGCGCCGCCGGCAGGGTCCGCGCGCGCTGCGCCCAGCGGTCCCGCGCCGCCGGAACCCCGCGGCGGTAGCGTTCCCAGAAGTCGCGCGCCGTGGCGATCAGACGGCAGAGGCCAGCGCGGACGCGCCGCCACGCCGCCGCGAGCGACGGCGCGGACCGCTGCGTGAAACGGAAGAGGCCGGCGGAGCGGCCGGCGCGGACGCGCGTCCACCAGTCGGCCAGCAGGTTTCGTTGGTTACCAGCCATACGCAAGCCGAATGATCAGGCGTGGCGGGAGGCCGGCCTCCCGCATCTTCTGCTGCACCGCGGCCACGGGATAGGGCACGCGGCGGAGCGTCAACGTGCCGGCGCTGCCGTCGCCGGCGCCGGGCGCCGATTCATAGACCATGTAGGCCGCATCCGGGTTCCCGTCGCGGGGCTGCCCCACGCTCCCGGGATTGACGATCAAGCGGTGCGTCCCGAGGGCAAAAGGCTCATTGGGTCGGGGCACAATGGTGCGGTAGTCGGTTGGGCGCTCATCCGGCGTCGGGCGCTGGAAGATGAGTGGGACGTGGGTATGCCCGACCAGGCAGTAGCGGGTGGGGAAATAGTCGAAGTTCAGGCGGGCCAGGCTGATGTGGGTCAAATACTCCCAGATCGGTTCCCGCGGGCTGCCGTGCACGAGCGTGAACTCCCGCTGCTCGCCGGCGACAAGCGTCTCGGGCAGCGACTCCAGGTAGGCGCGGTGCTCCGGCGCAAGCTGAGCGCGCGTCCACAGCACCGCCTCGGTCGCCTCGGGATTGAACTCGGCCGTATCCATCTTGCCGATACAGGCCCAGTCGTGATTGCCGGCCACGCACAGCGCGCCCCGCTCCCGCAGCAGGGCGACGCATTCGTTGGGCTGTGGCCCGTACCCGACGAGGTCGCCGAGACACCATAGCTCGTCGACCTGGCCGGCATCCGCCAGCACGGCCTGCAGTGCGTCCAGGTTGCCGTGGATGTCGGAGATGATGGCGCACCGCATGGCGGGGATCCAGTGCTCAAGGGTACCGAGTGCCGTCGCGGCTTTCAGGCGCCGGCGGGGGCAGGGCCCGTTGCCGGCAGGTGAAACGAGCCCCCGCCGGCCGGCCACCCCGTACGATACACTGGGCCGGTGCAGCCGTGACGTGTCCATCCGTGACGTGTCGATGGCCGGGCACCTGGACGGCTCGACGCCGACGGACGGACCGGATGGAACGATGGCGATGGCGGGAGCGGGCCACCTGGTCGCGCCTGCGCGCCTCCTGTGGCATGGCTGATTCCTGTGTCAATCGCCAGCGCTCAGGCTGCGGCGCTGGTGCTTCGGAGGGGCATGGCTGATTATTCCTGGCTGTGGCGCCGGCCGGGCCTTCGGCCCCTGGTCGTGGCGCATCGTGGCGCAAGCGCACTGGCCCCGGAGAATACGCTTGCGGCCGTGCGGCTGGCGCTGGCGCACGGCGCGCCGGCGGTTGAGTGTGACGTCCATCTCTCTGCAGACGGCGTGCCGGTCGTGATCCACGACGACCGGGTGGATCGGACGACCTCCGGCAAGGGGCTGGTGAGCGCGCTCACCAGC
>DAOTTI010000215.1:0-35949 GCA_034437795.1 Chloroflexota bacterium | reverse complement strand
ACGCGCTCCGCCTCCAGGTCCGCGAGCGTCGCCGGCGGACGGGGCAGGGCCGCGCCGCCGGCTCCGGGCCCACGGGAGGCGGGCCGCTTCCGGCCGAACGGCCACCACCAGGTCCGGCGCGCGTGCGCCGTGCGGCTCCCTGCCCCGTCCGCCTTCGCGCGGCGGGGCTCAGTGGCCGGCGCGTCCCCTTCGCCGCCCTCTGCGGTCCCTGCCGGCTCGGGCGCGGCCGCTCGCTCCCGGATCCGAGCCGCCTCCGCCTCCACATACCGCGCGGTGCGCTCCAGGAGCCGGCCCAGCGCGTCCTGCTCGCTCGCGATCTCCTTCTCCAGCTCGACCCACGGCGGCGCCGCGCCCGCGTTCCTGGCCAGGCGGAAGGCGGACGACCACTCGGCGGCGAACGGGTTATCGTCGTCCAGGCGTAGAGGCTTGCCAGCGCCGGGGAGGTGATCGAACTCGCCCCGCTGCTGGGCCTCGCGGATCATCCGCTCCACGTGGCTGCCCCAGTCTTCGATCCAGACCTTGCGGTCGCCCTCGTGGCGGTACGGCATGGCGCGCCCTCCTCAGAGATTGTGAAACCAATCACAAGAGCTGTCAAGGCCGGGGGCCCATCCCGCCGGGACCGAGGACCTCACCCCCTGGCCCCCTCTCCGACGCGGAGAGGGGGAACGACGGCCACGGCCGTGCGGCTGGGCCGCGCGAGGACCGAGGACCTCACCCCCTGGCCCCCTCCCCGCGTCGGAGAGGGGGACCGACGGCCACGGCCGTGCGGCTTGGCCCCGTCGCCCCCGCTCCCACACGGCGAGGGGGACGACGGCCATGGCCCGGCGCGAGCCGGATCGGTTGTGCGCGCCCGTCAGGGCCGGCGCGTCCGGGCGGGTGAGAAGGGGTAGAATCTGCTGCGTTGCTCGCCTTGATTGAGAGCCGGCATGGCCTTTGTGATCGCAATCGCTAACCAGAAGGGGGGCGTGGGCAAGACCACCACGGCGGTCAACCTGGGCGCCGCCCTGGCGGAGCGCGGCCGACGGGTGCTCCTGGTAGACAACGACCCCCAGGCGAACCTCACCGGCGCGCTGGGCGTGCCGAAGCAGGACCCCTCTACCTACGACCTGATCCTCGGCGAAGTGGATGGGGCGCGGATCTGCCGCGACGTCTCCGCCGCCGTGGTGCGCGTGCGGTCCGAGCCAGAACAGACCGGTGTGGTGCACCTGCTCCCGTCGTCGCCGAACCTGGCGGGGGCGGAGGTGGAGCTAGTGGAGGCCCCCGATCGCGCGACGCGCCTGGCCCGCGCCCTCGCCCCCCTGCGCGGGGCGTACGACTACGTCCTTATCGACTGTCCGCCCTCGCTGGGCCTCCTGACCCTGAATGCGCTCGTCGCCGCCAGCGCCGTGATCGCGCCCATCCAGTGCGAGTACCTTGCCCTCGAGGGGCTGAGCCAACTGCTGGAGACGCTGCGGCGGGTGCGGGCCGCGCTGAACCCAGAGCTGCAGCACCTCTTCCTGCTGATGACGATGTACGACGCCCGCGTCGGCCTGTCGCGCAGCGTCGTCGAGGAGGTGCAGCGCCACTTCCCCGATGTCTTTCTGCAGACCATCATCCCGCGTTCGGTCCGGCTGGGCGAGGCCCCCAGCTACGGGCAATCGGTCCTGTGCTACGACCCGTCCAGCCGCGGGGCAACCGCCTATCGGGCGCTGGGGGCAGAACTCGACGCCCGCCTGCGAGGCGAGGGCGTCGCCGGTGGCGACGGCGAGTCGGCGCCGGTGGCCGGCGCGCGGCCGGACGCGCTCCGCTCCTCGCTGGCCGCAGGAGGCGCAGGCTGACATGGCCCCCCGTCGTGGCGTGCTGGGCCGCGGCCTGGACGCGCTCATCGCCCCGCCGCCCGGCGCCCCGCTCGCCGGTACCGGCCTGGCTCCGGCTGCTGCGGCGACCGGTGCCAGGGCGGAGGCGCCCGCCGGCCTGCTGGAGGTCGAGATCGGGCGGATCGAGCCGAACCCGCTCCAACCCCGCCGGCAGGTCGACGATGACCAGCTCGCGGAGCTGGCCGATTCCATCCGTGAGCACGGTCTCTTGCAGCCCCTGCTGGTCACGCAACGGCCGGGCCCGCCCGGCGCCCCTGCGCGCTACCAGCTCATTGCCGGCGAGCGGCGCTGGCGGGCGGCACGGCTGGCGGGCCTGACCACGGTTCCCGTGGTCGTGCGCGAGGCGGCCGGGCCCCAGGCCCTGGAACTGGCCCTGGTCGAGAACATCCAGCGCGCCGACCTCAATCCGCTGGAGGAGGCCACCGCGTACCGGCACCTGGCCGAGGAGTTTGGCCTGACGCAGGAGGAGATTGGCCAGCGCGTTGGCAAGAGCCGCTTCGCCATCTCCAACACCCTGCGCCTGCTGCAGCTTCCCGCGTCGGTGCAGCGGGCGATCCTCGACGGGCAGCTCAGCGAGGGGCACGCCCGCGCCCTCCTCGGCCTGCGCGATCGACAGGCCCAGGAGCACCTGGCGGAGCAGGTCATCGCGCGGGGCCTGAGCGTGCGCCAGACCGAGGAGGCCGTCCGTCGCGCCCTGGCCCAGGTCAGCGCCCGCCGCCGGCCGGGCCGCGCCCGTCCCGCCGACGTGGAGGAGCTCGAGGCGCGCTTCCGCGAGGCGCTCGGCACCAGGGTCAGTCTCAGTCGCAGCAAGCGGGGCGGGCGCCTCGTCATCTATTACTACGACGACGAGCAGCTGCACAGCATCTACGAGCGCCTCGCCCTGACCGATCGGGGGTAGCGCGGCTCCTTCACCAAAGGAGCCCTCACCCTAACCCTCTCCCATAGGGAGAGGGAGCCGACCGCCGGGCGAGGTCGTCTCCCCATGGCTCGCGTCGCCCCTCTCCCGCGTGCGGGAGAGGGGAAGGGGGTGAGGGCTGTCTCACCCTGAGGCCGCAGCCGCCGCTCGGCTACCCAAATAGGCGGATAATTAGCCACATGCCGGCCAGCCCGGCCACGAAGGCGAGCGTCATGCCCGGCGTGTGGCGCCGGTGCTCCTGCCGCCAGAGCTCCGGCAGCAGGTCGGCGTTGGCGATGTAGAGCAGCGTGCCGGCGCCGAACGCCAGGAGCACCCACAGGTGGTTCGCCGCCTGCGTCCCCACCACGTAGCTGCCCACGGCGCCGAGGAAGGCCGTCAGCGCTGTCAGCAGGTTCAGGCCTAGGACCTGCCCCCGTGAATAGCCGGCGTACAGCAGGACGCCGAAATCGCCCACCTCCTGGGGCACCTCGTGCGCGTAGACCGCGATCGCGGTGACGATCCCCAGCTGGACGTCAGCGAGGAAGGCGCCGGCCACAACCACCCCGTCGATGAAGTTGTGGACCGCGTCGCCGCCCAGGACCATCCACGCCAGCCGCCGCCGGAACCGGGGTGACGGGTCGGCCTTCTCCGGCGCGGGGATGTCCACGTGGCGGTGCAGCCGGACGAGGAAGCGCTCGATCAGGAAGAACAGGACGATGCCGGCGAGGGTCGCGGTGAGCACGCCCCGCAGCCCCGGCCCCGACTCGGCGGCCTCCAGGGCCTCCGGCAAGAGATCGAGGAGCGCGGCCACCAGGAGCGCGCCGGTGGCGAAGGCGAGCAGATAAATGGAGACCTGCCGCGCCCATCGCTCGCGCCATAGCAGCCAGGCGCCCGACAGGAGCGCTGCCACACTCCCCAGGAACGTGGCCGCCAGGATTGCCGCCAGTGAAGCCATCGTGTCCATCACCCATCGACGGCTGAGCGTCCCGGGCTCAGCCTAGAAGCCGCCGGCCGTGCGCCGAGCGGACCAGGGGCCTGCCACACCCTATGGCCGGCCGACAGCGCACGCTGACCAGCAAGCATCCGCCTTCGATACCGCACTCCACAGGGCTACAGCGACCGCAGTGCCGCCTCCATGCGCTCTCGCAGGGCGTCCGGCTTGAGGATCGTGATTCGCTGCCGGTCCACCGCTACGATGCCCAGATCACGCAAGACGCCCAGTTGCTTGTTCACGCTCTCCCGTGTGGCGCCGATCATCGCCGCCAGGTCCTGCTGCGTCAGGTGAATATCTAGCACGATCCCTGCCGGCGTGCGCCGGCCGTGGCTCGCCGCCAGAGCCAGGAGCTTCTTCGCCAGGCGCTCCGATACATCCAGCGACGCGGCGTCCTGCACCAGCTCGTCCACGGCGCGCAGGCGTCTAGCCATCACCTGCAGGAGAGCAATGGCAATCTCCGGTAGCTGCTGGATCAGGCGCTGAAAGGCGTCGCGCCGCAAGGCCAGCACCTCGGTCGGCTCCACCGCCTGCACGGTGGCCGAATGGGGGTGCTCGTCCAGCAGCGCCAGCTCACCGAAGCTCTCGCCCTCGCCCAGCATGGCGAGGATCGCCTCCTGGCCTTCCGGCGAGGAGACCGTCACCTTCACGCGCCCGGAGAGCACGACATAGAAGGTGTCCCCGGGATCGCCCTGGTAGAAGACGACGTCGTCGCGGGCGTAGCGATGGCGGCGCGCCAACCGCGCCACCTGGGCCAGCTGGTCGTCGCGCAGGGTCGCGAAGAGGGGCAGGCGCCGCAGCGCCTCAGTCAGCTGCCCCGGCTCCGGCGTGCGCGCGGCAGAAGTGGCGGGGAGGTCCATGCCGGTGCTCTTGCCGGTGCGCTACGGGAGCCAGTCCAGGGCCTCTCCCGCCGCCAGGATCAGCCGCGGACGGGTCTTGCCGTCCACGCCGATGGCGTAGGTGCGCGCCTCGGCGCCGTCCAGGGCGCTGAACAGGAGCTGCGTCCCGTCCGGCGACCAGACCAGGCGCCCGTAGAGGCGCTCGGCTCGCTGGGTGGGGATAGGACCCCAGCCATCCGCGGAAAAGGCGCTAAAGGCCCCGTAGAGCACCACCGGAGGACGCTCGGCGCCGGCGATCGTCGCCGCGGAGACGACCAGCTCCTGCGCCGCCTCGCAGCGCGGTTGCTCTCCCAGGCAGGCCGGCGCACGCCGTGGCCCCTCCCGCACCTGCGCCCGCAGCTTGCCGTCCGGCGAGGTGGCGAAGGGCCGCTGTCCCGCGAGTAAGGGCGTCCGTAGATCGCCGTTGCGGGTCCAGAGCATCGGCTCCGGCGGGGCGTCCGGCTGGCCGAGGGTCAGGGGCGTATCTGCCCCCAGGTCGAGATAGTAGACGTGGCCGCGATCGCGGCTGGTCAGCGCCAGGAAGCGGCCGCTGCTGGAGAGAAAGATGGCCGGGCGCAGCGGCTCGCCGGCGGCCGAGACATCTACGGTGCGCACCACCTGTCCGTCGAGACTGATGACCTTGACGCGATCCCGCTCCGCCTGCCCCTCGTGCAGCTCGGAGGCATAATAAGCCACACGCTGTCCCTGCGGCAGCGCGACGGCGTCGCGCACCACCTCCCGCGTCCCGGGGGGCGTCGTCGTATCCAGGAGGCGCCGCCCGCTATCCGGGTCCGCGAGCGGGGCCAGGAAGAGCTGGCCGTCCGTGGTCCGGTACAGGATCGACCCGCTGCCGAGGGGCGGCACCGGCCGGAAGTACTTCCACAGCTCCTGCGGGTAGAGGGCGTCCAGCGCGCGGTATGCCGCCACGCCGGCGATGGCCACGAGCCCGAGCAGGATGGCGCCGAGCGCCCAGGGCCACCAACCACGGGCGCCGCCAGTCCCCCACACGCGGGCCAGCCTCCCTCGCTGCTCGTCACTGCCACGGGCCGGCCCTGCGGCCCGTACCGCTGATGCGACCATGCTCCTCGTCTCTCCCCCTACTGTCTCTGCTGCTTCAAGTATCCCGCCTAGCGCAATCTGCCGCCAGCCCCGCCGGGCGCTCTAGTGGGTCGTTTGTCATGCCCATCGCCATTCCACCAGGGGAGCCGATGGCCATTGCCAAGGCAAGTGACCCACTAGCCTGGTTTCCTGTGGAACTGGCCGGCCTTTGCCGCGCTGGCGCTCCTCAGGAGCATGACCGGTTCTTCACGGCCGGTGAGGCGTTCCCTCTCCCTGTGGGCGAGCGATGAGTCCCGTCTCCCTATGGGAGGGGGTTAGGGGTGGTACGACCACCACTGCCGGTCCATCATCTACCCGTCTCCCTATGGGAGGGGGTTAGGGTGAGGCCGCCACTCATGGGATATCCGGGCCAGGTGGCAGGACGGGATGCCTGTCCAGCACCCGCGCGGCGCAAGAGGCGCTTCGCCGCCTGTCCGGCCGCGCGGGGGATCGTGCGAACATCCTTTCCAGCACGGGCCCGAATGTGGTTAAATGGCAGCAGCCGCAGTTCGCGGCCCGCGCGGCCGCGCCAGCGGGGCGTGTGGCAATGACAAGGGCGTCCATGGTCTCTCAGCCGGAACCGATCGGGATTGTGACCGGGCGGTCCACGCCCCAGACCTTCACCTTCGTCAGCGAGGAGGACAAGGTCCCCCCGCGCCTCGAGTACGTGATGATCGAGTGCGCTCGGGAACGCGTGGGCGACACCATCCAGCAGGTCAGCCTGCTGGCCCAGATCGCCAACATCACCGCCGACGTCATGACGCTGGACGAGGGGATCGACTTCGGCGAGGCGCGGACGGTTCTGGAGCAGGCCGGCAGCTTTCCCCCACGGGTGCGCGCCGAGGCCAGCGTGCTCGGCTTTCTGTTCGAGGGCACCGTGCGGCAGGCGCGCAACGCCGTCCTGCCGGGGACGCCGGTCTATGCCGCCCCCGATGAGCTGCTACGGCGCTTCTTCTCCCGTGATGACCCCGCCAGCATCACGCTGGGCACGCTCATCAACCGCCCGGGCGTGGAGGTGAAGCTGGATCCCAATGGCCTCTCGCGGCACCTGGCCATCATCGCCCAGACGGGCGCCGGCAAGTCCTACCTCGCCGGCAAGATCCTGGAGGACCTGCTGGCACTGGGCGCCACGATCATCGTCCTGGACCCCAACTCGGACTACGTCCAGCTGCGCAAGCTCGCGCCCGACGCCCACGTCCCCTACGCCCTGGCCCGCAAGACGCCCCATGCCGACCGCATCCAGCTCTACCGCGTCCCGGGGGTGGTCCACCGGCGGTACTCCGAGCAGCTCGTCGGGCCGGCGCAGAGCTACACCATCCGCTTCGCGGACCTGGATGCCGATGCCATCTGCGACGTGGCCGGCGTGCCCAGCACCGCCATCCGCATCCGGAGCGTGATCGAGGGCGCCTGCGCCCGCCTGCGCCGGCGACGGGTCGACTTCTCGCCCCGCGACCTGGCCCAGGAGCTGGCCCACTTCGCCGGCGTGCCCCTGGACGAGGCCATCGCCGCGCACGGGGCGCGGGGCCCCGCCTTGCCGGCCGGGGCAGCCGCAGAGGCGCCGGACGGCGACGACGAGGCGGCCGCCACGGCCTTCCTGCGCCAGCTCAGCGCTGGCGAGGAGGAGACGCTCTCGGTCGCCGCCAACGGCAAGCGGCGGGGCGCGGGAGGGACGCCGACGCCCGAGGACGAGATGCGCGACGCGCGCAATGCCCTCCGTTACGTCAAGCAGCTGATGCACTACCCCGTCTGGAGCCACTCCACCATCGATCTGGAGCAGCTGGTGCAGCCAATGACGCTGACGGTCATCGACCTGGCGGGGACCGAGAAGCACGTCATGACCTACACCGCGGAGTGGCTGCTGACCGAGCTGTGGCAGCGGGCCCTGGCGGGGGAGCTACGCTGGCCGGTCTTCGTCGTGCTGGAGGAGGCGCACAACCTCGTGCCCGGCGGGCGCGACCAGGCCACCAGGGCCTCCCGCATCATCAATACCGTCGCGGCCGAGGGGCGCAAGTTCGGCGTCTTTCTGATCGTCATCACCCAGCGCCCGTCCAAGATTGCGGACGACACCCTCTCCCAGTGCGCCTCGCAGCTGATCATGCGCCTGACCAATCCCGATGACCAGAAGGCGGTGCAGCGCGCGTCCGAGGTCATCTCGCAGGCGCTGCTGGACAACCTGCCCGGCCTGAACCAGGGCGAGGCGGTGGTGCTCGGCCGCCTGACGCGGATCCCCGCCATGGTCAAGGTCAGCGGGCGCCGCGGCGCCGAGGGCGGCGCCGACATCAACCTCATCGAGCGCTTTGCCCAGGCGCGCCAACAGGTACAAGCCGGCCGGATCATGCCGCCGGCGGGTGCGGCGCGCGCGGGCGGGCGGGGCGCGCCCCACGCGCCACCCGCCGGCGGCGAACCCGCCGCGCCAGCGCGGCCGTCCGTCAAGCGCGTGGACCTGGTCTAAACCAGGTCCACGGCGTAACGTCTTACGGCACAGGGTCCAAGGGAAGCCAGCCGGCACGGGCCGACCTGGCGTCCGGTCGCGCGGAGGGAGGGGCCCGCCTCAGGCGGCTGCCGGCCGGCCGAGCGCCCGCGGCAGGACGCGCGGGCCACGGGCCTGTGCCGCCAGCTGAGGATGCGCCCTGGCGTAGTGGAGGCGGAACGACTCACGGGCCCGCAGCAGGAGCGTCTTCACCGCCGTCCGCGACGTGCCCATGATGGCCGCGATCTCCTCGTAGCCCAGGCCGTGGTACTCCCGCAGCATCAGCGCCGCGCGGTAGCGGGGCGATAGACGTTCTAGGACGACCTCCACCTCCTGGCGCGTCTCCTTCTGCATCGCGTCGCGCTCCGGATTGTCGCGGGCGATCTGGCTGGGATGGAAGAGCGAGACGAAGGCCTCCCAGGGCTGCCACTTGAGCAGCTTGCGGTGGCGCAGCTCGTCCAGGCAGACGTTGGTCGCGATCCGGTACAGCCAGGCCTGGGCCTGGAAGTTTCCCTTGGCCAGCGTCTCCGGGAGCTTCCTGAACGCCTTGACAAACGTATCCTGGGTGAAGTCGCGCGCGTCTTCCGCATCGCCGAGCAGCCGGTAGACGTACTGATAGATGGGCTGCTCGTAGCGCTCGAACAGGAGCTGAAAGAGGTGCTCAATGGACGTGGCGCCGAGCGGAAGCTCCTCGCCCGGCGCTGGCGTGCCGGCATCGGGCGGCGCCGTCGCCGGTGGCGAGGGTGATGAAGCCGCTGGAAGCGTTGCGCATCTGTCCACTGCTATGTTCCCCTGCAATCGCCGATATCCCAACCAGTATCGCCGGTGGCACGCCAATAATCCTGACGAATCGCTAACACTTTGGACTTCAGCGCTGGCAGCGCTTCCAACGCCCTCCGGGCCGCGCCTGGGCAAGGCGCCCTGTCCAACCATTGGACAGCGCCCCGCGCCGCGGCCCTGGCCGCGCCCCTAGTCCAAAGCCCGCCATGCACGTCAGCGCTCCAATCCAGCCAGTTCACGCTCCACCGCCCGCAGCGCCAGGAACTCCGCCCGCAGCTGCTCCTCCAGGGCCTCGATCCGGGCGCGGATCTCTCGCTGCTGCCTTTCCAGCCGCGCGCGGCGCAGCGCGCGCATCGCCTCGTCCTCCGATGGGCCGGCGCGCCGTAGACGGGCCCGGACCGCCACCGGCTGGGCGGCGCCGGCCCCGGGCGGCGCACACGGCGCCGGATCGCCGGCCGCGGCCGGCACGGAGATGGCGCTGACGGGGCGCGCGTCCCGCTCCGGCCCATCCACCGAGCGCAGGATGGCCAGGCGCCGGTCCACGTCCAGGCGGATCTGCTCTACTGTCAGGCCACCGCTAATGGCTGTGCGCAGGTACGGCTCGCGCTCGCCCGGCGGCAGGCGCAGGATGTGGAAGGCGGCGGTGGGCGGGATCTGCTCCCTGAGCACCGCCTCCGCCACGGCCGGGTCTTTGATCAGGCTCAGCCGGTTCTGCACGCTGCTCTTCTTCTTGTGCACGAACTCGGCGATGGCGCGCACCGTCCACCGCCGCGGGTCACGGCGCTGGAGTTGCCAGTAGCGGTAGCCCTCCTCCAGTGGCGAGAGGTTCTCCCGCTGCAGGTTCTCGATCAGGGCCAGCCGCTCCGCTTCCTCGTCTGAGAGCTCGCGGATCTCTACTCGCAGGGTGGGAAAGGGGCGGATGGTGGCGTTGCAGATCCGCGCCGCCTCCAGACGCCGCGCTCCGGCCACGATCTCCAGGATCTCCCGCCCGTCACGCCTCACGCGGCGCGCGATGGCCGGCTCCAGTTGCCCCTCGCTGGCCAGGCTCTGCGCCAGCTCTTCCAGGGGCTGGCGGTGGAAGTGGAAACGGGGCTGGAAGGGGTTGGGATGGAGGTCTTCCAGGGGCACGTCCACGATCGCGCCTTCGGCGCTGCGGGTCAGGGCGCCGAGCGACTGGCGCATGGCCGCTGCCCGCTCGTCGCGGGCGACGCGCTCGCCCTGGCTGCGCTGGCGCAACACGTCGGCCAGCGACCGCGCGTTCGTTCTCCTGGCCTTCATGGTCGGGGTCGCGCGCGGGGGCGGCTCACTCTGTACCGGCGTGGCGTCCATGCGCTCGCTAGCCTCGCTCCAGGGGCAGGGCGGCCTGCCTGATCTGGCCCTCGCCCCGCGCCGATCGCCCGGCGCGGCGGTCGCGGCCGTCGATCGGTGCGTGCTGGGGCGCCGCGACGGCGGGGGCCCAGTGGCGCGGCTCGCCGGTGGCCGGCGTCACCGGTGCCCCGTCCAGTTCTAGAGCCAGGGCGCGGTAGGCCTCCGAGGCGTCCGTCCCGTCGGCGACGGCGTAGATGGGGAGCCCGCGCAGCTGCGCCTCGGCGAAGGCGACGTATTTACGAATGACCGTCGCCGTGAGGAGGTGGGGGTAGCGCTCCCGCAGCAGGCCCAAGGTGACCTGGCACACACGCACCCGCGGCTCGTGCTTGGTCGGGACGATGCCGGCGATCCGGAGGCCGCGGTGGAGGGTCTCCTGCACCATACGCACCACGTCCAGCAGCGTCTGCAGGGCCTCGATGGCGAAGTACTGCGTCTCGACTGGGATCAGGAGCCGGTCGGCGGCCACCATGGCGTTCACCGTCAGCACCCCGAGCGACGGGCGGCAGTCGATGATCACCCGCTCGTAGCGCTGGCGGACGGCACCGGCCTCGAGCTTGCGCCGCAGCACGCTCTCCCGCGACAGGGCCTGGATGAGCTCGATCTCGGCGGCCTCCAGGCTGGCGTCCGCCGGTGCCAGGTCCACATTCGGCACATCGGTGGCGACGATGGCCTCGGCCATGGAGAAGGCCGGATCGCGCAGGACGCGATACATCGTCCCCTGCGGAGGCGTGACCGCCAGGCCCCTGGCGAGGTTGCCCTGCGGATCAAGGTCGATCAGGAGGGTACGGTAGCCGAGCCGGCCGTACCAGGCCCCCAGATTGATGGCGGTGGTAGTCTTGCCGACGCCACCCTTCTCCTGGACCACCGCCAGGATGTCGCCCGTGCCCATCGTCACACCCATATAAGACGGGCCAGCGCGCCGGATGGCGCGCCCGTCGCCTCCAGCCTCTTGTCGCCTGTCCCACGCGAGGCTGTCCAATGTTTGGACAGGGCGCCGGTTGGCGGCGGAGCGCCGCGCAGGGGCCGTATACTCGGTTGGAGATGCTGCTGACGGGGACGCAGCGCATTAACGAGCGCGGCCACCTCGAGATCGGCGGCTGCGACACGGTGGAGCTGGCCAGGGAGTTCGGCACGCCCGTCTACGTCTTCGATGAGGTCTGCATCCGCGACCGCTGCCGCGCCTACCGCGCCGCCTTCGAGGCGCGCTATCCGCAGGTGCAGATCGAGTACGCGGGCAAGGCCTTCCTCTGCCTGGCCATGGCGCGCCTCATCCAGGAGGAGGGCCTGCACCTGGACGTGGCCTCGGCGGGCGAGCTGTACACGGCCCTACGCGCCGGCTTTCCGCCCGAGCGCCTCGTCTTCCACGGCAACAACAAGGCAGAGCAGGAGCTGCGTCTGGCGCTCGACGCCGGCGTGGGGCGGATCGTCATCGACAACCTACAGGAGATCGCCATGCTGGCGGCGCTGGTGGCCACGCGCCCGCGGCCGCAGGAGGTGCTGATCCGCGTGGCGCCGGGCGTCGACCCGCATACGCACCGGCGCATCCGGACCGGCCAGGCCGATACGAAGTTCGGCCTGAACATCGCCTCGGGGGCGGCGCTGGCCGGCGTGCGGGAGGTGCTGCGCAGCTTCGGCCTGCTCTTTACCGGCCTCCATTTCCACGTCGGCTCCAACCTGCCGGACGCGTCGGCGCACCTGGACGCGCTGGACGCCGTGCTCGACTTCGCGGTGCAGGTGCGGGCGGAGACGGGACTGGCGATCGAGGAGCTGAACGTGGGGGGCGGGCTGGCGATCCGCTACCTGCCGGAGGACCGGCCGGCCTCGATCGACGAGTTTGCCGAGGCCGTCACCGCGGGCCTGCACGAAGGGCTGGCGCGGCGCCACCTGCCGCTGCCCAGGCTCTTCGTCGAGCCGGGGCGGTCCATCGTCGGGGAGGCCGGCACCACCCTCTACACCGTTGGCGCGATCAAGGACGTGCCGATCCCCGAGCCGCCCGGCACGCGGCGCTACGTGGCCATCGACGGCGGCATGGCCGACAACCCCCGCCCGCAGCTCTATGACGCGTGGTATACGGCCATCGTGGCCAACAAGGCGAGCCTGCCGGCCGAGCGCGAGGTGCGGGTGGCCGGCAAGCACTGCGAGACCGACATCCTGATCCCGTCGGTGGCCATTCAGGAGCCGGAGCCGGGCGACCTGCTGGCTGTCCCCTCCACCGGCGCCTACACCTATTCCATGGCCAGCAACTACAACCGCCTGCCCCGGCCGGCCGCTGTGTTCGTCCGCGACGGAAAGGCGCGACTGATCATCCGGCGCGAGACGCTCGACGACCTGCTGCGGCAGGACGTGCCGCCCGACCTGTGACTAAGGCTGGGCGGCGCCGGCTGGAGCGGGTGCATAAGTTCCCTCTTCCTAATGGGAGAGGGTAAGGGTGAGGGCCCCGCGCCTGAATGAGGGCTCCGCCACGCGCTGCGGGGCCCCGATGCCCCGACTTCAGGGCAAGTGGAGCTCGAACCGCTCCAGCGTGCAGGCGTCCACCTGCCGCCGCACGTACCAGACGCCGGTGACGCGGCGCGCCGGCTCGCCTTGGGGCGCTAACGCCGTCGCCAGCAGGCGTACCGCCACCACGTCCAATCCTCCCTCGTGGCCGGCAAGCTGCGGCTACTCCCTGTTGCCTTCACGCCCGATAAGATGATAGCCGTTGCCAGCCAGACCGGCGGCGAACGTTGGGAAGGGCTGGCCGCGGCGCACCTCCTCACCCAGCCACAGGTAGGCCTGGGGAAGGTTGCCCTGGAACGGGTCGAGCGCCCCGTAGTACGCCCTGACTGCCTGGATGGGGTCGCGGCAGGGCTCCGGCCGGGGCTGCGCCATTTCCCACACCGGTTCGTACTCCGCCCGCGCCTCCGTCACGCGCCCCTGGAGCTGCAACGCGTGGCCCAGCTGCGTGCGGAGCCGGACCTCAACGATCCGCTCCGGCCACTCGCGGGCCAGGTACTCCCGCGCCTGGCGGATGAACTCGTCGTAGACCGCGGGCAGCAGAACGGAACGAACCGCACGGCCGTCCCAGCGCTGCGCGGAAGGCCAGGTGGCTCCCCACGAGCGCCGCGCCGTCGGGAAGAACAACTCCGGTGTGCCGTCGCCGTCCAGGTCCCTGAACTCGGGAGCGACGCCGAACCCCGACGCGGCGCGGTGGTAGGCTCATCCCTGTCAGGACCAGATTACGTATGCCGTCGCCCGCCGGTCACTACCTGCCGGCGCGCCCGTCCAGACGATGAGATCCGGCCGGCCGTCGCCGGTGGCGTCCTGGAGCCAGAGCCGGTCTGTCGAAAGGTCGCCGTAGGGCCACGGCAGGTCGATGTTCGTGAACGTGCCCTCAGCGCGGTGCAGCCCCGCCAGCACGACGGTCCCGGCCGCGGCCGGCGCCCGGCCTGCCGGCGGCCAGTAGGCCACGTAGACATCCTGGCCGCTGCCCCGCAGATCCCCGCAGGCGACTGCCTGCACGTTCACCCGCACGAACGCCACGCTCTGGGCGTCAATCCGGAAGTCCAGTCCAGCGTGCTCCGCGCCGGCTCGGCCGGGCGCGCGGCGTTCGTGGGCGGCCAGAAGCGCGCCAGGTCCTCTGGCGCGGGGTACTCGCCGCCCTGGCGCAGGGCGAGAAGCGCCAGCGGCGCTCGGACCTGCGGCAGGAGCCCCGCCCTCGTGGCCTGCGCCCCCACTGCAGCGGCCGCGCGATCCCATGGAGCGGTCCGCGCCGGCGGCCCTGGCCATCACTGGAGCAGGAGCGCCAGGGCGGCGCCCGCGGCCAGCAGCGGCAGGAGCAGGAGGAACAGGATACGCGGCCGCACCCCTGGTGGGCGGATAGCCGCTAGGCGCCGCCGCGCGCTGCTCAGGGACGCGGCGGCCCCCGCACGGGGCCCCGCGCCGGTCATGCTCGACGCCAGACCACGGCCCATCGGCTCCAGTATATGTCGCCCTCTCTTACCTACACTTTGGGCGTGGACCGGCTGCTCCGACTGTGCCGAACCGCTGCCCTCGCGCTGGCGGGGCTGGCCGCGGCCCTGCTGGTGGCGGCCGGCGCGTCGGTCGCTCGCACTGAATGGCTCCGCGCCAGCTTCGAGCGCCAGTTCTGGACGAGCGCGCGCTACCCCAACGCCGAGCTGCTGGGCGCCTGGTCTGGCATGGGTCGCCTCGTTGCGTCAGGCGCGGGCGGCGCCTTTTCCGGTACCTCCAGTAGCGGCCCGCACTGCGACTTCGCCGCCCAGGCGGTGTACGGCACGGCCGACGACTTGGAGCAGGTCGAGGCCTACTACGCGGGCAGGCGCGTCACCGTCGGCGGCTCGGAGCCGGTTGGCCTCGAGGTCCGGCCCATCTCGGACCGCGCGCTCCACGGCGATCCGCTCCGGCCCGGGGACGCGGACGAGGCCATGAGCGACCTGCTGCGCCGCACCGGCACCGACCTGGCCCGCGCCCGCACCTTCCCCACGGTCTACGCCGTCGAGGCTATCTCCTGGGGGCACGGTGCCTGGCTCGACTGGCGCTGCCGGTGACATGCGCGGTGATGCGCGGGCCGCAATCGGACCCGGCGAGGTCGACGCGCGTGCCGCAGCCGTTGGCTTGACTGGCGCTGCCGGCGATGCCCTGGACGGCCGCCCATGGCGCATGGTCTCCGTCAAGCTTGGTCAAGCCGGCCAGGGCCTCCCCAAGGCCGGCGTCGCCCACGGGCCGTAGCTGGCCTATACTCCAGAAGGCCGGGACCGGCGATGGCGGATGACCGGACGCGTATCGGACTGATCGGCATCAACGAGCGGGCACGGCGCCTGTTGCTGCCCGGCCTGGCGGCGGCGCCCCGCGCCCGCCTGGCGGCGGTGTGTAGCCGCGACCCGCACAAGGCCGCGCAGGTGGCCGCCGAGCTTGGGCCGGCGGTGCGCCCCTTTGCCAGCGCCGACGAGCTGGCGCGGAGCGGCGCGGTGGACGCGGTGTTCGTGAATACCCCCGTCGAAGCCCACTACGACGCCTGTATGGCGGCGATCAGCGCGGGGCGCGCCGTCATCTGCGAGAAGCCGCTGGCGCCCACGACGCGGGAGGCGACGGCCCTGGCGGAGGCCGCGGCCGCGCGAGGCGTACGGACGGCGGTGAACTTCACCTATCGCTCGGTGCCCGGCTACCGCCTCACCGAGCGCTGGCTTGGCGCGCATGGGATCGGCCGGCCGCTCCACGGCGAGTTCGCGCTCTGGCAGGGGCACAATTTCCTGCCTGGATTCCCGCGTGCCAGCGCGCTGCTGGACAGCGGCGTGCATCTGCTGGACGCCATGGTCGGTCTGGCCGGGGCGGCCGGAATGGGGCGCGTGGTGGCGCTCAGCGCGGCCCCAATGCAGACTGGCCGCGGAGCGCAGGGGGCTGCAAGCGCCGCGCTCGGAGCGGACGGCGGCGGTGTCCTGCCGGCCGGCCAGGTTGGGCAGGTGGACTTTGGCTGGAGCTTCGTCGCCCGCACGTCGGCGGGGGCGGTGCTCTCTGGTCTGTTCACGCGCAGCGCGCTGGGTTGGCGGAACGGGCTGGGCTGGCGCCTCTATGGCGAAGAGGGGGCGATCAGCGTCGAGCTTGATGGCGAGTGGACGCAGGCCCGATGCGTGCGGCGGGGCGACGGCCAGCCCCAGGGCTGCTGGCGACCGCTTCCGGTACCGGCGGACATCGAGGCGGACGACCGGCGCTTTCCCGAGTACCACATGGACCGGCTGGTCGGCGCGGTGCGCGGTGAGGAGGCCTTCCCCGACTTTGCCCACGCCGCCGCCATCCAGCGCCTGGCCGACGCCCTGGCCACAGCCGCGGCGTCCGGCCGCTGGACGGCGGTACAAGGTTAGTACAAGTAGTACAACGCAAGCTAGAAAGCGCGTCCATGGGGGCCGCGGCGTCCGGCCGCTGGACGGCGGTGCAAGGGCCTGGGAGCAAGTGAAACGAGCGTCGCAACGGTCGGACCACAGTGGCCGCGCCCGGCTGCTGATCCGGGTCCAGCTTGGGAGCGGGGTAAGGGGCCTCGCTACTCGCTACTGGCTACTCGCTACTCTCCCTATCGCCATCCATTGCTCGGTCTGGGCTGCGGCCAGGGCCTCCCGTGTAAACGGCGCCACGCCGGCCGGCCCGGCGCACAGGTCGCCGGCCAAGCGCGCGAGCGACGCCGCGTCGTCGACGTCGTACCAGCGGGGCAGCAGGCGGACGCGCAGTCCGGCGCGGGCGCACCGCGCCAGCGTCTCCGCCGCCACCGTGGCCGTGCTCCAGGCCATGTTGCGGAACAGGACGGAATGGGGCGCGCGGGCCGCCAGCAGGTAGTACCCGCCGTCCTCGCTCGGCCCGAGCGAGACGTCGGCGCCGGTCTCCAGGGCATCGAAGGCCAGGCGCAAGACCGCCGGTGGCACCGTTGGGCAATCGGAGCCGAAGACGGCCACGGCCGGATAGCCGTCGGCCAGGCCGTGCCGAAAGGCCGACTCCATGGCGGCGCCCAGGCCCGCGCCATCCTGGACATGCACGCTCGCCAACCGCGCGACGATCGCCTCTAGCTGGCCCCGCTCCGCGCCGTCACGGCAGATGACCCGCGCCTCCAGCCCCGCCTCCCGCACGGTCCGCAGGCAATCCAGCAGGAAGGCTCGCGCCAGGCGCGCCGCCTGCTCCGGCTCTAGCGGCGGACACAGGCGGGTCTTGGCCGCCCCCGGGCGGGGCGCCTTGGCCACCACGTACACCACGCCGCGGCGAGCACGCACCATCGTCACTTGATCATGCGCCCCGCGGTGACCAGCGGGCGTACCGCGCCGCGCACCAGCAGAGCTTCCAGGCGGCGCCGGCGCTGCCGCGCAGCGTGCCGGAGACCTTGGACCGCCCCGCCAGGCGCGGCCGGTACTCGACCGGCGCCTGGGCGATGCGCAGGCCGACCCGCACCGCCTTGACCAGCAGCTCCACGGTGAACCCGTAGGTCGTCTCGCGCAGGTCCAGCCCCTCCAGGCAGTCCGCACGAATGGCCTTGAACGAAGGGAGATCGCATAACGACCGGCCGGTAAGGAGACGGATGGCCAGCAGGACCAGCCGGTTGCCGAGGCGCGCGTGCGCCGGCATCGCCTGCGGGTGGCGGGCCAGGCAGCGACAGCCCAGCACGAGGTCGGCGCTGCCGTCGAGGAGGGGGGCAAGCACGCGCGGCAGGTCGCCTGGGGGGTCCGAGTAGTCGCCGTCAAGGAAGGCGATGACGTCGGCGCCGGCCAGCGCCGCCGCCCACACGCCGGCCAGACAGGCCGCGCCGTAGCCCGGCCGGGGCGCCGGCGGCACCAGCGCGCCGTGCTCCCGCGCGATCGCCGCCGTCCCGTCCGTGCTCTCCCCGGCCACCACGAAGATCCACTGCGCCGTCCCCGGCGGCACCTCGCGCAGCACCGCGCCGATGCTCTCAGCCTCGTTGAGCGCGGGGATCACCAGAGCGACGCGCGCGGCAGTCACGGGCACAACTATACGAGGCCAGGCGGCGGCCCGGCCGTAACGCCGCCGGCGGGCGTCGCCGGTTGGTGCGGCTGGTGCGCCGTTGCGTTCCCTTTTTCCCCTGGGCGAGGGTGAAGGCTCAATCAGCCGGGACATTCGGCTGCGCCCGCCACCGGTCGAGGTAGGCCCGCGTGATCTCGATGTACTGCCGGCCGTACTCGATCGTCTCCAGGATGCCGGACGCTTCGCCCAGCTCGTTCCAGGTCTCGATGGCGATGATCTGGCGGCCGGAGGCGATGGCCCGTTCCAGCTCGCGCTGGTACCGCCGCCCATCCTCGCGCTCCACGCAGAAGCGATTGGGCCCGCCGCCTCCAAACTGGGTGTTGCAGAAGCCGGGCCCCACCTGAGCGACGGTCAAGCGCGGGTCGTCGTTGAACCCGAACGGGGCGGCGCCCCAGACATAGAGCCCGTCCGCCCGGATCACAGGCTGGGGCGGCGCCACGCGGCTGAAGTACCACTGGAGCTCGCGCACGATGTAGGGCACCAGTCCGCCGAAGTCCTGCGGAAAGCGCCGGTAGACCTCGTCGAACGTCCGCTGGTCAAAGGCCGCCACGCGCTGCGCATCGTAGAGCCACACCAGGGGGCGGCCGCCGATCGCGGCCCAGTGCTCCGGAGGGATGCGGGAGAAGTAGTCGCGAATGGTGGTGTAGAAGATGGCCCGCCCTCGCTCGGTGGTCAGGTCCTCGCCGTCCAGAATGGTGGTATCGAAGAACATCCCGATCTTGAACGGGCGGCCGGCGGCGCGCAGGGTGTCAAGGGCCTGCACCATGGGCGGCAGGCCCTCCGTGCTGAACAGGTTCAGCTCAGGAGCAGGGGCGACGCGCCGGTTGTACTGGCCGGGCTCGCCCCAGTACACGGGGAGCGCCGCGTCGATGCCGGCGTCCTGCATGTCCTGAAACTCCTTCAGGAACCAGGCCGGATCTCGGAAGCTCATCGTCTCGTGGTTCACGGGGGTGAACGGGTAGAAGCTGGTCCCGCCCCGCGCGGCGCGCGAGAGACGCAGATACGCCGCGTCGTACCAGTAGAAGAAGTAGGTCACCGCCACACGCTGCCGCGCGCCGAACGACCCGCGGCGCACTACGTCAAACGCCCCGTAGGTCGGCGCCAGGTAGGGCCCGGGACACGCCCAGGCGAGGTAGTCCGGCACGCTGGCTGCGCCTGGCTCGTCCGGCGCCGGCTGTACCAGTGGCGGCGCCTCGGCGATGGCGTTCAGCGTGCCGCCGGTCGATGCGGTGACCGCCTCTCCTCCGCCGCGCGAAGCGGACCCGCGACGGCAGGCGCCGGCTGTGAGCGTGACTCCCACGCCTGCCATGGCGAACAGGGTCCGGCGGCGACTGACGGCAGGCTTCACGGCCGCCGCCACCCCGGCCGGTCCGGCGCCGCGTCAATCGCAGATGAGCGGCATGGCCGCCAGCGACCTTCCAGCCGCCACGTCCCGGCATGGCCCGGCGCCGCGTCAATCGCAGACACGCCGGATGAGCCTCCGGCGCTCCGAGGCGGGGCAGCTCTCATGGTCCTCCGGCCCCGGCGCCTGGTTCGGGTCATCGGCACAGCCCAGCAGCGAGTGGCGAGACCGCGGCCCATCCGTTGCGACCACCGCCGCACTTATTTGCACCGCCAGTCTATACCCCGCCCGGCGCAGCGGTCAATCGGCCATTTCTCCCCAGCAATCCGGCGCAGGCAGGGCGCACCCATCGCACGGGGTGCACGCCTGGTAACAGGACGCCGGCACCGCACAGCCAATGCCGCCAGCGCACCGTCCCGATCGGCACAGATCCGTCAGGTCACGCCGCGTCAGGCGCAGGGCATGCGCCGCCTGTGCCCCCGCGGCGGGGGTGCCGCGCCGCTATGCTGTTGTCCGGGTGTTAACTGCCGAAGAGCGAGCGGCCCTGGTCAGACGCTTCACGGGCGCGGCCGCGCGTGAAGGCCGCGCGCGGTTGGAGACCCTGCTGGCCTCGCTCAACGAGCCCCAGCGCCGCGCCGCCACCCACGGCGATGGGCCGCTCCTGGTCGTCGCCGGCCCGGGGGCAGGAAAGACCCGCGTCGTGGTGGCGCGCGTGGCGCACCTCCTCCTCTCACGGGACGTGCAGCCGGATGAGATCACCGCCATCACCTTCTCGCGTCGCGCCGCCGGCGAGCTGCAGTCCAGGCTGGCCCGCCTGGTTGGCCCCGCGCTCGCCGCCGGCGAGTCGATCTGGGCCGGCACCTTCCACGCCCTGGGCGCCCGCATCCTGCGGCATGGCGGGGCGCGCCACTTCAGCCGGCCACCGAGCTTCACCATCTACGACCAGGACGACACCGAGCGCACCCTGCGGCGGATCCTGGCCGCGCTCGGCGTGCCGTCCCAGCGCGCCGGCCGGCTGGCCACGGCGGCGCGCCAGGCCATCGCCCTGTGCAAGCGCCGCGGCGCCGCTCCCGACGGGACGGTCGGCGACGAGCCGGAGGCCGTGCCGCTGGACCAGGTCTTCCGGCGCTACCAGGCCGAGCTCAGCGAAGCGGCTGCCTTCGACTTCGAAGATCTGGTGCTGCTCGCGGTGCAGGCCCTGGACCGTGACCCCGTACTGCGCGCCTGGGCCCAGCGGCAGGCCCGCTACCTCCTGGTCGACGAATACCAGGACACCGATCGCTCCCAGGAGGCGCTGATCCGGCGGCTTGCGCCGCCCCCGCACAACGTCTGCGTGGTCGCCGATCCCCAGCAGAGCATCTACGCCTTCCGCGGGGCGGCGCCGGAGGGCGTGGAGCGCTTCCTGCAGCACTATCCGCGCGCGGCCATCGTCCGGCTGGAGCAGAACTATCGCTCTACCAGGTCCATCGTCGCCCTGGCGCGGCGCCTGCTGGCCCCCTACGCCCGCGCACCGAGCCGCTTCACCCTCCGCCTGTGGACGGCTAACCCGCCCGGCACGCCAGCGCGCCTGTGGGTGGCCCCTCATCCGGAGAAGGAGGCCGACGCCATCGCCGCTGACGTGGCGGCGAAGTTGGGCGCGGGGTGGCCGCCGGACGAGATCGCCATTCTGGTGCGAACCCACGCCCAGGCGCGGCCGATCGAGCCGGCGCTCCTGCGCGCTGGCGTCCCCTACGTGCTGGTCGGCGGCGTCCGCTTCTTCGCCCGCGAGGAGATCAAGGACGCTCTGGCCTACCTGCGCCTGGCCGCCTTGCCGGACGACGCCGCCGCGTTCTGGCGCGTGGTCAACACCCCCCGGCGCGGCCTCGGCCCCGCGGCGATGCTGACCATCGCCCGCTACGCCCTGGCCGGCGGCGGGCCGGTGGCCGGCGCGCGGCGCTGGGCAGCCACCGAGGGCGCGCCGGACGGCCTCTACGATTTCCTGGCGCACCTGGATGAGCTGGCCGCGCTGGAGCGCAGCGGCGCCGGGCCCAGGGCGGTGATCGAGGCCGCCCTCAAGCTGACGCGCTACCGCGAGTTTGTGCTGCGCGAGCATCCCGACGGGGCGCAGGCGCGCTTGGAGGCGCTGGCCGAGCTGCTCCGCATCGCCGGGCAGTACGCGGATACGCGGCGTTTCCTGGACGAGGCCACCCTGGCCGGCGCAGAGGACGACCCCGTGCCGGCCACGGGGCGGGTGCGTCTCTCCACTGTCCACGCGGCCAAGGGGCTGGAGTTTCGCGCCGTCTACGTTCCAGGCTGCGAGGTGGGGCTGTTCCCGCTGGCCGGCCGGCGCGGCCGCGGCGCCGACCTGCCCGGCCCGCCGGCGGAGGACGCCCCGCTGGACCCCGAGGAGCGGCGCATCTTCTACGTGGCGCTCACGCGAGCCAAAGAGGAATTGACGCTCTCCTACTGCACCTACCGGCGCGAGGGACGCACGCAGCCGTCGCCCTTCCTGGCGGAGATCGGACGAGGCCTGCTGCGACGAGCGAAGCTGGGATCGGACCAGCCGGCGACCCGCCGCCGAACGCGCGGGACCTGCAAGCGCACCCAGGGTAGCGGAGGCCCCGCGGGCGATCAGCCCCCTCTCCCTCTGGCAGAGGGCTAGCCTGGTCTATTCACAGCTAGCCAGGAGTCCCGTCTCCCTGGCGACCACTCGCCCTAACCCTCTCCCAAGGAGAGAGGGAACGCGACAGTGTGCGTCCGGAAGAGCTGGTTGCCCCGGCCTTGAGCCCCATGTGGAAGCCGTGCGCTCCAGGGCGTACCATCTTTCTTTCAGAGCGATGCTGGGTGTGCTTCTTTCTGGGCGGGCGGCGCGCTGGCTGGCCGTGACCGCCTGCACCGCCTTCGTCTCGCGCTGGCTCAGTATCGTCGTGCAGGAGCGGCCGGCGCAACGCGAGCCCGGTCCGCCGGCGGCGCGTCTGCCGGCGGCGGCCCGCGCCGAGCAGCAGCTGGCGGACTCCCGCCTGTGGCGCTGGGTGGAGCGCTGGATCGCCCGTCGCGCGCTGGCTCCGTTCCGCGTCCAACCGTCGTTCCGCCCGCTCCGCGTGCTCAATCTCGATCACGGGCCGGGTGGGATCGCCTGCGCGCTGGCCGGCCAGGCGCCCCAGGACGCGGTAGTGGTGGCGGTGGACGCCGTCCCCGGCATGGCCGAGCTGGCGCGCCACCGCGCCGCCCGCCGCCTGATGCGCCGGCAGGTGCACTTCGTGCGCGCCTGGCCCCTCTACTTCCCGTTCGCTGCGGAGAGCTTCGACCTCGTGGTCAGCGTCGCGGGGATGCACCAGTGGCCGAATGCGGAGGTCGTGCTCTCCGAGGTGCGGCGCGTGCTGCGCCCCGATGGGCGCTACCTGATCGTTGACTTCCGGCGCGATCTCTCGCTGCCCCTGTGGATCCTGGCCCGAATCCTGCAATCGCTGGTTACGCCGCGCGATCTCCGCGCCGCCGGCGAGCCGGGTCGATCCATCGCGGCCGCCTACGTCCCCCATGAGGCGGAATGGCTGGCCGCACGGGCCAAGCTGCCCGACCTGCGCGTTGAGCCGGGACCGGCCTGGCTGGCAATCCAGCCGGCTACGCCGCGCGTTTAGTGCAGTAGGAGCGTGGTGAGCGCGTACGGAGGGTGCGAGAGCACGTGAGAGAGCCGGTGAGCGTGTGGAGAAATTCTTACGGAGCGGACCGCCGCTGGAGACTACAATGAAACTGCAGGTGGATTGAGCAGCAGGGGGGCTCTCTCGGTTGACCTGCGCTGCATCGCCATATCCCTCAACGAGGAGGAAAGCCGCCAATGTCGTCGGTTGCCCCACCCAGATCCGTTCGTCCGGCACGCCCGGCGTCCCCCGGCCCCAATCCCTGGGCCATGGCGCTCAGCCAGCTTGACGCTTCCGCCAGGCGCCTGCAGCTCGATCCCTACATCCACTCCCGCCTGCGCACCTGCCAGCGCGAGCTGACGGTGCACTTCCCCGTTCGGATGGACGATGGCGCCATCCGCATGTTTACGGGGTACCGCGTCCAGCACAGCCTAGCCCGCGGCCCCGCCAAGGGAGGCCTGCGCTACTCGCCCGGCGTGTCCCTGGACGAGGTGCGCGCCCTGGCCATGTGGATGACGTGGAAGTGCGCCCTGGTTGGCCTGCCCTACGGCGGCGCCAAGGGGGGCGTCGACTGCGACCCCCGTACCATGTCCGCCGGCGAGCTGGAGCGCCTGACGCGGCGCTTCGCCACGGAGCTGTCGGTGCTGGTCAGTCCGGACAAGGACATTCCGGCCCCGGACATCGGCACCAATCCCCAGATCATGGCCTGGTTCATGGATACCTATTCCATGCACCAGGGCCACTCCGAGCCCGGCGTCGTTACAGGTAAGCCGGTCTCGATCGGCGGCTCGGAGGGCAGGCTGGAGGCCACGGGGCGGGGCGTGGCCTTCTGCGTCCACTGGGCCGCGGAGCGCCTGGGCCTGGACCTGGCGGGCGCTAAGGTGGTGGTGCAGGGCTTCGGCAACGTCGGCAGCGTCGCGGCGCGCCTGCTCCACGAGCTCGGGGCCAAGGTCATTGCTGTCAGTGAGGCCGCCGGCGGCATCCACAATCCCAACGGCATCGACATCCGCTCCCTGCGCCTCTATGCCCAGGAGCATGGGAGCGTGGCTGGCTTCCCGGGGACGACGCCGGTGAGCAACGCTGAGCTGCTGGAGCTGCCGTGCGACGTGCTCGTGCCGGCGGCGGTGGAGGGCCAGATCACGGAGGCCAACGCCGGGCGCCTGCGCTGCAAGCTGATCGCCGAAGGCGCCAACGGGCCAACCACCCCCGAGGCCGATGCGATCCTAGCTGAGCGCGGGATCACCGTGATCCCGGATATCCTGTGCAACGCCGGCGGCGTCGTGGTCTCCTACTTCGAGTGGGTTCAGGACCTGCAGTTCTTCTTCTGGGCGGAGGACGAGGTCAACGACCGGCTGCGCCGGATCATGGGGCGGGCCTTTAACGCCCTCTGGGAACGGGCCGAGATGACCAAGCTGACCCTTCGCGAGGCCGCCCTGGACATCGCTATCTCCCGCGTGGCGGAGGCCTTGACCGTACGCGGGCTCTACCCGTAGCCTGCCTGTAGCGCCAGGATGAACCCGCCCGACTACGCGCGCTTCGACGACCTGCTCCGGCCGGAGGAGCGCGCGTTGCAGGCGGCGGTGCGCGCCCTCGTCCAGGAGGAGGTGCTGCCCCTGGTGCCCGACTGCTACGAGCGGGGCGTCTTCCCGGTGCAGCTCGTCCCGCGCCTGGCCGAGCAGGGCCTGCTGCACGAGCACGCCCCCGTCTCCGACGGGCTAATCGCCCACGAGCTGGAGCGGGCGGACGCCGGACTGCGCAGCTTCGTCTCCGTGCACTGCCACCTGGCCGGCAGCGCCATCCGTTTCTTCGGCTCCGATGAGCAGCGCGAGCGCTACCTGCCCCCGATGGCCCGGGGCGACCTGATCGGCGCCTTCGCCCTGACCGAGCCCGGCCACGGCTCCGATCCCGGGGCGATGGAGACGGTGGCGCGGCGTGTGGCGGGCGGCTATGTCCTGGACGGCCACAAGCGCTGGGCCACCAACGGCACGATCGCCGGCGTCACCGTCGTCTGGGCCCGCCTGATCGAGCAGGAGGGCGAGGCGGGCGAGATCCGCGGCTTCCTGGTGGAGCGGGGCACGGCCGGGTTCCGCCCCGTGCCGATCGAGCGAAAGCTCTCCTTCCGCATGTCCGCCAGCAGCGAGATCTTCCTGGAGCGCTGCTTCGTGCCCGAGGAGCAGCTCCTGCCTCGCGCCCGCGGCCTGGGCGCGCCCCTCTCCTGCCTCAACGAGGCCCGCTACAGCATCGTCTGGGGCACGGCCGGGGCGGCCGAGGCCTGCTTCGAGGAGGCGCTGGCCCATGCCTTGGCCCGCCGGCAGTTTGGCCGGCCTATCGGCGGCTTTCAGCTGACCCAGGAGAAGCTGGCGGACATGTACGCGGCCGTGGTGCAGGCCAAGCTCCTGGCGCTGCACCTCGGGCGGCTGAAGGAGCGCGGGGCGCTCCACCACACGACGGTCTCGCTGGGCAAGCGCACCAACGTCCGCCACGCCCTGTTCGTCGCCCGCACCGCGCGGACCATCCTCGCCTCGCGGGGCGTGACGGCGGAGACCGCCTCGATGCGCCACGCCTGTAATCTGGAAAGCGAGCTAACGTACGAAGGCACCGACGAGGTGCACGCGCTCGTGATCGGGCGCCACCTGACGGGGTTTGACGCCTTTCGGTAGCCTGCCGTGCGGGCGCGCTCAGGGGCCGGGGCCCGCTCGGGACCCGCTTGACTTCCTCAACGAATCCGGTAGAGTGCATGGCGTGGGCGAGTGTGCGGCCGGCCGGCCGTGCAGACGCCACCGGCCCAGTCCACCACCGGAGGAGGGAAGCACCATGAGCACGAGGCGACGGGCGTTGATGGCGGGAGCGGGGATCGTACCGGCGACGTGGCTCGCGGCCTGCCAGGCGCCGGGCGGGCCAGGCGCCAGGACGGCGGCGCCGGCGAAGATCACCGTGATAACTCGCGGGGGCGGGGATGGCACCGGCATGGAGCAGGTCATCATCCCCGCCTTCACCAGGCAGTACGAGAACATCAAGGTCGAGCATGCCTCGCTCGGCGGCGAGCCGGACTACTGGGCCAAGGTCGTCACCGGCCACCTGGGCAAGGAGCTCGGCGACGTGGTGTGGGCCAGCACGGGTGGCTTCCACGCCCTCGGCTTCCGCGGGGTGTTCGCCAACCTGGACCCGCTGGCCAGGGCAGACAAGTACGATTTCAAGGACTACGTCCCCGCTGGCCTGGACACGCTCAAGATCGATGGCAAGCTCCAGGGCCTGCCCTGGGGTGGCCACCCGGGCTACCAGGGCATGCTCTATAACGAGGACCTTCTGGCCAGGTCGGGGATCCGGCCCCCGGACGGCACCTGGACATGGGACCGCGTCGCCGAGGTATCCCGACAGGTGAGCAAGATCACGGGCGATCCGAACACCGACGTGTATGGCTTCACCCCCATCACGGACTATCTGGGGCTGATCGGGATTGTGCGCGGCAACGGCGCCGACTTCCTGGATAAGGAGGGCAGGAAGTTCATCCTGGGCAGCCCTGCGGGGATCGGGGCCTTGAACACCTATCGCGACTTTTACGTCCGGTATCGGGTGGCGGTGCCCCCGGGCAACCCCGTCTCGCCCAGCGATCTCTTCGTGCAGGGGCGGCTGGCCCTGTGGCAGCAGAGCTACGGCGGGCAGTTCAGCCCGGGCGAGCAGCGCATCGCCGGGCGCTTCAAGTGGGGCATGCACCTCATCCCCAAGGGCACCACCGGCAAGATCGGCACCCAGCTGACCATCAACGGCATGACCATCTGGTCCGGGTCGAAGAACCCGGACGCCGCCTGGAAGTTCCTCAAGTTCATCATGGAGCCGGAGACGCAGGTTCCGGCCGTGCTCTCCGGAGCCAGCCGGCCTGGCCTGCGCCGGTCGGTGCTCCGCCATCCGAAGCTGATGACGGAGATGAAGGCGCACGCCGTCTGGGTGGACCTGATCGAGAACGCCTCGCCGTGGCACCAGCCGTGGAACTTCCGCTGGGCGGAGCTCAACGAGCAGATCAATCGGGCCTTCGCGCCCGCCTGGCGAGGCGAGCAGACCATCGAGCAGGCCCTCTCCCAGAACATGCCGGCGTTCGAGGCCATCCTGGCCAAGCCGCGCGAGGGGTTCGTGTAACCCGCGTCGTTCGTGCCGAGGCTGCGGCTCCCCTGCTCCCGCAGGGGAAGAAGGGGCGACCCGGCCGAGCCGCACCCGCCCCATGCCCGGTGCCACCGTACGTCTGAGGCGAGCGGGAGGGGGGATGAGGGGCGCCCAACCTCTATCATTGCCTGCCGAGAGGAGATGGCAATGTACGGGGTTGGCGTAGTTGGTTTGGGGCGCGTGTCCCGCGGGCATGGGGCCGCGCTCAAGCAGGCGGCGAAGGCGCGCCTGGTGGCGGCCTGCGACATCGATCCGGAGCGCGTGGCGCGCTTTACCGCCGAGTTCGGCTGCGAGGGCGAGACCAGTCTCGATGCCCTGCTGGCGCGTGACGACGTTGACATTGTGGACATCCTGCTGCCGCACGGCCTGCACGAGGAGGCCACGGTCAAGGCGGCGCGCGCCGGCAAGCATGTCATGGTCGAGAAGCCGATGGCCATGGATACCGGCGCCTGCGATCGGATGATCGCGGCCGCCCGCGAGGCCGGCGTGCAACTGTTCATCGCCCATACCGAGCGGTTCATTGAGGCCACGCGCGTGGGCAGGCAGCTTCTGGAGAGCGGGCAGGTCGGCACGCCGGTGATGGCCACCGACGTCTGGTACCAGCCGTTCCGGCGTGAGACGCGCCAGCCGTGGATGCTCGACCGCTCGCGCGGGGGCGGCTTTCTGCAGATGGCCGGCTCGCACATGATCGACCGGCTGGTCTACCTGCTGGGGAGCCCCGTCAAGTCGGTGCGCGCCTCGGTCCGCACCGTCTACCACCCCGACATCCGGTGCGATGACGCCGTCCTGGCCTTTCTGGAGCTACAGAACGGGATCCCCTGCACCTTTGGCACGGTGAGCTACCGCGACCACCCCAACGCTGGAGTGGAGGCCCACGGCGTAGAGATCCTGTGCACCGATGGCATGATCAAGGTGGACCGGCGCAGCCGCGTCTACCTGAGCCGGAACGGCCGGTACGAGGAGGTTCCGGTCTCACGGGAGAACGCCGTCCTCCGCGAGTGGAATGCCTTCACGGAGGCGATCGACCGCGGGGGCCCACCCCCGGTGCCGCTGGAGCACGCCCGCCACGTGGTGGCGGTGATGGAGGCCTGCGAGGCGTCGTCCGCAAGCGGCGAGACAGTGGCGGTGGCGGGGTAACTGCTGAGCCTCCCTGGACAGTACCGTGATCGCGTTGGCGCGCCTCTTCATACCGCGCTGGTGCCCCGCAGGGGCGGGACCGAGTTCTTCACGAGCGGACGCCTCACGCCGCCTCGCTTGACGGGCTCGCGGCTAACAAGCAGGATCCTCCACGAGCGGAGCCCTCCCCCTCTCACTTATGGGAGACGCGACTCGTCGCTGACCGTGAGTAGGCCAGGCTAGAGCTCAGTCCGCTGGATTGTCACGTCCGGTCGCTCCAGCACCTCCGGGCGCAGGGCCGTGCCCAGGCCGGGGCCTTCGGGCGGGTAGACGTACCCGCGCTCGATCCGCGGAAGCTGGGTGACGAGCTGGGCGTACCAGCCGTGGATGTAGGCGCGCACCGTCTCCTGGATATAGCAGTTGGTGATGGCGAAGTCGAGGTGCACGTCGGCCACGTAGTTGATGGGGCCGGTGCAGTCGTGGGGCGCGACCGGCAGGTGGTGGGCCTCCGCCATGGCTGCAATCTTCTTGGCCTCGGTGAGGCCGCCCACCCAGCCGCAGTCGAACATGACGATGGAGACGGCGTCCTTTTCCAGCAGCTCGCGGAAGGCGTAGCGCGTAGCCAGCGTCTCGCTGGCCACCGTGGGCACGCGCGTGGACGCCTTGAACTCAGCCAGGGCGTCCAGATTGTCCATGCGCAGGGGGTCTTCAAACCACATCGGGTCGTACGGCTCTACCGCCTCGGCGATGCGAATGGCGCTGGGCAGGTTCCAGACGCTGTGCATCTCCAGCGCCACCTCCATCTTATTCCCCACCGCTTCGCGGATCTGGCGCCACGGCCGTAAGCCCTGCTCGATCTGCGCCGCCGTGATCCACTGCCCGCCGGTCTCTGGCCCGAACTGGTCGAAGGGCCAGATCTTCATCGCCGTGATCCCTTGCTCCAGCAGGTCCCTGGCCAGGCGGCCGGCATCGGTCTTCCAGGCGTCCAGGTCTTCGTACGGGCCTTCGACCTTGCCGTCGGTATAGGTGGCGTCGGCACCGCGGGGCCTGGCCCCGCCGTACCGGTACCCGGCGCAGGTGTTGTAGATGCGCACCTTGTCGCCGGTCGGGCCACCCAGCAGGCGGTAGATGGGTAGCCCCTGCGCCTGGCCAAAGAGGTCCCACAGCGCGACGTCGATCGCCGAAAGGCCGCGGATCTCGCTCCCGTGCAGACCGGCGCCGGCCGTGGCGCGATAGAGCGTGCGCCAGTGGCGTTCGATGGCGAAAGGATCCTGGCCGAGCAGCAGCGGGGCGGCGACCTGGTGGACGTAGCTACTTACCGTGTCGGTCATCCGCCAGGTGTCGCCCAATCCAACCAGTCCGGCGTCGGTGTGGACCCGCACGAAGAGCACGTTGGGGTGCTCGCCCACGCGCACCGTCTCCAGGGCCGTGATCTTCATTGGCGCTGCCTCCTTCGGCGCCAGATGGTACCGTGTGGGGGTCAGGTGGGGAGCAGGTTATCGTCAAGTCGATCACCACTTGATCCCCACCTGATCACGGCGAGCCCGCCTCCGGTGGGCGCGCGGACCTCCGCCTGACCACCACAACAGGTATGCTCAGCGGGCAGATCGCAGCGCAGGAGGACGATTGCGCCGATGACCACCGCCACCGTTTCAGAGTCGAGCCCCACCGTCGCGTCCCTCAAGGCGGCCGCCTGCGCCGCCATCGACCGGCGCGCGGACGAGCTGTTCCGCATTGCGGACGACATCTACCGGCATCCGGAGCTGGGCTTCAAGGAGCACCGCACGGCCGCCATCGTGTCCGGCTTCGTCGAGCGCCTCGGCCTGCCGTATCGCAGCCGGCTGGCGCTGACCGGCGTCAAGGCCCGCCTGGAAGGGGCCCAGCCCCGGCCGGTGGTGGCCGTGCTGGGCGAGCTGGACTCCCTGGCGGTGCGGGAGCACCCCTTCGCCGATCCCGAAACCGGCGCAGCCCACGCCTGCGGGCACAACGCCCAGATCGCGATGCTGCTCGGCGTCGCCGCCGGGCTGGTTGACGCCGGCGTCGCGCCCCACCTGGCGGGAAGCGTGGTGTTCTTTGCCGTACCGGCCGAGGAGTACGTCGAGATCGAGTACCGTGAAGGGCTGGCTCGCCAGGGCAAGATCGAGTTCCTCGGGGGCAAGCCGGAGCTGATCCGTCTGGGCGAGTTCGACGACGTGGACCTGGCGATGATGACCCACACCTCCAGCAACAAGGAGGACGGCGCGCTGGGGCTGTCTGGGTCCAACAACGGCTGCATCGTCAAGCTGGTCCGGTACGTCGGCCGAGCGGCGCACGCCGGCGGCTCGCCCCACAAGGGGATCAATGCCCTGAACGCGGCCACCCTCGCCCTGCAGGCCATCCACGCCCAGCGAGAGACCTTCCGCGACGACGACACGGTGCGCGTCCATCCGATCATCACGCGGGGTGGGGACGTGGTGAACGTTGTGCCGGCCGACGTGCGCCTGGAGACGTTCGTGCGGGCGAAGACGGTGGAGGCGATTGAAGACGCCAACCGCAAGGTGGATCGGGCGCTGAAGGCCGGCGCGCTGGCCATTGGCGCGCAGGTCCAGATCCGCACCTTGCCCGGCTACCTGCCGCTCCGCAATGATCCGGCGCTGGCCGAGGTCTGGCGGCGAAATGCTGTCGAGCTGGCCGGCGAAGGGCAGGTGAAGGAGATCGGCCACCGCACCGGCTCGACGGATATGGGTGACGTTACCCACATCATGCCGGCCATCCATCCCTACGCCGGCGGCGCGGAGGGCACGGGGCACGGCGCGGACTACCGCATCGCCGATCCTGAGGCCGCCATCTTGCGCCCGGCCAAGGCGATGGCCATGACCGTCCTGGACCTGCTGGCCGGCGGCGCCGCGCGGCCCATCCTGGACCAGTTCCGGCCCCGCTTTACCAAGGACGAGTACCTGGCGTTCCAGCGGCGCCTGAACCAGACGATCACGTTTGATGGGGCGGCCTTCGACGGCTGATCGAGGACGTCACCCCCTAGCCCCCTCTCCGACACGGAGAGGGGGCACGACGGCCACGGGTGTGCCGCTTGGGCCCGCCGCCCCCTTTCCGAGACGGAGAGGAGGACGAGGCCCACGGGAGAGGGCTTCACCCACGGCAGCCGTGCCACCCTGCTCGGTTGCGGGGACACGAAAGCACGGGGACGCGGAGATGCCCCGAGGCCGCGCAACAGACATGGACTGCAAATCCACGCCCACGGGCCGGAGTTGCATTTCTTCGATCCGCAGTCGGGTTAATGGCTGCCTAGCTACGAGGAGACCGTCGCGCTCACGGTGGAGGAGTACAGGCGCGCCGAGGACCAGCGCCGGCGCGCGGAGGATGAGCGCCGCGGTGCTGAAACCGCGGAGGCGGAACTCGCTCGCCTGCACGCTGAGCTGGCGGGGCTGCGGGGCGAGGGGTAGGCGGCAGCGGTCCGGCCCCTGCTCCAGGCAGGCGGCCAGCGCCGGCCGCGCCAGGGCGAGGCGTGGGCGGCGTTCTCGTCCGACCGGTGCTCAAGGCCGCCTGCCGACAGGCGGCGGTGCCGGTGTGCGGGACAGGACGGCCGGGCATCAATGGACATGGCAGCGCGAACATGCCAGCGGATAGTTAGCCGGCATTGACCAGTGCCGCGGCCAGGATCGCCAGGGCGATGCCGGCGCCGGTGCGCCCGCCCAGGGGCTCACGCCACAGCAGCCGGCCACCGAGCGCCGTCAGGGTGAGCCCGCCGGCGGCGGCGAGCGGGAAGGCGATCACGCCCGGCACTTGCGCCAGCGCCGGCAGCAGGACCCAGATCTGCCCGACGTTGACGGCGCCAATCACCGTCCCCAGCAGCACTGAGGCGCCGGCGCGCCCAAGACGTCCCCGGGCGAATGGCCGGTTTCGCTGGCCCGAGCCACGGGCCGTGGACCTCGGACCTGGCGCACGTGGGCCCTGGAGGCGCGCGCGCCATGGCCAGGTGACGATGGAGAGCAACGTCGCCGCGGCGTAGACGGCAAAGACGTACACCGGGCGCTGCTCCGGCCGGTGCAGCTCCGCGAAGGCCTTGGCCGCCAACTGGCCGGAGCCGGAGATGAGGATGGTGGCGGCGATCAGGACGCCGGCGGCGATCGGGGAGGCATGCCGGTGGCCTGCGCCGGATGGGGCGGCCAGCGCGCCCCGTTGCGCCGTACTGCCAAGGAGAGGCAGGGCGGCGGCAGCGAGCAGCAGGCCCAGCGCCTGCGCTGGCCGCGGCCACTCCTGCCAGATGGCGATCGACGCCAGGACGGGCACGGCCACGGAGAGGCGCAGGAAGCTCGTGGTGACGGCGATGCCGGCCAGGCCGATCAGCACGTACATCAACAGGTACGTCGTCTGATACTGCAGCCCGTTGACCGTGCCCCAGAAGGCGGCGGCCGCGTCGAGCGACGGAGGCCGCGCCAGCGCCAGCGCCGTGGCGGAGATGACCGCCGCCGTGGCGTAGTTGGTGAGCCCGACGGCGGCGTAGTCGAACCGGTGGGAGCGGGCGGTCCTGACCAGGAGAGCAAAGGCAGCGTTGCCGGTGATGTGTAGAAGGAGCAGCAGCATCGCTCGACCCAGGGGGCGCGAACCAGTACTATGAGGCCGGAAGCATACCGGCGCCGGCCACGCCGGATACAGCGCGCTTCCCTCCGTGCGGGAGACTCACGCCGGAGATCAAGGAGCAACCAGGATGCGTATTGGCAGCGGAGAGCACACGTACGAGTGGGTCGAGGACTGGGCGAGGATCCCCGACACGGAGAGCGCGCGCACGGGCTGGGCGCACAGCGGCGTCGCGGTCAGCAGCACTGGCGACGTCTTCACCTTTCACCAGGGTGAGCCGGCGATGCTGGCGTTCAACCAGCGCGGCGAGCTGGCGCGCTCCTGGCGGGGCGAGGTGGGGGCCGCGCACGCCATAACGCTGGTGAGGGAGCGTGACATGGAGTACCTCTGGCTGGCAGACAACGGCGCGCGCCGCGCACCGGCCGCCGGATACGAGTACCAGCCATGGGATCGCGGGAGCCAGGCCATCAAGACGGGGCTTGACGGGCGCACCATGATGCGCCTGGAGCGTCCCGACCTGCCGGTGTACCGCGAGGGGCGGTATTCAGTCACGTCCGTGGCGGTCTTCGAGGAGCGCTTCGGCGGCAACGGCGACATCTGGGTGGCCGATGGCTACGGCCAGAGCTACGTCCATCGCTACGACCGGACCGGCCGCTACCTGGGCAGCATCAACGGCGAGGAAGGGCGGGCCGGTGCATTCAAGACGCCCCACGCCGTATTCGTCGACGTCCGGAAGCCGGATCCCGAGCTGTACGTCGCCGATCGCAGCAACCGCCGCGTGCAGGTCTATGACCTGGACGGCAGGTTCAAGCGCTCGTTTGGCGAGGACTTCATGACCAGCCCCAGCGCCTTCGTCGTCGATGGCGATCACCTGGTGATCGCGGAGCTCCGCGCGCGGTTGACGGTGGTCGACGGGGCAGACCGTCTGGTCTGCTATCTGGGCGAGAACGAGGCGGCGTGCCAGGTGCCGGGCTGGCCAAACAACAAGAATGCGGCGGGCGAGCCGGTGCGCAACGCCCAGCTCACACCCGGAAAGTTCAATAGTCCACACGGCCTGGGGATCGATGCCCGCGGGAACCTGTACGTGTCTGAGTGGCTCATCGGCGGGCGCACTATCAAGCTGGCCAAGGTCTCAGGGATTTAATGAGGCGTCCTTCTCTTAGCCGGGCCGTCCGGCCCGCCAGGTCCATCAGGCTGGCCAAGGTCTCAAGGATTTGAGGGGGCAGGAGGCGGCTGCGGCGGCAGGAGCACGTGGAAGGTGCTGCCCTGGCGCTCGCCCGGGCTCTCCGCCCAGACGGTGCCCCCGTGCCGGCGGGCAATCTCCGCGCAGATGAAGAGGCCCAGCCCGAAGCCGGGGACGCGGCGGGCAGGGACGTTCAGGCCCCGCGTGAAGGGCCGAAAGAGCGCGGCGCGGGCTGACTCGTCGGGCGGGAGGCCAATCCCTTCGTCCCGCACCGCCAGATGGACCCACCCCGGACCAACGGCCGGCGCGTGCCGGCGGAAGGCATCTAGCTCCCCGCAGGCGCCGGGGCGCGTCTCCTCGCCACCAGGCTCGTCGGGCCGGCGGCCGGCGGCGCAGACCGGTTCCACCAGCAGCTCCACGACCCCGCCGTCCGGCGAGTACTTTACGGCGTTGCTCAGCAGGTTGAAGATGAGCTGCTCCAGCCGCCCCGTGTCCCACACCCCCGGCAGGGCATCCGCCCGGCACTCGAACCGCAGCGTGTGCTGGACCTCCTCCTCGCCGGCTTCCGCCTGGAGTGCCAGCATCTCGCGAAAGCGCTCCAGGGCGCGGCGCGCCAGATCGACGAGGTCGGCCGGCTCCGGTGAGATGGTGAAGTGCCCGGCCCGCAGACGGGAGACGTCGAGCAGATCGGTGACCAGGCGGTCAAGCCGGTCGATCTGGCTCACCATCATGCCCAGCGCCCGCCTGAGCCAGGCCAGATCGACTGGCTCCCCCCGCGCTGCTGCCCGCTCCAGGCGCCGTTGCATCGCCTGCGCGTATCCTTTGAGCGGCGTCAACGGCCCCTTCAGCTCATGCGCCGCCGCCCAGGCGAACTGCTCCCGCAGGCGCAGGGCCTCGGCCAGGTCCTGCGCCGCGGCGCGCTGCGCCGCCAGCAGGTAGCCGTTCTCGATGGCCACGGCGGCCAGTGCCGCCAGGCCTTTGAGGCCTTCCAGGGTGGCGGCGTCGAACGCCCGCGGGCGGCGCGCGTTCACGTACAGCACGCCGATGGGCCGCAGCCCGCCCGCCTCGCCTGCCGGCAGGGCAGGTTCCGGCACGGCAGGGACAGCGCCTTCTGCGGGCGGGGCGCCAGCCACGTCCACAGCAACGCCTTCGCCCGCGGCCGTCGGCGCGCGCACGGTCGCGCGGCGTACCAGGAGCGGGAGCGCAACGAACGACCTGATGCCGGCGTCGCGCACCACCTGGCTCACTCGGGGATCGGTCGCCGTATCATCGACGATCACCAACTCCCCTGTGCCCAGGACGTGCTCCGTGATCCCTCCGGGGCGGGGATGGGGCATGGTGGCCGGCTCAAAGCCGTAGCGGGCGACGACCCGGAGCGTGCCGGTCACGTCGTCGCACAGGTAGATAGTGGCCGAGTCGGCGCCGGCCACGCGGGGCGCCGCCTCCAGCAAGAGGTGCAGCTGCTCCTGCAGCGTTGGCGCGGCCACCAGCGCCGTGGCCAGCCGCCACGCTTCGGATAAGGACGGCGTTGCGCGCGCTGCGGACGAGGCAGAGCCCCCCCGTTCACGGAGCCCGTCCACCCGTTCTGCGGGTTTCCGGTCCCCGCGCCCCTTCCGCCGGTGGATTGACTGTCGATCGTCTGCGCGCATGATGTGCTTCTCTAGCCGGAGCGGCCCCAGCGACAGCGAGCGCCGGCCGTCAGCCCTGGGACCCGCGGTCCGCCGTTACGCGTCCGCAACCGCTCCGCCGGCAACGGTATGGTGTGCACGGCAGCCGGCCACGTAGGGGCGCTTGCCTGCCTTTCGTGGGTGCAGCGCTCGCGCTCTGGAGCGCCACCTCGATGAAATCGGTCTCAGCCATAACGGCGATCTACTTCGCCTTTACTATGCCACCGGCGTGCGAGACGCGCGGCGCAATCCGATCATCCTGATCGTCTGGTCCGCTTCTTTTCGTCTTCTTTCTCGTCCTACGATCATTGCAGCGCTGTCGCGGCGGGTGAATGGTGACATATTTGGAGCCTCGCTGTGGCAGAGGGCCGCCTCGCCCCCTTCCACGCCCCGCTCCGACGCGGAGACGCGGAGACACGGGGAGGCAGCCCTCACCCCCTTCG
>DAOTTI010000214.1:0-10982 GCA_034437795.1 Chloroflexota bacterium | reverse complement strand
CGGCGCTGGGGGCCGTGCCCATTCCTCTTTCGCATGCCGCCGGCATCATGCTCCGCGGTCTGGGGGTACCGGTGGCCCCGTTCTGGGCCCCGACCGAGGAGTCCATCCTGTGGCAGCTCCGGCTCCCGCGGGTGCTGGCGGCGGCGCTGGTGGGGGCATCGCTCGCCGCCAGCGGCACCTTGCTCCAGGGGCTGTTCCGCAATCCGCTGGTCGACCCGTTCGTGCTTGGCCTGTCGGCTGGCGCCGGCCTCGCCGCCACGGTCACCCTGGCGCTGCTGGCGGCCGGGTTCGGGATCGCGCCCGCGGCGGCGCTGCGCTGGACCGGCTTCGGGCCGGTGCCCCTGGCGGCGTCGCTGGGGGGCCTGGCGGCGGTGCTCATCGTCTATAACCTGGCCAGGAGCGGCGGGCGGGTGCCGACCACGCGCCTGCTCCTGGCGGGGCTGGCGCTGAGCAGCGTGCTGGGGGCCGCCTCGACCATGCTGGTGTTGCTCAGCGACCGCTTGCTCCTGAACTGGCGCATCATCCTGGCATGGCTCTTCGGCGGGGTGGCGGTCAGCGGGTGGGGGCAGGTCCGCGCGGTGCTCCCCTTGGCCATCGCGGGGCTGCTGGCGGCGTGGGCGCTGGCGCGCTGGCTGGACGCGCTGCTGCTGGGCGAGGAAGGGGCGGCGCAGGTCGGCGTCCCCGTGGAAGGGGCGAAGGTGGCCATCGTACTGGTGGCCTCGGTGCTGACCGGCGCCTCCGTCGCCCTGGCGGGGCTGGTCAGCTTCGTGGGGCTGCTGGTGCCCCACGCTGTGCGCCTGGTGCTCGGCCCGGCGCACCGCACCCTGGTTCCGGCGGCGGCGCTGGCCGGCGCCGTCTTTCTCGTCCTGGCCGACCTCCTGGCGCGGACGGTGGCGGCGCCGACGGAGCTGCCGGTGGGCGTGATCACGGCGCTGGTGGGCGGGCCAGCGTTCCTGTGGCTCTTGCACCGCGAGGCGGGTTACGCCCCCGGTAGGGAGGACAGGTGATGGGAGCGATCGACGCGAAGATGGACCTCGCCGCTTCGCCCGGGGCAGGCTCCTGGCCCCTCCCTGTGGCCGTGGAAGAGCGCTCGCCGGAGCCCGGCTCGGGCACGCTCCTGCTGGAGGCGCGAGGGGTCACGTTTGGCTACGAGCCGGGGTGTCCGGTCGTCGACGCGATCGACCTGGTCCTGCGCCGTGGGGAGCGCCTGGCGCTGGTGGGGGCCAACGGCGTGGGGAAGAGCACGCTGCTGCGCCTGCTGAACGGGACGCTGGTGCCGCAGCGGGGCGAGATCCGCTGGCAGGGGAGGCCCTTGCGCGAGCTGCGCCGGCGCGAGCTCGCCCAGCGGATTGCGGTGGTGCCCCAGAGCATCCCCAGCGGCCCGCTGGACGACCTGACGGTGGAGGAGGTCGTGGCGCTGGGCCGGACCCCCTACGCCGGCTGGCTGGGCCTTCGGGGCGAGACGGCCGCCGACCGCGCCGCGGTGGCGGAGGCCCTGCAAGCCACCGACCTCCAACGCCTGGCCGGGCGGCCCCTGGCGGCCCTCTCGGGAGGCGAGCGGCAGCGGGCGCTCCTGGCCCTGGCCCTGGCGCAGCAGGCGCAATTGCTGCTCCTGGACGAGCCGACGCGCCACCTCGATCCCCACCACCAGGTCGCCTTCCTCAGCCTGGTGGCCGAGCTCACGGAGACCCGCGGGCTCACCGTGGTGGCCGTGCTGCACGACTTGAACCTGGCCGCCTGCTACTTCCCACGGATCGTGCTCCTGTATCGGGGGCGGATCGCGGCCGACGGCCCGGCGGCGGCAGTGCTCACCGGTGAGATGCTGGCCCGCGCGTACGGGCACGGGCTCCAGGTGGTGCCCCACCCGTCGCGGCCGGACATCCCCCTCGTCCTGCCGCAGGCCATCCCTCAACCTCCAGGCCGTGCTCCCCATGCGGCGACGGAAGCGGTCGCCGCTGCGACGTAGATCCATGCCGGCACAGCCGAAGGAGCTACCTGCATGAGGCGGCGCGCGGCCCCGGCTCGGTCCAGGGTCACCCCTGACCGTCGATGAGGGGCGAGGCTGAGCCAGGTTACGAGGTGCACCCATGGAGGCACGGGCCTGGAGATGAGCTGGACCGGGCACGGGAAGGATCGGCCGCCGGACGCCATGGGCCCGGCCCTGCCCAGGGCCGGCCGCATGCTGCGGATGCCGTTGCTGCGGTGGCGAGAGGTGCTGGCCCCGCCGGTGCTGGCGATGCAGTTTCTCTCAGCGGTGCCGCTCCCCCTGAGCGTGCCGGCCGAGACGCGGCACTTCGGGCGGGCGCTGGCCTGCTTTCCTTTGGCCGGCGCGCTGCTGGGGCTGGCCCTCGCCGGCCTGGACGTCGTGCTGCTGCGCTTCCTGCCCGTTCCGGTAGCCACCGTACTGGTTCTGGCCGGCGGCGTCCTGCTCACCGGCGGGCTGCACCTGGACGGGCTGATGGATACGTGTGACGGCGTCTTCGGCGGGCGCACGGCCGAGCGCCGGCTGGAGATCATGCGCGACAGCCGCGTGGGGAGCTACGGCGCGCTGGCCGGCGCGCTGGCGCTGCTCCTGAAATACGCCGGCCTGGCGGCGCTGCCGGTGGCGCTACGCGGCCCGGCGCTCGTCCTGCTGCCGGTGGCCGGCCGATGGGCGATGGCCGGCTGCGCCTGGGCGTTTCCCTACGCGCGCCCACAGGGGCTGGGGACGGCCTTCAAGGCAGGGGCCACCTGGCGGGTGATGCTGGTGGCGACCGCCCTAGCGGCGGGACTGGCCTGGGCAACCCTCGGCATGGCCGGCCTGGCCTTCCTTGGCACGGCGGCGGTGCTGGCGTGGGTCGTGGCCTGGTACCTGGCAGGGAAGCTGGGTGGGCTGACGGGCGACTGCTACGGGGCGGTGAACGAGGCCGTGGAAGCTGGCCTGCTGGTCACGCTCGCCGCCTGGGCGGGGACGGCGCCATAGGCCAAGGCGAGGAGGGAACGTGCTCATGCGCTGGTCCACTCCAGCGGCGGCGATCGCCGTTGACCTGCTGTGGGGCGAGCCGCCGGCGAGGGCGCATCCGGTGGTCTGGATAGGGAAGGTGATCGAGGCGCTCGAGCGGCGGGCGCCGCGGGGCCCGACTGCCCGAATGGCGTACGGCGCCTGGATGGTCGCCGCCGGCGTGGCGCTCTTCGCCGTGCCGGCGTGGCACCTGGAGCGTACGCTGGCTCCACTGGGGCTGCCCGGCGCAGTGGCGCTCGGGCTGTGCCTGAAGCCGGCCTTTGCCATTCGGGAGCTACTGCGCGCCACGGAGCGCGTGCGCGCGGCGCTGGCGCAGGACGACCTGCGTGGCGCCCGCGAGGCCTTGCGGAGCCTGGTCAGCCGCGACACGTCGGCGCTGCCGGCGCCGCTGCTCGCCGCAGCCGCGATCGAGTCGGTGGCCGAGAACCTCGGCGACTCCGTGGTGGCGCCCCTGTTCTACTACTGCCTGTGGGGGATGCCCGGCGCCGTCGCCTACCGCGTGGTGAACACCATGGACGCGATGGTGGGATATCGCAACGAGCGGTACGAGCACCTGGGCAAAGCCGCCGCGAGGCTGGATGACCTGGCGAACCTGGTCCCGGCGCGGCTGGCAGCGCTGCTGCTGGTGGCCGCGGCGCCGCTGGCCGGCTGCTCCGTCCGCGAGGCGTGGCGAACGCTCTGGCGAGATCACGGCATCCCTGCGAGCCCGAACGCCGGCTGGCCGATGAGCGCCGCGGCCGGTGCCCTCGGCGTACAGCTGGAGAAGGTGGGCCAGTACCGCCTGAACCAGGCCGGCCGGCTGCCCGCGGCGCAGGACGTGGCGCGCGCGCTGGCGCTGGTGCGGGCGGCGCTGGCGCTGGGCGCACCGCTGCTGGCGGCCGCCATGCTGGGACGCCCTGCACCGCACGGGGAGCGCGCGTGATGCCGGTCGAGCCACGGCCTGAGGTCGCGTCGATCCCGCTGGTGCCGCACGGTGGACGGGGGGCCGAAGAGCCGGCCGCCTGCGGGCCCCCGTCCGGCGATGTGCTCGACTTTAGCGTGAATACCAGCCCGCTTGGCCCGCCGCCGAGCGTGGCCGAGGCGCTCCGCTCGCTCGATGTCGCCCGCTATCCCGATCCAACGGCGCTGGCCCTTCGCACGGCCCTGGCTGAGCGACTGGGGCTCGACGCGGCGCAGCTCGTGGTCGGGAACGGCTCGTCCGAGCTGATCTGGCTGCTGGCCCTGGCCTACGCGCGCCCCGCGCCGGCCACGGTCTTGATCGTTGCACCGACGTTCGGCGAATACGAGCGGGCCTGCCGCCTCCTCGGCGCAACGGTGACGCACGAGGTGGCGACGCCGGAGCGGCAGTTTCGGCCGGACGTGGCGGGGCTGGCCGCGCGCATACGGCGCGAGCGCCCGCGGCTGGTGTGGCTGTGCAACCCGAATAACCCGACGGGCCACTACGCCGGCCGGCCTGCGGTCGGGGCACTGCTCGAGGCGTGCGTCTCGGCGGGCGCGCTGCTGGTCGTGGACGAGGCCTATCTCGCCTTCGTGGACCGGCCGGACTCGTTGCTGGACCTGCTCCCGTCGGGCCACCTCTTCCTGCTCCGGTCGCTGACGAAGGACTACGCCCTGGCCGGCCTGCGCCTTGGGTTCGGCGCGGGGACGCGGGAGATGGCGGACGCGCTGCGGCGGGTCCAGCCCCCGTGGAGCGTCAATGCCGCCGCCCAGGCCGCCGGCATCGCCGCGCTGGCCGATCACGCCTCCCTCGAGCGCATGCGACGGGAGGTGCAGGCCGCGCGGGCGGCGCTCGTCGCCGGACTGGAGCGGCTTGGGTTCGCCGTGACACCGCCGGCGGCTAACTTCGTGCTGGTCGAGGTCGGGGACGCCGCCGCCATGAGGCGGTCGCTGCTGGCCCGAGGCTACCTGGTGCGCGACTGCGCCTCCTTCGGGCTCCCGCGCCACATCCGCATCGCCGTGCGTAGGCGCGCGGAGTGCGCGCGCCTGCTGGCGGCCATGGAGGAGCTAGCTACCCGATGAGCCGGCGCCTACCCGCGGGTAACCGAGAAGCAGGAGCTACCCCCGTACTGTGCGGCGACGGACGCGATGGGCGCCCGATGGGTCGCTGGCTGCTGGTGCGGCACGGGGAGACGGAATGGTCGGCTTCGGGACGATACGCCGGCCGCAGCGACGTGCCCCTGTCCGAGAGGGGCCGGGAGCAGGCGCGCCGGCTACGCGCTCGATTGGCCCGCGAGCCGGTCGCCATCTGCTACGCCAGCGACCTGCGGCGGGCGGTGGAGACGGCGGAGCTGCTCCTCGCGGGGCGGCCGTCGGACACGGAGGTCGTGGTCTGCCCTGAGCTGCGGGAGCTGGACTTCGGCGCGTGGGAAGGCAGGACCTACGCCGAGATCGCGCGCGAGCCGGACGGGGGCGCAGTGCTGCGGGGGGAGATCGCTGCCCCAGGGGGCGAGACGCTGGCGCAGCTTGGCGGGCGCGTGGCGCGGTTCCTGGAGCGCCTCACACGGCAGGCGCGTGCCGGCGGCACGGGCTCAGTCCTGGTGGTCACCCACGGCGGGCCCCTGCGCGTCCTGCTCTGTCTGGCCATCGGCTTGCCCCCGGCGGCCCACTGGCGGTTTCAGGTCGATGCAGCAAGTATCTCCGAGGTGGCGTGGGATGACGCAACGGGGGCACGGCTGGTCCGGCTGAACGATCGCTGCCACCTGGAAGGCGCCTGGAGGGCATGACGGCGTGACCCACGCGATCCGCGCTATAAGGTAGGTGAGATGAAGAGATGGCTGCCAGAGTGGTGATGGTGCAGGGCACCGCCTCGTCGGTGGGCAAGAGCCTGCTCTGTGCCGGCCTGTGCCGGCTGCTCCGCCAGGACGGGTACCGCGTGGCGCCGTTCAAGGCGCAGAACATGGCCCTGAACTCGTTCGCCACGCCGGACGGGCGGGAGATCGGCCGGGCCCAGGCGGTGCAGGCGGCGGCCGCCGGCATCGCCCCCCATGTGGACATGAACCCCATCTTGCTCAAGCCGGAGGCCGAGGCCCGCTCCCAGGTGGTGGTCCTGGGCAAACCGGCCGGAACGCTCAGCGCGCGCGACTACTTTGGCGGGGCGCGCACGCTGGACCTATGGCCGGTGGTGACCGCGGCGCTGGACCGGCTGCGGTCAGAGTACGACGTGGTGGTGATCGAGGGCGCCGGCAGCCCGGCGGAGGTGAACCTGCGCGACCGCGACCTCGCCAACATGCGCGTCGCCCGCTACGCCGGTGCGCCGGTGCTGCTGGTGGGCGACATCGATCGGGGCGGGGTGATGGCCGCCTTGACCGGCACGCTGGCGCTCCTGCCCGACGACGAGCGCGCCCTGGTGAAGGGGCTGGTTGTCAATCGCTTCCGCGGCGACCCCAGCCTCTTCCATGATGGCGTCCGCTTCCTTCAGGAGCGGACGGGGCTGCCGGTGCTGGGGGTGGTGCCGTACATCCCAAACCTCCGTCTTGCCGACGAGGACTCGGTGGCGCTGGACGGCCGCCCGCGGGGCCGAACGCCGGCGGCCGGCCGCCCGATCGACGTGGCTGTAATCCGGCTCCCCCACATCGCGAACTTTGACGACTTCGGTCCCCTGGAGGCTGAGCCGGCGGCAGGCGTGCGCTACGTGGATGAGCCCGATGACCTGGGCTGGCCCGACGTGCTGATCCTGCCGGGCACCAAGTCCACCATGGCCGACCTGGCCTGGCTGCGCCGCGTGCGCCTGGCCGAGCGCGTAGTGGGCCTGGCCGCCGCCGGCACGGGAGTGCTGGGCATCTGCGGGGGCTACCAGCTGCTGGGCGAGTGGATCCGCGACCCGCTGCACGTCGAGTCGCCGGACGGGGAGGCGCGCGGCCTGGGGCTTCTGCCGGTGGAGACGGTGTTCGCGCCGGAGAAGACGACGAGACAGGTGCGGGGCCGAGTGGTGACGGACGCGCCCCCGCTGGCCGGCGCGCGGGGGGCGGCGATCGCCGGCTACGAGATCCACATGGGCCACAGCCGCCCGATCGGCGGGGCGGCGGCGCCGGCCTTCTGCCTTGATGACGGCCGCGCCGACGGCTGCATTGGCGCCGGCGGCACGGTTATTGGGACCTATCTCCACGGCCTGTTCGAGAACGCGCCGGTGCGGCGGTCGCTGCTGGCGTGGGCCGCGGCTAGGAAGGGCCTGTCGCTGGAGACGCTTCCAGTGGCGCAGGTGGATGCCGAGGCGGAGTACGACCGGCTGGCGGCCGTACTGCGGGAATCCCTGGACGTCCGCTTGCTCTATCGCCTGATTGGACTGGCGCAATGACGCGAGAGACGCGAGAGACGCCACGGACGCGAGCGCGTCGGCCGGTGGGCGAGCTGACCCTGATCACCGGCGGGGTGCGGAGCGGGAAGAGCGCCTTTGCTGAGCGGCGGGCGACGCGCCTGGCGGAGCAGGGCAGCGGCGGCGCGGTGACATACGTCGCCACCGCTCGCGCCTGGGACGCGGAGATGGCGGCGCGGATCGAGCGCCATCGCGCGCGGCGCCCGGCGGCGTGGCGCACGGTGGAGGCCCCACTGGCGCTGGCCCACGCCGTCGCGGACGCGCTGGACGCCGGCGCCGCCGTGGTGCTCGTCGACTCGGTGGACTTCTGGGTCTCCAACCGCCTGCTGGAGGCGAACCCGGTCTCTGGAACCCAGCTCCATCCGTGGGCGACCGCCGCCCTGGAGCGGGAGCTGGTGGCGGAAGCGGAAACGGTGATCGCGCGGCACCGGCAGGGCACAGCCCATCTGCTCCTGGTGACGATCGAGGCCGGCATGGGGGTCGTCCCGCCGCACCCGCTCGGGCGCGCCTTTCGCGACCTGCTGGGGCGCGTCAACACCACGTTCGCGGCGGCCGCGGATCGGGTCTACCTGCTGGTCGCGGGCCTGCCGGTGGACGTGAAGCGGCTCAGCGGGGAGCTCCAGCAAGGGGGCGAGGATGGCCCACATGGCTGAGGCCGCTGGAGGCGCACCGCAGCGGGCCCGACGCGGCGCCTGCCATGATCCCACTATCTCTAATTGGACGCGCCGCAGCGGGCGCGGTGTAGCACCCGGCAAGGTAACGAAGGAGGCGAGCATGGCCATTACAACGCAGCTCATTGATGCCCCTCGCCGTGCTGCACGGGATGGCCACGTTTGAGGAGGCCGGCGTGAGCCACCGGCACACCGACCCGATGCGAACTAACACTCGCTGGTAACGAGTGCGTCGCCATCAGAGGATGGGATCCAGCGTGCAGCCCGAAGAACACTGCCTGCCTGCTAAACACTCGGTGGGACACGATCCGCGTAACGGCGTGCGAGAATAGTGATGTCTAGGATAGAGAGGGACGCGGCATGTCTGAAAACGGACCCCGGCTCGTCTCGCTGGTGCCGAGCATCACTGAGATCCTGTTCGAGCTTGGCGTTGGGGATCGCGTGGTCGGGGTATCGCACCAGTGCCGCTATCCGCCGCAAGCGCGGGAGAAGCCGTCGCTGACGCGCGACCGGATCTCGCTGGATGACCTGGCGCGCGCGGCGGGCGGATTGCTCGGCGACGGCACGCCCAGCAGCGCGGCGATCGACGAGGCGTACACCCGGTTCCGCGCCGCGGCGGGCAGCCCCTACGCGCTAGACGTGCAGCTACTGAACGAGCTTGCGCCGGACGTCATCTTTGACCAGGGCTTGTGCGACGTCTGCGCCATTGGCGAGACGCAGGTGGATGTGGCTGCCCGTGTGCTGGCGCCGGCGCCGCCGCTGGTGGTGACGATCTCCCCCACCACGCTGGGAGAGATCCTGGAAAGCATCCGCACCATCGGCGAGGCGGCCAGGGTGCCGGAGCGGGCAGAGGCGTTGGTCCAGTCGCTGGCGGCACGCGTCGAGGCGGTGCGGCGCAGGGCCGCGCGGGCGGCGTCGCGGCCGCGCGTCTTCTGCCTAGAATGGCTGGACCCGATCTGGTGCGCCGGCCACTGGGTCCCGGAGATGGTGGCCCTTGCCGGCGGGGAGGACCGGCTGGGGCAGCCGGGCGCGCCATCGGTCCGCGTGGCGTGGGAGCGGGTCGTGGCGGAGGCGCCGGAGGTGCTGGTGCTGATGCCCTGTAGCTTCAGCGTGCGCCGCACGCTCCAGGAGCTTCCCGCGCTGGCGCGCCGGCCGGGGTGGGCTGAGCTGCCGGCCGTGCGCCACGGGCGCGTCTGGGTCGTCGAGAGCGGCTACTTCTCGCACCACAGCCACCGCACGGTGGAGGGACTGGAGATGCTGGCGCACGCGATCCATCCGGAGCTGTTCCCCAACCGGTGGGGCGAGCACGAATTGGTACGGCTGGGCTCCCTTCACCCCCTGGCCCCCGCTCTCACAAGGGGAGAGGGGGAGTAGCCAAGCACTGCCATGCGTATCCCGCGTCTCGTCATCGGCGGGGTGCAGAGCGGGGTGGGCAAGACGACGTTTGCCTGCGCCATCCTGGCGGCGCTGCGCCAGCGCGGGCTGCGGCTGGCGCCGTTCAAGGCCGGGCCGGACTACATCGACCCCACGTATCACACGCGGGCCGCCGGAGTACCGTGCCGGAACCTCGATACCTGGTTGCTGCCGCCACGGGCGGTGCGAGAGCTCTTCGTTCGGGCCGCGGCTGGCGCCGACGTGGCCGTTGTGGAAGGGGTGATGGGCCTCTACGACGGCCGCGGCTCAAACGATCCGGCGGGCGCTGGAGAGGACGAGGGCAGCACGGCGCACCTGGCGAAGCTGCTCGACGCGCCGGTGCTGCTGGTGGTGGACGCGTCGGCGTCGTCGCGCACGGCCGCGGCGGTGGTGCTGGGCTGCCAGCGCTTCGACCCGCAGGTGCGCCTGGCGGGCGTCTTGCTGTCGGGGATCGCGTCGGAGCGCCACCTGGATCTCGTGGCTGGCCCGATTGCGCGGGCGACGGGGCTGCCCGTGCTCGGCTATCTCCCCACGCGACCGGACTTCGCCCTGCCGGAACGGCACCTGGGCCTGGTCCCCGCAGGCGAGCAAGGGGTGGACAACGAGTTCTTCGAGCGCCTGGCGGCGCAGGCGGAGGCGACGATCGACCTGGGCGGCGTGGTGCGCGTGGCGCACGAGGCCCCGCCGCTGGCGATCGGGGGAGAAAACCCATCCCTAGCCTGGTTGACCTCACCCCCTGCCCCGCTCCGCGTCGGAGCGGGGAGGTGGTCCCCCACCGGGGTTCACCAGAAAGGCATGGATGAGCCTGGCCACCAGCTCCAGTCGCTCTTTCCAGAGGAGGCTGCCCCCAAGCGGGTGCGGATTGCGCTGGCGCTGGACGACGCCTTTCACTTCTACTACCAGGACGGGCTGGACCTGCTGCGGGCGCACGGCGCGGAGCTGGTACCGTTTCGCCCGCTCCGAGACGAAGCGCTCCCCGACGGGACGCAGGGCATCTATCTGGGCGGCGGCTTTCCGGAGGTATTCGCCGCGGAGCTGGCCGCCAACGAGGCGATGCTGGCGGCGATACGGCGGGCGGCCGAGGCAGGCATGCCGGTGTATGGCGAGTGCGGCGGGCTGATGTACCTGGGGCAGGGGATCACCGACCAGCAGGGCCGCCGCCACCGCATGGTGGGGCTGGCGCCGTGCTGGTCGGTGATGGGGCAGCGCTGGGTGACGCTGGGCTACCGCATCGCCAGGGCGCGGCGCAGGACGCTGCTCCTTCCTGCCGGCGAAACGGTGCGAGGCCACGAATTCCACTGGTCCGCGCCGGCCGAGCCGCCGGCGGAGGCGACGGCCGCGTACGACGTGGCATCAGCCGAAGGGCGCCCGCTGGGGGTGGAAGGGTTCGTCGGTGGGCCGCGGGCCAACGTGCTGGCATCCTACGTCCACCTGCACTTCGGCAGTGATCCCAGGCTGGCGCCGGCATTCGTGGCGGCGTGCGCGGCGACCGGGCGGACCTAGTGCTGTCGCAGGCAACCTCTTCGGGAATGCCAGCCCGCGCACCAGGGAAAGCCATGCCAGGTCGCTGGCCTGATGGTGCACT
>DAOTTI010000213.1:0-16678 GCA_034437795.1 Chloroflexota bacterium | reverse complement strand
CTACACCGGCCGTGGCCTCTCCTTGATCGACCTGATCCAGGAGGGGAACATTGGGCTGATGCGGGCGGTGCAGAAGTTCGACTGGCGCCGGGGGTATAAGTTCTCGACGTACGCCACGTGGTGGATCCGGCAGGCGATCACGCGGGCGATCGCGGACAAGGGGCGCACCATCCGTCTGCCAGTGCACGTCAGTGAGGCCCTCTCCCGCCTGAATACCACCCAGCAGCGCCTGACCCAGGAGCTGGGGCGCGCTCCCACTGATGAGGAGATCGCCCGCGAGCTGGGGATCGACGTGGAACGCGTGCGCGCCACGCGGCAGGCCGCGGCCCTGCCATCATCCCTCGACCAGCCCATTGGCGAGGACGATGACGCCAAGCTTGCTGACCTGGTTATGGACCAGACCGAGCCGGGGCCAGAGGAGGCCGCCCACGAGCGCCTGCTCAAGCAGGAGGCGGAGCGTACGCTGGCGCGGGCGCTCACTGAGCGCGAGCGCCTGGTGCTGGAGATGCGCTTCGGGCTGGGCGGCGGCCACGTCTATCCCCTGGAGCGCATCGGCCAGGTGCTGGGGCTGACCCGCGAGCGGGTGCGCCAGATCGAGGCCTCGGCCCTGCGTAAGCTGCGCGAGCCCAGCGTGAGCCGGCACCTCCGGCGCTACCTGGCGGGTTGAGCAGAGATACGCGCCTTGCCTTACCACGGCTACTTTCGATGGCATGCAGACCAACGTGTAGTCGGGGCGGGTACACTGAAAGGAGTGGTCGGGCGGTTCACGTCGCACCGCCCGAGTGAGGCAGGCGCAGCCGCGCCGCAGCGCTACGCTGGGAGGGGTGGTGGCCCAACAGCCGTAACTACCATCGAGACGGAGAATCGAGTGCGCATGCCCGTTCATGTCCCTCGCTGGACGATCGTTGGCCCGGCGCTGGCCCTGGCGCTTGTCGCCGCCGGCTGCGGCGCCGCTCGGGCAGGGGCCACGACGCCGGCAGATAACCGCGTCGAGGTGCGCGCCGCGGAGTTCACCTTCACCCCGCAGACGATTCGGGTGCCGGTGGACAGGCCGGTGCGGTTGGTGATGACGAATGCCGGCCTGCTGGAGCACGATCTGGTGGTGGAGAAACTGCCGGCGAAGGGAGTGCGCCAGTCCGCCGGCGGGCACGGGCATGGCAGTGATGTGGCCGTCCACACCGCGCCGGGCAGGCAAGGTTGGGTGGAGTTCACGCCCACCGCCAGGGGCACCTACGACGTCATCTGTACGATCAGCGGGCACAAGGAGGCCGGCATGCGGGCCCAGCTCATCGTCGAGTAAGCCCGCGGCAGGTCGATTGTATGCCCGCATTCTGGCAGTCCCTGTTCTTTATCACTCTGGCCGAGATGGGGGACAAGACCCAGCTCGTCTCCCTGGCGTTCGCCGCTCGCTTCTCGGCGCGGGTAGTGCTGGCCGGGGTGTTTCTCGCCACGCTCCTGGTGCACCTCGTCTCGGTCGGGATCGGGGAGCTCCTGGGGGTCATGCTCCCTGAGCGATGGATCTCGCTCGCCGCCGGCGTCGCCTTTATTGGCTTTGGCCTGTGGACGATCCGCGGCGACACGCTGACGGATGCCGAGCGCCGGGCGGAGCACCGCCTGGGGCCGTTGCTGACCGTCGCCATCACCTTCTTTCTGGCTGAGCTAGGCGACAAGACCATGCTGGCCACGGTCACCCTGGCCAGCCAGCAGCGCGCCTTTGTGCCCGTGTGGCTCGGTTCAACTCTGGGGATGGTGGTGGCCGATGGGATCGCCATCCTGGCCGGCACGGTAGCCGGGCGGCGCCTGCCTGAGCGAGCCATCCGCCTGGGTGCCGCCGCCGTGTTCATCATCTCGGGGATAGCGACCATCGCCACGGCGATTCCGGCCCGGTGACTTCATGGACACCATCCGGACTGGACACCCTACGGATACGGTCCCATGACGGGTACGCTTGCACCGCCGTCGCAGGCCCAGGCTCCACGGCGAGCCCGGATCATTGACAAGCGGTGCCATCACCCTCACCCTCTCCCTATGGGAGAGGGAGGGCGCGGCGGCAGGTCGTCGGTCATGCGCCCGCTAGCCCAGTCCCATGGGGAGAGGGAACTTATCGGGCTCCCACAGGGATCCGGTCGAGCCCGCTTGAGCAGGCTGGGCCGGGTATAGCCGGACCGCTTGAGCGGCCGGCGCGCGCGGCCCACGCGCGGCGTTCCGCCCCTTGGGCCAGTCTCACCATGCTGCTCTCGCGCTCCCTCCGCCGGCCCTGTCGGCCCTGACAGTCCTGCCGATCCTGACAGTTATCCTTGGCCAGCCGCGACTAGCTGCCGGCCGGCCGCCAGGACCTGCCTGATCGGGTCCGGCGGCTGAGCGGATGGAACAGAGGCTGTCTCATGCCCGGCCTGGCGGATCAGCGCCAGCTCCGTCTCCGGAATGGCCAGGAAGGCCTCCACCACCGCCGGGTCGAACTGGCTGCCTGCGCACCGCTGGATCTCGGCCCGCGCCGCGGCGATGGACATGGCCCGCCGGTACGGCCGGTCGGAGGTCATGGCATCGAAGGTGTCGGCCACGGCGAAGACGCGGGCGGGCAGCGGGATCGCCTCCCCGTGCAGTCCGGCGGGGTACCCGCGCCCATCAAACCGCTCGTGATGGTGGCGGACCACCGGCACGGCCGCCTCCAGGAAACCGATATCGCCGATCATGCGGGCGCCCAGGTCGGGGTGCCGCCGCATCTGGCGCCAGTCGGCGTCGCTGAGCGGGCCCGGCTTACGCAGGATGTGGTCGGGCACGCCGATCTTCCCGATGTCGTGCAGCAAGGCGCCGCGTTCCAGCGCGGCCAGGTCGGCCGCATTCAGGCCCAGCGATGCCCCAATCGCCAGCGCATAGCGTGTGACCCGCGCCGAGTGCCCCTGCGTTTCGTGGTCGCGCAGGTCGAGCGCCGCCACCAGCGCCTCCAGCGTGGCGCCGTGCGCCGCCTGGAGCTCGGTCAACGACCGGTGGAGCGCCTCGCTCTGGCGCCGGATGCGGCGCGTGGAATCGCGAAAGATCCCGACCAGGGAGACGAACAGCATGAGGCTCCCCAGGCCGACTGCCCCTGCGACGAGCGCCTGCAGCCGCCGGACGTCCGCCACCTGCCGGTGAATGTCTCGATACACCTGCGCTATGCCCACCACCTTCCCGTCCTGCCGGATGGGCACGTAGACCTCCAGCACGTGCTGTAGGGGCTGCTGGCGGATGTTCTCCGGCGCCCCCATCTGCGTCCGTGCCAGCACCGGCTCTCCCTCGGCGGCCCGCGCGAGGTGGTGCTGGTGCTCGGGCGGCAGGGCGCTGGCCGGCTGGGGTGGGTCGCTCGGCTGCAGGCCCGGCAGGTAGTTGTAGATCATGGTGCCGTCGGGGCGGAAGAGACGGAGCTGCACGATGTCGTAGATGCCGAAGTGATAACGCACCATCGGGTCGAACCGCGTTGCCTCCGCCTCCGTCAGGGGGCGCAGGAAGACGTTGGTCTTGAAGATGTCGTAGAAGTGGACCTCCACCTCACGGCGCGTGAGCGCCACGGTCTCCTGCTCCACATGGTGCTGCAGGAGAATGGCCAGGACGCCCCCGAGCAGGACCGTGCCGGTGATGAGCGTGGCGGCCACCAGCAGCGTGAACTGCCGCAGGGGCGTCAGCCGGTGCCCGCCGCTGCCGTGCGTGGCGCCAGAAGCCAGGGGCGTGGTCTCGTCTTGCACCGCGTGTATCATGGGATATCGACCGTAGCGCTGAATTGCCCCCTACCGCCCCCTACAATAGCGCTGCGGGCGGGAACGCGCGAGGGTGCTGGCACCTGAACTTGCGTGAGCGCCAATGGGTGCTGGCACCTAATACTCATTCGCAGGTGAGTGCTCAGACACGGCGATACATGGCAATACATGGCGCGCTCACTGAAAGGGCGGCAACAGCGCGCCATGAGCAGTGGTGGGTCTAAGCGGCGCAGCCGCGACACCGCATCCGCGGCGCCTGTGGTGGCAGATGGAGGCGAACGCTCGGCCCGCAGACCTGGATTGATGATGCAGACGGGTTGGCTGGGGCAGACGATCGGAGATGGAGACGCGCTCGGCCCGCAGACGTGAATCGACGGCTCGGGGCCGGCGACAGAGCGCCGGACAGCACGAAGGGAGGGACCCCGCGACATGGTAATGCCCGCCGCGCCCGCGCCACAGCTGGCCGGGCGTATCTTCATCCGCCGCCCCCTGGGTCGGCCCCTGCGGCCCTGGCGCTGGTGGCTGCGCCGCCCGGGGCGGCGGCTGTTGCGACGCGCGCTCCGCGGCGGGTGCTGCCTGTCGGCCGCCGGCCTGGCGGCCACCGCCCTCGCGGGGCTCATCCTGGCCGCGCTACGCCTCCGTCGCGCGGGCGGCGCCTCGGCCGGATCCTTCGTCGGCGGCCATCAATTCCCTCTCCCTCTCGGTGAGAGCCGTGGTGAGGGCTCGCTCCTCGCTCCTCGCCACTCCCTACTGGGCGAGCCCCGTCTCCCTTTCGGAGAGGGCTAGGGTGAGGGCTCCGCTGGTGAATACTCCAGGCTACGCAGCTCCTGTGGCGCCTGGCGGTTCACCGGCTTCGGCGGGCGGCCAGAAGTCGCTTGACGCTTCCGCTCCTGGCGACGTGTCAAAGGACTTCCGGCCGCTCATGTAGCGGCGAGGCGCCGCCACAGCGGCGCCTCGCTTGGTACTGCATTAGGCCGTCGATTAGGCCGTCGGCATCGGCAGGCGCATCAACTGCCCGCGGATGGCTCCCGCCGGGAAGTCTGAGGTGTGCACGTTCACGTAGTACTGGTCGGGGTGCATCAAGATCTGGCTCACCAGCGCCGGATCGACCCCCGTCACGCAGCCGGCGGACGTGCCGTTGGCGTCGGGTGGCGTGAGTGACACGACGATGGGGCCGGCGACCCTGGCTGCGCCGCTGTGGATGTGCGCTCCCGTCGCCGGTAGGGTCACGTTACGGACGATGATGCGGAAGCAGACGGCGCCGATGCGGGGAAAGCCCAGGATCCCGGCCACGCCCACGCCGTCCGGATCTCCCGGCCCCGGCACCTCGGCGGCGCCGGTGAGCAAGGCGACCAGAAGGGGCGGGGCCGCTGCCCCCTCCTGCGCGGCGGCCGGGGCGGCAAACGGCAGCAGGGTGGCCAGCAGGGCGGCGATCACCAGGACGCGAGCAGCAACCGAGACACGGACACGCATAGCACTTCCTCCCAACCAGTTTTGAGCGGCGCTTCGCCGCTCACACCCGGTACGACGCCGGGGCCGGCGGCGGATTGCCCCGCGCCACGGTTCCTGCCCCCGGCGCGCTGGCGCGGCGCCCGCTTGTCATCAGGCAGACGCACCGTGTACCGTTCCGGCCGCAGACGCCGCTGCCCCCATGCTGCCAGGTGCAGCGGAAGGCGCAGCAGTAGCTGTGGCAGCAGTAATTGAAGAAGGTAGAAGAAAAGGAGAGGAGAGAGACGGTGAAAGTGCTGCTGGCCGGAGGGTCCGGCCATGTTGGAACGTTCCTTGTGCCCTATCTGCGCCAGCACCACGACCTCCGCGTGCTCGACCTGCGGCCGCCCCGCCACGACGGCATCGAGTACGTGGAGGGATCGGTCACCGACCCGGAGGCGGTGCGCCGCGCGCTGGACGGCATGGAGACCTTCATCTGGCTGGTGATGAGGCGCGGGCAAGGAGGATCGGTAACCAGCCAGGACGTTCCCACCATCCTGGACAACTACGAGGTGAACACGAAGGGCCTGCACCTGCTGCTCTTCACCGCCCAGGAGCTGGGGATCAAGCGCGGCGTCTACACCAGCACGATGAGCGTCCACTACCGCCGGCGGGACTGGTATCCGGCCGAGGAGCTGGTGCCGCTTGATACGCCCAGCGTCTACGGTCTGACCAAGGGCTTCGGCGAGCTGATCTGCCAGTACTTCGCCCGCTGGTTCGACATGAACCTGATCGCGCTGCGCATCACGGGGCCGCGTACGCGCGAGCAGTGGCTGGAGGAACGGCGCCATCCCCGGGTCTACCCCGACGGCAGCAGGATCTACGTCACAGATGAGGAGGACCTGGCCGACGCCTACCTGCGCGCCCTGGAGGCGGTGCAGATCGGCCACGGCCGCTTCGACGCCATCTTCATTGCCGGCGACGAGCGCGAGCAGGAGCACAATCTCTCCAAGGCCCGCCGTCTTCTGGGCTGGCAGCCTCGCGCCCAGCGCCTGCTGCAGTGATGGCTCTCCCGAAGCCAGGCTGGAACCCGCAGGCTCCCTGGCCTGGACCATTCACGGCCAGCCAGGAGTTTCCTTCTGCTAATGGGTATGGGAGAGGGCGAGGGCGATGGCTCCACCGGTGAAGCATCCAGACCAGCCGCGGCATCCAGCCCTCGCGAGCGCTGCGCTTCGCCTGCTAGAGTCGTCACCCGAGCAGATCGTGCCCCTGCGGGCGCCGGCCGCCGTCGTGGCCTGCGCTGGCCCCGCTGGACGGGTTCGAGATAGTTGCCGTGTACCGGCTGGGGATTGACATCGGCGGCACGTTTACCGATCTGGCCCTGGTGGATGACCAGGCTGCGGTGGCCGTCGTCAAGGTGCCGTCGACGCCGGACGACTACGCCCGTGCCGTGCTCGACGGCGTGCAGCGCCTGCTGGCCCAGGCCGGCCGGCCCCCGCACGCAGCGGCCGAGATCGTGCACGGCACCACCGTGGCGACCAATACCCTGCTCGAGCGCCGCGGGGCGCGCACCGGCCTGCTCACCACGCGGGGCTTCCGCGACATCCTGGAGATCCGGCGCATGCGCGTGCCCCGCCTCTACGACCTCACCTGGGAGAAGCCGCCGCCGCTGGTCGAGCGCGCCCTCCGGCTGGAGGTGGACGAGCGGCTCGATCACACCGGCGCCGTGCTGCGCCCGCTGGACGAAGGTAGCGCCATTGCCGCCATTCGGCAGCTCCTTGCGGCCGACGTGGAGGCCATCGCAGTCTGCCTGCTGCACGCCTATACCAATCCTGTTCACGAGGCCCGCCTGGGCGCGCTACTGCGGGAGCTGGCGCCGGGCGTCTTCTGCTCGCTCTCCCACGAGGTCCTGCCCCAGATCAAGGAGTACGAGCGCACCAGTACCACCGTCATCAACGCCTATCTCGGGCCGGCGGTCGGGCGCTACCTGGCGCGCATGGCCGCCGGCCTGGAATCGCTGGGCCTGCGTGCGCCGGTCCTGGTCATGCAGTCCAACGGCGGCTGCATGACCACCGCGTCCGCGCGGCGCATGCCGGCGCACCTGGTGGAATCCGGCCCGGCGGCCGGTGTGATCGCCGCCGCCGCGCTCGGCCGACAGGCGCAGGAGCGGCGCCTGCTCACCCTGGATATGGGCGGAACCACGGCCAAGGCGGCGTTCGTGCCGGATGGGCACGTCCCGCTTGCGGCGGAGGCGGAGATCGGCGCCGGCCTCACCGTCGCCAACCGGCTCAATCGCGGGGGCGGCTACCTGCTTAGCTTGCCGTCGGTGGATCTGGTCGAAGTCGGTGCCGGTGGCGGGAGCCTGGTGTGGGTCGATCCCGGGGGCGTGCTGTGCGTTGGGCCGCAGAGCGCAGGCGCGGCGCCTGGCCCCGCCTGCTACGGCGCGGGCGGAACGGCGCCCACGCTCACCGATGCCAATGTCGTGCTGGGCTACCTCAACCCCGACTGGCTGCTGGGCGGCGCCCTGCGCCTGGACGCCGCGGCGGCGCACCGCGCGCTGGAGGAGCAGGTGGCGCGGCCGCTCGGGCTCGCCCTGGTCGACGCCGCGTTCGGCGCCTACACCATCGCCGTGGCCAGCATGGTGCGCGCGGTGCGGGCCGTCTCCGCCGAGCGCGGGCACGACCCGCGGATGGCGGCCCTGGTGGCGTTCGGCGGCAACGGCCCGCTGCACGCCGCCGGCGTGGCGCAGGAGCTGGGCATCCCGCGCATCCTCGTGCCCCCGTCGCCCGGCCTCTTCAGCGCCTTCGGCCTGCTGGCGGCGGACGTGGAGCACCACTTCCTGCGCACGCACCTGCACCGGCTGGACGAGGTCGATCTCAGTGCCCTGCGCGCCCTGGCCGCGGAGTTGTCGGATATGGCCCTCACTACCCTGGCGTCTGAAGGGTACCCGCCGCCACGCGTCGAGCTACGCTGGGCCGCCGACCTGCGCTATCTCGGACAGTCCTATGAGCTCACCGTGCCCCTAGCCCTGCTTCGCGGCGAGACCATCGACCCGTCCACGGTGGCGGCGCTGGAGCAGGCCTTTGGCGAGGCCCATGAGCGGGCCTATGGCCATCGCGCGCCCGGCGAGCCGGTGGAGCTGGTGAACCTGCGTCTGGTAGCGCGCGGGCAGGCGGACGGCCCCCGCCACCTGCCGTTCGGCCCCGCCACCCAGGCCGACCAGGCGTGGCTCCCCGGCCGGCGGCCAGCCTACTTCGGCCCCCACCACGGCTGGCTGGACACCCCCGTGCTCAGCCGCGCGGCCCTCGGCGCGCGGCCCCAGCGCGGCCCGCTGATCGTCGAGGAGTACGACGCCACCACTCTGGTCCCGCCGCGCTGGCAGGCCCGCCTCCTCGCGCACGGGAGCATCCTGCTGGAGCCGTGTCCGCCGTGACCGGCGGCTCGCGCGGACCCTTCACGGCAGGCGATCCGTTCCCTACCCCTGTGGTCGTCCCGCCTCCGGCGGGAGCCCTGGACGAAGGTGAGGGCTCCGCTCGGGAATACTTCAGACAAGCGGCCATCTCTGTTGTAAGCCAATGAGTGACTGGCAGGATCTCATCTACCGCTTCGACCGGCCTGAGGTGAAGGCGCTGGTGCTGGTGGGCAGCTACGCGCGTGGCGATGCTCACCCCTTCAGTGACGTCGATCTGGTGCGCTTCACCACCGCAACTGCGCCGTCACTGCCCGGCAGCGGGAGCCATCTGGTAGATGGGCGGCTGGTGGTGGTGAGCGATGCCTCTCCTGACGAGGTGGAGACCTGGTTCGCCCAGCCCGAGCTAGCGGTGAGCCGCATCCCTGGGCTGCGCCAGGGGCGCCCGCTTCGTGACCACGATGGCTACTTCGCCACCCTGCAGGCGCGGGCAGACGCCTTCGTCTGGGACCAAGCCATGCAGGCGCGGGCGAACGCCTTCGCTAACGGGGCGATGGTGGGCTGGGTGGAGGAGGTTCACAAGGGGCTGGCCGGTCTGCGCAGCGGGGACGTCGGCCGGCTGCTCGATGCCGAGTTCGGGCTGAGCTGGGGCCTCAACCGGCTGGTGGACGTGCAGCGGGGCGTACCGCTGGTGGCGCCGCCGGGTGGGGAGCAATGGAGCGGCGATTGGTTCCAGCGGGCCGAGCAGGTCATCGGCCCCCAGACTGAGTGGGCCCGCCTGCGCCGGCGCGTCTTCGGCGTTACCGGCGGCGGGTCGGACGCCCCACCGGCGCTCCGCGAGCGCGTGATCGCCGGGCTCTGGTTCTACGTCGCCACTGCCGAGCTACTCGCGGACGTGTGGACGCCACCAGCAACCCAGCTCATCGACCACGCCGTGCGCCTGGTGCGTGATGCGCTGGGACCAGGGCCCGCGCGATCAGGACCCGAGTGATGTGGTTCAGCCGGCCATCGTCGTGCTCCGGGACCATATGTAGAACTCCAGCGCCTTTGCTACTCCCGTCTCCGGTGCTGTCAATCAGCGGAGCCGGGTAAACGGAAGTGCAGGAGATCGGCATGACCCACGCCGGCCGTCTCCGGCACACCAGTGCTGATGCGCTCGATGATGCCGGCATTACCGTCTACCGGCTACCATCTGCGTGATGACATCGCTCCCCTTCAACCTGCGCCTTAAGCGCCGCACGCTCCTCGCAGGGAGCGCCGGTACGGCGACCGTCCCCGTAGCGTTGCTGGCGGCCTGCACTGGCTCCGGCGGAACCCGCGACGCGGCGCAGCAGGGCGGGCCCATCAGGCCCGAGACCGGCACGCTGCAGTGGCTCACCTGGAACCCCCAGGCCAACCTGGAGCTCTACAAGCAGGTCGCCAACGGCTTCCAGGCGCAGCATGCCACGATCAAGCTGGACCTCCTCGTCCCCGCGTCAGAGGGCGACTACTTCACCAACCTCAAGACGCAGTTGGCGGCCGGCCAGGTGGTGGACATCATCGGCGGCTCCCCCGTCTGGGTGCCCGACGTCGCCTCCAGCGGTATCGCGAAGGACCTCTCTGGCTACGTCTCCCGCGACCGCGCCTTCAAGCTGGACGACTACGCCAGGGGCGTCATCGACGCCGGGAGCTGGAAGGGACGGCTCTACTTCCTCACCCTCTTCGCCAACTTCAACGTGCTCTTCTACAACAAGGCCCTCTTCGACCGCGCGGGCGTCAAGTACCCCGACGAGTCCTGGACGCGGGAGACGGTGCTCGACGCCGCCAAGCGCCTTACCCAGCGCATGGGCGATCCGGCCACCGACGTGTTCGGCTTCAACTTCCAGCGCGATCTCAATAACGTGCTCCCCTGGATCTGGCAGAACGGCGGCGACGCCTTCGACCGGCCAGAGGACCCGACGCGCGCCACCCTGTCCTCGGCGCCCACCGTCGATGCCCTCCAATGGCTCGCGGATACGGTGATCCGGCATAAGGTCGCCCCGGGCGAAGGCGGCGCGCCGGTGCCCAACTTCACCACCGGGCGCGTCGCCATGGTCACCCAGGGCACGGCCAACATCGGCCGCGCGGCGGCGGACATCAAAGGGCAGTTCCCCTGGGACATCGCCATCCACCCCAGGGGCAAGAGCGGACGCCCCAACTACGCCGGCACCCTCTTCGGGGGCATCGCCGCCATCACCAGGCTACCGGACGCAGCCTGGACCTTCCTCAAATACTTCTGCGGCGCCCCCGGCCAGCGCGTCTTCGTCGAGGCCCAGGTGGGCGCGCCGGCGCTCAAAGAGCTAGAGAAGGTCTACGCCGCCCTTCCACCGCCGCCGGACAACCGCAAAGCCGTGACCGACACCCTGCCGCACCTGCGGGCCTTGCCGAAGTCGGTGAAGATGAACGAGATGTACTCGCCCATCTTTGGCCGGCTGCTGGGCGAGGCCTTCTCCGGCAGGACGTCCGTCGCCGAGGCCGCACGCCAGATCGACGAGCAGGCAACCGCGCTCCTGCGCGCCTGACGGCAGCTGTGCCTGGGGCTAAAGCCCGCAGGCTATCGAAAGCAAAGGGCGCTTGGGCGCCCTGCGCGTGGACTGCAGGCCTGTCCCGCATTATGCATGGCCCCCTGTACAGTCGCGGCTTATCCACCTTGCGGATCAGGGAGGCCTGCCCCTTCGCCCCCACACCACGTGGTAAAACGTCTGCCAGAGCGACATCCCCGCCCTCCTCAGCCCTCCTTACGCTTGCCACGCCGCTCAGCGCGCCCTTGGCATTGTACGGCCGGCGGGCTTCCGCCCTAAGCGCAGCCGCGAGGTCGCCATTCCCGCTCGCAGCGATACCACCGCTGGCGACGGTGTCGTGCTCGCGCCATCGGGCGGCGGGGCTCGGCGGGGCGCCGCCGGTCCGGCCGAAACGAGCCGACCTGCACTCCGCTCACACCCTCACACCACGGCCCAGCGTCTCCCGGGCCGGCGCGGGACGCGCTGGTCCAGGCGCGTGAGGCCGGCCTCGCGGGCCGCCTCCAGCGCGTCCCGGAACTCGTCGGCCTCGATGTGCCGGTTAATGTCGTCGTAGCGCGGGTCCAGCCCTACCTTGCCTGCCGGATAGTACTGGGCCATCACGTTGACGTACGTGTCCGGCCCGAGCTCCTCCGCGATCCAGCGCATGATCTGGCGCGTCTCGTCCAGCGCGCCGGGCATCACCAGGTGCCGGATGATCAGGCCCCGCTTGGCCAGGCCATGCTCGTCCAGCCGTAGCGGGCCCACCTGCCGGTGCATCTCCTTGATGATGCGCCGCGCCACCTCCGGATAGTCCGGCGCCTTCAGATAGTGCCGGCTCGGCTCGCGAGACCAGTATTTGAAGTCCGGCATGTAGATGTCGACGATGCCGTCCATCCACCGCAGCGACTCCAGGGAGTCGTAGGAGCTGGTGTTGTAGACGATGGGGAGACGCAGGCCCATCTCTACGGCCAAGGGCAGCGCCTCCAGGATCTGCGGCACCACGTGCTCGGGCGTGACGAAGTTGATGTTATGGCAGCCCTTCTCTTGTAAGGCCAGCATCATGCGCGCCAGCCGCTCCGGCGGCGCCACCCGCCCCTCGCGGAGCTGGCTCACTTCATAGTTCTGACAGAACACGCAGCGCAGGTTACAGCCGGAGAAGAAGATCGTGCCGCTGCCGTTCCAGCCCCTCAGGCAGTCCTCCTCCCCAAAGTGCGGGAAATAGCTGGCGACGATGGCGTAGCGCCCAATCCGGCAGACGCCAAACTTGTCCTCCAGCCGGTCCACGCGACAGTTGCGCGGGCAGACCTCGCAGGCACGCAGCGCCTCGAGCGCCTCCGCCGCGCGGCGCCGGAGCTCGGCCAGCCCCAGCCGCAGGTAGGCCGGGGTGAACTCCTGCGACGGCAGGAAGAAGCGTGCGACGATGGTCGCGGCGGCCGGTCTGCTCAGCCTTTCCACGAGGGTCGACGTGAGAGCCATGGCACTCATAGTGTATGCCGGCTCAGGGCAGTGTGGGGGCGCCGCACTGCCCGCCGACCAGCCCCGATTCCTGTGGCAATGGCCAGCCTTTCCATACCCCGTCCGTGCCCCAGAGGGACGGGACCGATCTTCACTATTGGAGCCCTCTCCCAGGCCCCCTCCTTATCCCTATGGGGAGGGGGCCTGCAGGGAACCCCCGAGATAGCCCACGGTGCCCTGGCCTTCTCCCTATGGGAGAGGGGGCTCGTCGCTGGTCATGGATCGCTGGGCTAGAGGACGCCTTCGGCGCGCAGGGCCGCGTGGAAGACGCCGGCCAGGGCGCGGTACCCCGCAGCCGTGGGATGCAGGCCGTCGGGCCCAATGTACTCAGGGTGCTCCACCAGCGGCCACTGGGTGTAGATATCCACCAGCACGGCGCCGTGCTTGCGCGCGGCGCGGGCGATGACCGTATTCCAGGCCATGGCGGCCGCCCGCCGGACAGCCTCAGGCAGCCCCCACGGATCGAGGCTCGCGGGCGGGTAGGGGGCGTTGCCGATCGCGACGACGGCGCTGGTGCGGGTGCGAAGCTGGTCCAGGAGCTGGTCCAGGTCAGCGGCATAGTCGGCCAGGCTCACGCCCGCGAGCGCGTCGTTCACCACCAGCCACACCGTGACCAGGTGCGGCTGCACCTCCACCGCGCGGGGCAGCTGCTCCGCCAGCGCCCGGCGGAGCGTCGAGCCGGGGATGCCCAGGTTGATCAGCCGCACCGGCTGCAACGATGGCGGGAGCTCGCGGGCGAACACGGCGACCCAGCCATCGCGGCGCGGGTCGGCCACGCCGGCGCCGGTGGCGTCAGAGGCGCCGATGGCCACGTACGTGAGCGGGCCGGTGGACGGTAGGCGCCGGCCGCGAGCCACGGTGCCGGCATCGTTCCCAGAAGCCGGGGCGGTGCGGTTGGCGATGGTGGGAGTGGCCAGGAGCGTCCAGCCGGCGGCGCTCAGGCCAGCGCCCGCGGCTGCCAGGCCGGCCAGAACGAGACGCCGCCGGTGGCGGGGCCGCTCCACGGTCGTCTCCCGCGCCGGCACCCCGCGTCGTTCGCCGTACGGCCCCATTATCGGGCCGGTGTACCCGTGCGGGGCGGCAAGTGAGCCGGTGTCGCGGCGCCATGGGGGCACGCTGGCGCGTTCGGGCGGGCTAGGGCGGCGAGGAAGCATCGGGGGGTCGTGTCTCTCCTAGGGGATCACTTGCCGTGGCTGTGGCATTGGCTCCCCTGGCGGAATGGCAATCGGCATGACCAATGCCCGCTAGGGGAACCGATTGAACCAGAGCAGGGCCAAGGCGCTGCCGGCGGCCAGGAGCACCGCGGCCCCCGCCGCGAAGGCGGCCGTGATCTCCCGCTGCTCCTGCGCGTAGCCGATGCGGGAGCCGATGTGTTCGTACACGGCGCGGAGGTCGGCGGCGGTGGGCGCGGTGAAGAACTGGCCGCCGGTGAGCTGGGCGATCTGCTGCAAGGTGGCTTCGTCGGGCGGGACAGCCATCAGCTGTCCGGGGGTATCAGGGGACTCGATGACGCCGGCGGCCGTGCCCAGTGCAATCGTGTACACGGGGACGCCAAGCCGCTGGATGCGCGCAGCGGCCTCCAGGGGCTGGACCTGGCCGGCCGTGTTGGCGCCGTCGGATAGTAAGAGAATAGCAGCCGGCGGCCCATCGTCCGCCGGCGTGCCGGCCGGCGCCCGACCCTGGACCGGCGGTGCGCCGGCAGCCCCAGGAGCGGCGCCGGGGCCGGCCGGCTGGCCAGGGGCTCCCAGGGACGACTGCACCACGCCCCGCGCTAGCTCCAGCGCGTCGCCCATGGCCGTCCCTCCTTCCGGACGCAGCGACGCCAGGGCCTGTCTCACTTCGGTGCGGTCGGCCGTCGGCGCCGTCACGAGCTGGGCGCTGGCCGAGAAGGACACCAGGGCCACGCGAAATGGCGCTGGGAGGATCTCCAGGAAGCGCCTGGCCGCGGCGCCAGCGGCGGCAAAGCGGGTGGGCTGCACGTCGGTGGCGCTCATGGAGATTGATGTATCCATCACGAGGACCACCGTGGCCTGCTCGCGCGGGACGGCCAGCACCGCCTGCGGGCGCCCGAGGCTGAGCAGCAGGCCTGTTAGCGCCAGGAGGTAGCAGGCCACCGGTACGTGGCGGCGCCAGCCGGGGCTAGCGGGCACCAGGTTGGGCAGCAGGTCCGGCCGCGAGAAGCGCGCGGCGTGGCGTCTTCGCCGCACCTGCATCGCGCCGTACGCGGCGACGGCAGCGGGGACCAAGAGCAGCAGCCACAGGGCCAAGGGCCACAGGAAGCCCACGGGCACGAGCGGGGGGATGGCAAGGGCGGAAAGGCTGGGAATGGCTGGAAGGTTCATGCGTTGCGCTCTCTGTCCTCTCTCGACGGGCCACGATGCGGGGCCGCCTGGCTGCCGGCACTACGGCGCTCGGCAGGCTCGACAGCCCCGCCACTCGGGGAGCTACTGCGGGAGCTATGGGAAGCGATAGGACCAGGCCAGCGCCAGCGTCCCCGCCGTGGCCAGCAGCGCGGCGCCGGCTGCGGCGAAGGCGAACGTCACCTCTTGGCGCTCGTATTCGAAGCCGATGCGCGAGCCGATGTCGCGGTAGACGGCGCGCAGGTCGCCGGCCGACGGGGCGGCGAAGAACTGCCCGCCGGTGATCTCGGCGATCTGCCGGAGCGTTCGCTCATCCGGCGGGACGGCGATCCGGCGGGCGAAGCCCCCACGCCCGCCCAGGGTAGGGCCAGGCACCTCCAGCGTCCCATCCGGCGTGCCTAGAGCGATGGTATAGACGGGAATGCCGGCGCGCTGCGCGGCGCGGGCGGCATCGAGCGGATGGGTGCGCCCATCGGTGTTGGCACCGTCCGAGAGCAGCAGGATCGCGGCCAGCGGACGCGAGCCGTTGCCGGGCGATGCGGGATCGGCCGGCGTAGCGGGTGGGGTGGCGCTCGGCCGCTCAGCCCCCTGGCGCGATCCGGCCCCCGACGCCGCGCCCGTGCCGGTGGGCTCCGGCGGCGCCGTGGACGCATCAACGGATTGGGCAATCTCCAGACCCCGCTGCAGGCCGTCCCCCATGGCGGTGCCCCCCTCGGCGTGCAAGGCGTCGAGCGCCGCGCGGACGGCGGCACGGTCGGTCGTGGGCCGCACCAGCGTGCGGGTCGTGCTGGCGAAGGCCACTACCGAAACCTTGAAGCTGGTGGGCAGCACGTTCAGGAAGGTCTGGCCGGCCTGCTTGGCGGCGGCGATGCGGCTGGGCTGAACGTCGGCGGCGGCCATGGAGCCGGACGTGTCCATCACCATCACCACCGTGGCCTGCTCCTTGGGGACCGGGATCAGGGCGTGGGGGCGCGCCACGCTGAGGACGATGGCCCCCAGCGCCAGCAGGGCCAGCGCGGGAGGGAGATGGCGCCGCCAGGCGGGCGCGCGGGGCACCAGCGTCGCCAGCAGCTCCAGGTTGGTAAAGCGCACCGCGTACCGCGCTTGGCGCCGCTGGGCGAGGACGTAGGCGATGCCGGCCAGAGGAAGGGCCAGCAATCCCCAGAGCAGCGCCGGCGAAGCAAAAGTGAGTGACGTCGTCATACAGCGTCTCCTTGGCCGTGCAGCATCAGGGGGGACAGGTCAGGGAGGAGCGCCCGCAGCCTGGCGGCGTCATGAAGCGTCTCCTTGGCCGCGCGGCCGCGCCACGCCGGCCTCTCCCCGCGGCGAGAGGCGCCACGGCGTGACGCTCCCATCGTCCCCGTGTCCCCACATCCCCGCCCCGACGCGGGGGCGCGCCGCGTCTCCGCGTCCTCGCGTCCCCGCGTCGGGCCAGGGAGGGGTGGGGCGGGCCGGGCGCGCGGCGAGGTGATGGCGCAGGAAGCCGACAAGGGGGCGCAGCCACTCGCCGGCGGTGGAGAGGACGAGGTGGGCGGCGCCGGCGCGGCGCAGGACGGTCGCCACCTCGGCCCGCTCCGCCGCGGCGGCGGCGCGGAAGCGCTCCCGCAGGCGCCGGCTGGCGGTGTCCACGCGGAGGTGGCGCCCCGTCTCGGGGTCGACCAGCGTCAGGTCGCCGTCGTCCGGCAGCTCCAGCTCGCGCGGGTCGCGGATCTCCAC
>DAOTTI010000212.1:0-5104 GCA_034437795.1 Chloroflexota bacterium | reverse complement strand
GCCGCCCCCGCCACCGCTTCCGCCCCGTCCGCCTGAGCCCCCGCCGGATGCGCCGCCGCCAGTCGAAGCCGGCACGGGCGTCTCCGTGGGCGGGGCTGCCGGCGTCTCGGTCGCTGTAGTGGCCGGCGTGGCCGTGGCGGTTGGCGTCGTGGTCGGAGTGCTGGTCGGCGTGCGCGTGGGCATGGGGGTGCCAGTGCTGGTCACCGTCGGGGTCACGGTCGGCGTAGCGGTGACCGTGGGGGTCGGTGACGGCTGCTGCACCGCCAGCTCGGCCTGCGGCTGGGCGAAGCGCGCCATGCTCACGTCGAACGACGTGGCGCTGAGCTGATACCGCCCGGGACTGACCCCTGTAACGGAAACCGTTGACGAGATAGCGCCCGACCCATCCGCCGCCACCGGCGCGAGGCTGACGCTCGTTCCAGCCGCGAGAGGAAGGAGCTGGAGCTGCACCATGGAATGGGGCACGTGGCCGAACCCGCTCACGGTGAGCGTGCAGGCCGGCAGCGTGCACGGCCCTCCCGAGAACGTCAGACTGGGCAGTACCCAATCCTGGCTGGTGGCGCCCGTGGGCACTGCGTAGACCGGGCGGCGAGTGTCCGAGCGGCTTACGTAGCCGGCGCTCCCCGTTTCGCGGGCGGCGGCCAGGTCGTAGGCGCCGGAGGCGGCCGGTAGCGTGTACGCGCCGGTGGCATCGGCGGGAGCTGTTGCCACGCTATGGTAGATGGCGCCGCCAGGAGGGGTCGAAAACGGGCTCTTGGCCAGCAGGGCCACCACCGCCCCTGAGATTCCCTGGTTGCTGGCCGCGTCGCGGACGGTGCCCGAGAGTGTGGCGTCGTTGGTATGCAGTAGTACGGCCTGGGTCACGACACTCGGTGGCGCCATGCGTGCGTCTATGCCGGGGATGGCCAGCTGGGTGTAGCCAACCGCCTGCGCCAGCAGTTCGTAACGGCCCGCCTGCATGGCCGTAAAGAGGAACTCACCGGTTGGGCCCGACCTGGTGATGAACGTCGCCCCCGTATCGAAGTCCTGCGCCCGCACCGCGGCCCGCGGCACCGGCGTGCCGCGTTCGTCCTGCACCGTCCCCCGTAGCGTGAACAGGACCGGTGTGGCCGTGGCCGTCGGTGACGCCGTAGGAGTAGCAGTTGCCGTTGGCGTGCGCGTGGCGGTCGGGCTGGAGGTGGGGGTACTGGTCGGCGTGCTGGTGGGGGTGCTGGTGGGGGTGCCCGTGGCCGTCGGTGTGGACGTGGGCGTGCCGGTCGGCGTGGGCGTTGGCCAGGGACTGGTCCCCAGTGCCAGGGCGCCCGCGCCGTATTGGTTGTCCTTGCCCGGCGGCCCCAGGTCGAGCGCACGCGGCTCAAGGAAGCTCTGGAGCTGCGGCGCTGAGTACGATGGGTTGGCCTGCTTCACCAGCGCCGCCGCGCCGGCCACGTGTGGCGCGGCCGCCGACGTACCCGTGAACGCGGAGGCGCCGCAGTTCGTGAAGCTGCCATACGTGGCCGAGGAGACGCTATCCTGGCCGGCCAGATCGGGCTTGATCCGGCCGTCGATGGTGGGGCCACGGGAGCTGTACGGCTCCAGGATGTTGCCCTGCCAGCAGATAGCGCCGGCCGCCAGGGCGTGGGGCGACGACCCGGGCTCCGTCAGGCTGCCCTCGGTAACGGCGTACTGGAGCGAGACGCCCGGCGCGAACAGGTCGAATCGGGGCGTCAAGGTAGCGACATAGCGCCAGATGGCCAGGAAGAAGTTCTGGTCTAGCCCTGTGTTGTTGGTGTAGCAGAAGCCTTCCGTCGGTGGCTGGCTACCTGTTTGTGGGCTCACTGAGTAGTCTGCCAGCGTGAGCGAGTTGGGCGGTGTGAGGTAGAACAGATAGAGATCGAAATCCTGGGCACTGACCGGCCAGTCGTCCCACTTGAGCGACGCGCAGACCTGCTGCCCCTGGCGCAGAAAGATGGTATTGGACCAGTCCGATCCCGCGAAGTTGTGCCAGCCGTCGCCGTCTGGATCAGAGAACGTGCCGCTCCAGTGGTCCTGGGCGCGGTTCCCCGCCGCGTTGACCCACAGGATGCCGCTGGCCCGCGCGTCGGCCACGATCGCGTCCGGCGTGCCAGGGCCCCCGCTGCCATCGCCGCGGCTGGTGTTGAACCAACTGACCGAATGGTTGATGATGTGGATGCCCTGGCTCCTGGCGTAGTCCTTGGCCTGCCCAAGCTGGACCTCCGTTTCGAAGCAGATGAGGTAGAGCTGCGCTCCGGGGGCCATCTCGTACACGATCTCCGCCACCGCGGTGCCGTGCGCGGTGGCACTGGCCAGCCGGCCCCCGCAGAAGTCCTGCGTAATGAGCGACGCCGGCAGGTCGCCGCTGGCCTGCCGTTCGGGGTAGCCCTGAAACCCGAGATCAATAATGCCCACCTTGACCCCGGGGCCGGTCAGCCCCGTCGCCTGCCAGGCGCCGGCGCCGGTGGCGGTCACCCCCTGGCCGGCCACAGCCTGAGGCTCCGCGCGGAACGGCGGGCGAACGTAGCGCACGGCGGCCTGGCGCGCCAGCCCGTCAAGGGCGGCCGGCGGTATCAGAACCTGGATCAGGTCCGCATACTCCGCTTCGATCTGGCCACCGGCCGCCGCGATGGCCGCGCGGGCCGGGCCGGGGTCCGGCCCGGCTCGCTCGACAATGACCCGCACCCGCGCGCCCGGCCCGTCGCCGTCGGTGGTGAGGGCACGGGCACGCGCCTCGGCCACAGCGGCGGCGCCACGTTCCTGTGCGGCGCGGGCCAGGGCAAGCAGCGCCGTCGCCAGCTTGGGGTGCTTAGCCGCGCCCGCGCCCGTGACGATGGCTGCAGCGGGGGCTTCGTCCGGCCGTGGCAGCGTTGGCCGTCCCGCACGTGGCTCGCGCCCGGCGGCTGGCTCTGGTGTGGAGGTGGGCGAGGCCACCGGCGCCGGCAGCGCTGCCCCCAGGGCGCTACCCGGCCCCGCCGCCGGCCAGATACTACCGGCCAGGAGCAGCGCGGCCGGCCATACCGCCACCGCAAGCCAGACGAGCCGACGCATCTCTGCCCTTTCGAGCGCCGTGCTGATGCCACCCCTGCCGGCCCGCGATCATCACCCGCGGCCGGTGCTCAAGCGCGGCCCGCGCGCCGGGCGAGGACGTCCCGCCTCCCGGCTGAGGGTCGCGGGCACACAGTAGCGGAAGCAGATGGCCAGATCAATGCCCGGCCGTTGAGAGTACGTACCCGAACCGTTGCGTCTCGGTTGAGCGTTGGGCGCCCAGGAGCGCGGGCGCGCGGGGGGCGCTGCTCCACGCTGGGAGGCGCCTGCTCCCCGATGGCTCAGGAGCGCGGGCGCGCGGGGGCGCTGCGCCCGCGGGCGGCCGGCTGGCCGTTCACGCCGTTTCGCACGGATCGCTCGGTCCTCCGTACGCTCCCGCTACACTTGAGGCGCGGTGCGCCGGACCCTGTTCACGTTCCTCCAGCTACTGGCCATGGCCGCCGTCGGGCTCATGGCCTACGGCCTGGTTCTGGTGCTGGCCGGCTCCCTGCCCAAGGTGGCCGGCGTGGCCGCTGGGATCGCCGCCGCCGGCGCGGTCTACCTCGGGGCGGTGCGTGGCAAGCCGGCGCCGTGGGGGACCCGCTCTGACCTCGACGATCGCCCCGACGCACCCGAGCCTCCCCCGTCCCCATCGTAACCGTTCGCCGTTCGACATTTCGTTCTGGCCATGGCCGGCCGCAGGGGGCGTCGCGCGCCGGCGGGCCTTCCTGCCCGCGTCCCCGAAGAGACGGCCTCCTGCGCGGCCGCGCCCCCGCGGGCCGACGAACCGTTTTCGTCACTGTAGCCGGAAGTAACCGCTGGGCCTGCCACCCCGGGTGCCGTGACTGTGGAACCACGGCGATCGTCCACGGCGGCTGAGCCGTTACCCTTCACAGGCTGCGCGATGGCCCCGGATCCCCAGGATGATCAGCGCGTCCAGATGCCCCTGCGGTGGGATGGCCACGTGGCCATCATCCTGCTGGCCCCCTTCGCGTCTGGCGCCGAGCACCAGACGCTGGCCCTCTGCCGCTATCTGCGCGAGCGCTGTCGCGTAACGCTCCTCGTCAACGACGAGTTCGCTGGCCTGCTGGCGGACGATCCCTTTCTGCGCCGCTACGCCGCCGGCCTGCCGGTTGAGCGCCTGGGCCCTGCCTTTCCTGCCTCGCCGGCCGCCACCGTACGAGGGCTCGCGGCGCGGGCGGCCGCCTACCCGCGCCTGCAGCTCGCTGCCTGGAGGGCGCTCCGGCGCCTGCGTCCGTCCATCGTCCACCTGGTGCTCGCACCGTCATTCTTGGCCTATGCCCCGCTCTTCCATGCCCTGCCCGTACCGGTGGTCCTGACCCTATCGGGCGAGATGCGCTACGTGCGCCACTTCTACGGCGCGGCCAAGCGCACCATCGTCCGCTACGCCGTCCGGCGGGCCGATGCCCTGGTCGTCTGTAGCGCCGACGAGCTGGCCAATCTCCGCCTGACGGTGCCGTCTAGCCTGCACAAGGCCGTGCTCATCGACAACTTCACCGACGTGGCCCGCTTCGCGCCGGCCCCGGCCAAGGAGCGCCTGGCCACCTTCGCGGCCCGCCTGCATCCCGAAAAGGGGGCCCTCCTGTTCGTCGAGGCGGTGGCGCAGGCGCGCCAGCGCGTCCCCAAAGCGCGCTTCGCCTTGATGGGCCGAGGCGAGCAGGCGCCCCTGGTCGCGCGGCGCCTGGTCCAGCTCGGCCTCGAGGGCGCCGTCGAGCAGGGCTTCACCACCGACCTGGCGCCGCTCCTGGCCCGCTCGCTTGTCTTCGTCTCCTGCCAGCGCTACGAGAACCTGGGCAGCGCCAGTCTGCTGGAAGCGATGGCCTCGGGGAACGCCGTGGTGGCGACGGACGTGGGCCAGACGGCGCAGATCGTGGACGAGACGGTGGGCGTCCGCGTCCCCGCTGAGCCGTGCGCCCTGGCCGACGCCATGGCCGGCCTGCTGGCCGAACCGGACCGCGCCGCCAGGCTGGGGCGCGCCGCGCGCCAGCGCGTGCTGGAGCGGTACGGGCCGGACCGCTACGTGGAGGCCCTGCTCGGCGTCTATCAGCGCGCCTGCCAGCAG
>DAOTTI010000211.1:0-13858 GCA_034437795.1 Chloroflexota bacterium | reverse complement strand
CCCCGCCACCCGCCGGCCAGGGGGCGGCGCCGACGGCCGCCCCGACGGCCGCGCCACGGGCAAGCCCCACCCCTGCTCGCGCCAGCGCCACCGCGGCGCCAGCGGCGGACGGGGGGTTTCGCTCAGAGGTGCCGGTGCCCGAGTCCCAGGGGAGCTTCCGCCTGGGCTACGTCACCGTCGCGTTCGACAAGGAGTTCCCGCCCTATGCGCCGGTGGTGCTCCTGTACCAGGAGAAGCTAGCCGAGAAGCGCGGGCTAGGGGTGCGCTTCGTCCCCTTTGACATCGAGGACCGGAACCGGATCTCCGAGTTCCGGCGGGCGGAGCTGCTGCAGAACGGCGGGTTCGACGCCATCCTAACCACGATGAACAGCTACGCCCTGTGGGGCGGCCCCCAGACCGGCCGCGTCACGGCCATCATCGGCGAATCCGCCGGCGCGGACAAGGCGGTGGTCCAGGCCAGCGAGGTGCAGACCTTCAACGACATGGAGGGGCGCGCCTTCGCCTACTCGGACAGCTCGGTCAGCGAGTACCTGCTGTACTACCTGCTGCGGGTTGGGGGCGTCCCCGCCAGCCGCGTCATCCGCTTCGGCCACGAGAACCTGAACCAGGCGGTCCGGCGCTACCTGGACCGCGAGGCGCATGGCGTCATTGGCTGGACGAGCAGCGACATGGAGGCGGCGGCGCGCCGGCCGGACAGCAAGGTGCTGATGACCTCCGACCAGTTTCGCGTCACGATGGACGTGATCGTGACCGGCTCCAGGGCCCTGGAGACGAAGCGGGAGGCGGTGCAGGCCTTCCATGACGCCTGGTTCGAGGCGCTGAAGCTGACCCTGGAGCAGCCGGACGCGGCGGCGCAGTCGATGGCCAGGTGGAGCGCCCGCTGGACCGGCGTCGGCTCCACCAGGGATCTCACCGACTCGCTCAAGGAGTTCGCGCAGGCGACGCTCCAGGACAACCAGGCGGTGATGTCGGACGCCAACCTGCCGCTGCTGTACAGCCGCTACAAGGAAGCGCAGGCGGTATGGGCCTCCGGCGGGCGCGAGGTGCGGCGCGTCCTGCGCGATGATGAGCTCCCGAGCGTCTTCGAGCCGGCCTTCGTGCGCAAGTCGGCGAGCGACTCGTCACTGATCTCCACGCGCCCGCCGGTGAACCCCACGTTTCACCTGACGGCCAGGGCGCAGGTGCGGGGCCTGACGCCCGAGCAGCAGGCGCGCCTGACCACGCTGGTCGTGCTTTCCGTGCAGCAGGTGCAGTTCGAGCCGGGGAGCTCAATCCTTTCTGAAGCGGCGCGGCGCGACATCGAGGCGTCGGTCATCCCCGTGCTGCGCAGCACGGTGGGCACGTACCTGCGCATCGAAGGGTCGGCCGGCTGGCCGGCCGGAGCCGGGCTCAACGAGGCGGCGGTCAACGCGCTGGCCTTTGAGCGTGCGCGGGCAGTGCAGGACTACATCATCAAGTTTGGCGTTCCCGTCGAGCGGCTGATACTGAGCACGACCTTGCCACGATGCCGCGAGTGTCCCGACCCGGAGCAGGTCCAGCGCGACGAGCGCGTGGCGTTTACGCTGGTCACACCGTGACCCGGCGGGAGCGGGGAAGGAGGCGTGGCCCGCACGGCGCGACCCTGAACCGTCAAGCCAGCGTTCGGGCCAGAGCACTTGACCGGCACGCGGTACTGTAACCTGGGTGCCTGGGTAGCCTGGGGCGTCGCCATCGGGCGCGTCGCTCCAGCGGCGCGTAGGGGGCGCGCGTAGGGCAGATAGGGCAGCAGCCGGCATGCGGTACTGGATCGAGCAACTGCTGAGCACCAAGAGCCTGGCGGCGGCCGCCGCGGCGGCCATCGGCCTGGCCGGCTGGGCGCCGACGCACCATCCAGCCTTCGCCTGGCTGATGCTCGGCGGCGGGGGCGCGTGGACGGCGCTCCTGTACTACGCCGCGGCGGCCAGGAAGGCCCTGGTTGGCGCCGTGCCCCGCCGCGACGACATCGTGCGCGAGGTCGAGCGCGCGCTCCAGCAGTTTCCGCTGCCCCGCAACGAGGATGAGCGCGAGCGCTGGCGGGCCCGCGAGCGGCAGCTGCGCCGGATTGTAGCGCTGGAGCACCTGATCCTGACCGACCTCCCGTCGACACCCAGCGGCGTGACCCTGCTCAGCCCGGAGCAGCGCTTGGAGGTAGCCGACTTTGTGGATCAGGCGGCCGACCTCTCGCGCCGGCGGGTGCTGCTGCTGCGGGCGCTGCGCGCGAACCCGATCCGGCCGCTGGAGGAGGACCTGCGTGCGCTGCTGGCCCAGCGACAGGAAGCCACAGGGCGTGTGGCCGCCGAACTGGACGACCTGATCGCCCTCAAGCGCGAGCAGGTGGAGCGAGTAAATCGCTGGGCCGAGGACCTGCGCCTGACGGAGATCAACCTGGACCAGATCGAGACCTTCCTGCAGGCCGTCGCCTATGACCAGACGGTGACGCAGACCAACGTCAGTGACCGCATTCTACGGCTCAAGCGCCGGATCGAGGCGAGGCGGGAATCGGTGGAGGAGCTGGAACGTTACTTGGGACGCAGTACGTAAGGCGTAAAGCGTAATACGTATTACGTAATTGGTGCCTTGGGGAATTGCGGTGCTGGCGCGCTATGGTTCCAGTTCTACGCGGTCTGCGCCGGCGCCTTGGAGGATGCGCCGTGCCTCAGCCGCGCGCCGGTCCGCCTCGTCGACGTACACGAGGAGGACCAGCCGGCCGGCGCGCAGACGTTCCTCATAGGCCCGCGCCTCGGCCTCCTCCATCCCCCGCGTGCGGAGCAGCGCGGCCAGGCCCCCGCCGGCCGCGGCACCGCCGAGTACGGCCCCCAGCGGGCCGAGCAGGGCGCCGCCCACCACCGCGCCCACCGCGGCACCGACCGTCGCTGCCTCCACCGTCTCGTGCCCCCGCTGCTCGTCGTCCTTAGGGGCGCCCACGGCCTCGTGCTCGCGGGAGATCAGGGCGAACTCATCCTCAGTAAAGCCTGCCGCCTTGAGCTGCTGGATGGCGTCGTCCGCCTCCAGTCGCGTGGCAAAGGTCCCCGACACAATCGCCATGTGCTGCTACCGTGCCTCCCCCTGATGGCCTAGCAAGCGACGTGCCGCGACCAGGTGTCTTTAAACTTGGTTCCGTTTGTCAACGAGCGTATATCGGGCGCCACGCCGGCGGTCCCCCTTCTGGGACGGCAGCGATCCGATTCGCGCGCCGGCCCGTTCGTTGAGCAAGAGCGGGGTGCGCCCGCACCGGTGCGCCCGTAATGACCCCCCACGCGTACGAGGCGTACGCCACGACGACACCACGACACGACAACGACGAGAGGACCAATGCAGGGAACGCACCGCCACCGTAAGCCCCAATCCGCTACTCACCCGCTCCGCCGCCTGTGGCAGACCGGCCGCCGGCTCATGGCTCACTCCCGGCGCAGCCACGCCTGGCTACGCATCGCCGCATTGGTGGCGGTGCTGCTCCCGACGGGGATGGTCGGAGGAGGCGTGGCCTCGGCGCAGGCGCTCCTGCCGGCGGAAGAGCTGATCCTGGCCGGCGGCGAGACCGCGGGCATCCACTACCGCCAGACGGGCGCGGGGACGGGGCTGGGCTACGACGTTCGCGAGCCGTTCCTGTCGCGCTTCACCCACCTGGGCGGGCCGCCGGCCGCCGGCTATCCCGTCTCCGCGCCGTTCTGGGGCAGTGATGGCTGCCTGTACCAGGCTTTCCAGGTCACGCTGCTGCAGCGCTGCGGCGACCTGCCCGTGCGGCTCGCCAACACCTTCCAGATCCTGGAGGAGGCCGGCGCCGACGATCGCCTGGAGCTGCTCGGCATCGGCCGCGGCGAGACGGACTCCGCCACGTCCTTTGCGGACGCCGTGCGCATCCGACTGACCTGGCTGGAGGACGCCGCCATCCGCGAGCGCTACCTCAGCCAGTGCGGCAACGGCGACAGCGAGGCGGCGATCCAGTTCTGCGGCCTGCCGATGAACCGCCCGCGCCTGTTTGGGCCGTTTGTCTCCCAGCGCTTCCAGCGGATCGCCTTCCAGCGGTGGCTAACGGACGGCCCGGGCGGGATCAGGGCCGGCGACGTGACGGCGGTGCTGGGCGGCGACCTGCTCAAGGAGACGGGGGTCCTGAGCGGACCGGTGGTGGCGCCGCACCCGCTCGGCGAGCCGCCGGTGCTGACGATCGTCTCCTTCCTCAGGGGCCTGGTGGGGTCTCCGCCGGGACGCGCCACGCCGACCCCAACCGCCGTGGCCGTCCCGGCCAGCGCCGCCGGCCAGCGCGCTGTAGCGTCGCAGCAGGGGGCGCAGCGCACTACCCCGCTCAGCTACGGCTTCCAGGCCGACTTCTTCAATACGGGCAAGCGCCCGCAGGCGATCAGCCTGATCAAGGATGCGGGGTTTGGCTGGGCCAAGCAGCAGGTGATCTGGTCGCAGTACGAGATCTCGCTGGAGCAGTGCAACGCCAACCGGGCGAACTGCCTGGAGCAGCCGGTCAACGGCCGGCCGAAGTACTTCAAGCGCGACTGGCTGAGCTTTCTGGATGCGGTGGTGGACGACGTGAGCGCCAGCGGGCTCAACCTGCTGCTGAGCATCGTCCGTTCGCCGGACTTCTACGCCGTGCCCGGCGGGCACGCGCCGTCCAACCCGGAGATGCTGAAGGACTTCCTGCAGTTCCTGGCCGGCCGGTACCGCGGGAAGGTGAAGGCGATTGAGCCGTGGAACGAGCAGAACCTGGCCTGGGAGTGGGGCGGCGATCGCCTGTGGCCGAACCGGCCGGCGTCCCCGCCGCAGGGCGCCGTCGACTTCGTCAGCCTGCAGAAGGCGGCCTATCAGGGCATCAAGGCCGCCGATCCGGCCATCATCGTGGTGCTCCCCGCGCTGACGCCCACCGGCCTGGCGGAGTGCTGGCTGGATCCGGGGGCGCGCACGCAGGGGTTCTGTCTCGATGCGATGAAGACGGCGATCGACGACCGGCTGTACCTGGACTTCGTCTTCCAGGTGAACAACGGCGAGATCAAGCAGTACTACGACGTGCTGGGCGTGCACCCCAGTGGCTACAACAACCCACCGGACGACTGGGTGGACAAGCAGACCGTCCCCATCGGCAGCGGCTTCAAGGGGCACGGGAGCTTCTACATCAAGCGCTATCAGCAGCTCCGCGAGGTGCAGCTCAAGTACGGCGATACGAAGCCGATGTGGTTCACCGAGGTAGGCTGGTCGGCCACGACGCAGCCGGTGCCCGGCTACGAGTACGGCCAGGACAACAGCGAGCCGACGCGGGGCAAGTACTTCGCTCGCCTGCTGGAGCAGGTGGAGCGGGAGGCGCCCTACGTGACCAACGTGATCATCTGGAACCTGAACTTCCGCACGCTGGTGGGGCCCACGGACGAGAAGTATGGCTTCGGCGTGGTCAACCCCGACGGCAGCCCGACGCCCGCCTACCTCTGCCTGCAGGACTTCGTGCGGAGCGGGAACCGCATCACCAGAGCGGAGTGCCGACCGTAGACGCCAGTTCAAGGTTCAAAGCTCAAGGTTCAAGGCGCGGGGTTGAGGGGTAGCTGAAGCCGAGGCCCCGTTCCTTGAGGGAGATGTAGCGGTCGCGCCCGTTGCCGATGATGATGTGGTCCAGGACCTCAATGTCCAGGAGCTGGCCCGCCTTGACCGCTTCCGCGGTGACCCGCACGTCCTCCGGCGACGGCGTGGGGTCGCCGCTGGGGTGGTTGTGGACGATGATCAGGCTGGCGCAGTTCTCGCGGATGGCCTCGCGGAAGAGCTCGGCCACGCGCACGCTGCTGGAGTTGAGCGTCCCGCGGTAGATCTCACGCACCGCCAGCACGTGGTTCTTGCTGTTCAGCAGGACCACGCGCAGGTGCTCCCGCTCCAGTGACGCCATCTCCGAGTGCAGCAGGTTGTAGACGTCGGCGGGGCGGCGCACCACCGGCCGCTCTTCCGGCTGCATGGTGGCGTACCGGCGCCCCAGCTCCAGGGCCGCCCGCAGCTCGATCGCCTTGACCGGACCCACGCCCTTGATCCGCTCCAGCTCGGTCAGCGAGGCGCGGGCCAGGCCGGCCAGGCCGTGAAACTCGGCCAGGGCACGGCTGGCGATGGTCACCGCGCTCTCGCGCTCGCGGCCGGAGCGGCCGGTGCGCCAGATGATCGCCAATAGCTCGGCCGTCGTCAGCTGCTCGGGGCCGTAGCGCGCCAGGCGCTCGCGGGGGCGCTCGGCGGTCGGGAGGTCGCGTATCAGGAGATAGGCGGCTGCCCCTTCGCGAATGGACGGGCCCTCGGGCGGGCGATCTGGGTTACGGTCGCCCGGCGCGCCCTCCACCTGCTCGGTGCCGGGCCTGGTGCTGGTGTCGCTCATGGCAGGGCCTATCGTACCGCGGGAGACCCGCTGGTATCATCTTCGCCGCGCCCATTGATCGCTCATCATCGATGGCGGTGGGGCAGCGCCGTTGCGGCGCGGCCGACGGCGGGGCGCGCTGGCGCGTGACGGACGTGACTGGCGTGACTGGCCGGCACATGCCGCCGTTCATCGGGGCCGGGCAGGACCAGGGCCGGGACGCGGGCACGAGGCGCGCGATTGAGGTGAGCAGGCCGCCGTTCATCCCCTGGCAATCACGCCGGCGGCGGGGTACCCAGCGGCGGTGGACCCGGAGCGGGCGCGGCACGAACGGCACGATGGAGAGGCGATCTCGAGTGATGGACCTGCGCGCCAGCGCCGCCGTGCTGGCGGCGCGACTGGCCGGTGGCGCGTCGCGCCTGCTGAGGCGCGGGGGCGGCACGGCCCTGCCCGGGCTGGTGGCCGAGCGCATCGCGCCGCGCCTCCTGGAGCAGCTGGCGGGGGCCCTGCCCCAGGGCGCGGTGGTGGTGACAGGCACCAACGGCAAGACGACCACGGCCCACATGCTGGGCGCGGTGCTGGCCCGCGCCGGCTTCCAGCCACTGCGAAATGCGACCGGATCAAATCTAGCCCGCGGGGTCGCCACGGCCCTGGCCGCGCACGCCAGCTGGCTGGGCCGGCTCGACGTGCCGGAGCGCACGATCGGCGTGTTCGAGACGGATGAGGCCGCCTTTGCCGGCATCGTGCCGGCGGTGCGGCCGCGCGTGGCGGTGATGACGAACCTGTTCCGCGACCAGCTTGACCGCTACGGCGAGGTGGATACGGTGGCGGCGCTCTGGCGGAGCACCATCTGGGGACTGGCCGCCGCGTCGGCGACGACACGGATGACGCTGGTCCTGAACGCCGACGACCCGACGGTGGCGGCCCTGGGGCTGGCGAACGGGCAGCTCGGGGAGCACGGGCAGCTCGGGCAGCATGGGCAGGATATGGCCGTGGCGCCGTCGCCGTCCTCTGGGCGGGCGGGACCCAGGTCGGGAGCGCCGGCTCCGGCGGTGGGAGACGGGGGGCGCGCCGGCTGGCCGGCCGCGGTGTATTTCGGGATTGAGGACGCGCGCTGGGGGCATGCGGGACTGGAGCATGCGGCCGACGCCAAGGTCTGCCCGCGGTGCGGTCTGCTGCTGAAGTACCCGCTCTGCTTCTACGGCCACCTGGGGCACTACGCCTGCGCCGCCGGCCACGAGCGGCCGCGGCCAGCGGTGTACGTGCGCCGGCTGGAGCCAGCCGGCTTCGACGGGACGGACCTGGTGCTGGTGACGCCCGGCGGGGAGACGAGCCTGCGACTGCCCGTGCCCGGCCTGTACAACGTCTACAACGCTCTGGCTGCGGCCGCCGCCGCCTGGGCGCTGGGCCTCTCCCTGGAGGCGATCACCGCCGGGCTGGCGAGCTTCCGCGCGGCGTTCGGCCGCTTCGAGCGCGCGACCGTGGAGGGGCGCGAGGTGGTGCTGATCCTGGCCAAGAACCCCGTGGGCATGAACGAGGTGCTGCGCACCCTGTTCGCCGACGGCCGGCCCAAGCACCTGCTGCTGGCGCTGAACGACCTGGACGCCGACGGGCGCGACGTCTCCTGGATCTGGGACGCGGATTTCGAGCGGCTGGCGGGCCAGGCGTTGTCCCTGACCGTCGCTGGCCGACGGGCCGAGGATCTTGCGGTACGCTTGAAATACGCGGGGGCGCTGGCGGCGACGGGCGGCGGGCCGGCAATCTGTCCCGACCTGGCGGGCGCCCTGGACCTGGCCCTGGAGCGGACCCCGCCGGGGGACACCCTGCACGCCGTGCTGACGTATACCGCCATGCTGGAGCTTCGCCGCCTGCTGAGCGATCGCGGGTACCTGAGAGCCTACTGGGAAGCGCCGTGAAGCTTGTGCTGGGCCACCTCTACGCCGATCTGCTGAACCTCTACGCGGACCGCGGGAACATCATTACCCTGGCCCAGCGCTGCGCCTGGCGCGGCATCGAGCTGGAGGTGCGGCAGATCGGGCTGGGGGAGCGGGTCGTGCCCGACGCGCTGGACCTGCTGTTCATGGGCGGCGGGCAGGATGGGGACCAGCGGGTCATGGCCGACGACCTGTTCCGGCTCAAGGCAGACGCGCTGCGCGGGGCGCTGGCCGACGGCCTGCCGATGCTCGTCGTCTGCGGGGGCTACCAGCTCTTCGGGCACTATTACCAGCCGGCCGAAGGGCCACGCCTGCCCGGCCTGGGCCTCTTCGACCTGCACACGGTCCATCCCGGCCCGCGCTCGCCCCGCTGCATCGGCAACGTGGTGGTGGAGTGGCAGGCGCCCGACGCGCTGTCCGCGGGGACCCCCCGCACGCTGGTCGGGTTCGAGAACCACGGGGGCCGGACCTATCTGGGGCCAGGGGTGGCGCCGCTGGGGCGCGTGCTCAGCGGCTACGGCAACAACGGCGAAGACGGGACCGAGGGCGCCACCGTACACCATGCCTTTGGTACGTACCTCCACGGGTCGTTCCTGCCCAAGAACCCGCACTTCGCCGATTACCTGATCCTGCTGGCCCTGCGCCGCCGGTACCCGGGGGCGACCCTGGAACCGCTGGACGACGCGCTGGAGTGGCGTGCCCACCGGGTGATCCTTGAGCGGTACGGCCGCCGGAAGTGACGGCGTAATGCACGGGACGCCACGCCGGCCTGGGAGCGGCGCGCAGCCTGCAGGTGGGGCGCCTTCCTGAGCCGGGTCTATTGGAGGTCTCACCCTGACCCTCGCCCATAAAGGGAGAGGAGCCCTCACCCTGGCCCTGGCCCAGACGGAGATGGAAGAGGTCGATATGCGATGACGTTCGACACGCTGGCTCTGCTGGCGGTGCGCGACGAGCTACGCGCCACGGTGCTTGGCGGAAGGGTGCAGCACGTCCACCATCCGGATGAGCTGGCCCTGGCCATCGAGCTCTACGCGCACGGCGAGCGACGCTGGGTGTACTGCTCGGCCCACCCGGAGCAGGCGCGGGTGCACCTGGCTGGCAGCCGGCCGCCGCGCCGGCTGGACACGGTGACGCCCCTGCTGCTGCTCCTGCGCAAGTACGTGGTGGACGGCCGCCTGGAGGCGGTGGAGCAGCTCCCCCTGGAGCGAGTGCTGCGCCTGGATTTCAGCAATACGTTGCCGGATGGCCAGAGGGCGCGGACCAGCCTGTTGATCGAGGTGCTGGGCCGGCAGGCCAACGTGATCCTGGTGGATGAGGACGGGGCCGTCCTGGAGGCGCTGAGACGGGTCTCGGCGGAGGGCGGCCGCCGGCGCGCCATCCTGCCGCGCCAGCGCTACCAGCCCCCGCCGGCCCAGGAGCGGCTCGATCCGCGCGCGATCGAGCTGGCCGATCTCGAGCGCGCCGCCGCGCGGTGGGAGCCGGGCCGGCCAGTGGCCGACCTGCTGGTCCGCGAGGTGGGGGCGTGCAGCCCGTTGCTGGCGCGGGAGGTGGTCTACCGCGCGCACGCCCGATGCGACGCGGCGGTGGGTGAGGCGGACTGGGCGCGCGTCTGCGCCGCGCTGCGCGAGCTGTGGGCGGACGCGCTGGCGGGCCGGGCGACGCCCAGCCTGGCCTACCAGGACGGGCAGATGGTGGCCTACGCGCCCTATCTCCTGCAGTCGTTTGCGGACGTGCGGCCGGCGGAGCGGATGAGCGCCGTCCTGGAGGCCTGGTTTGGCCGGCCGGCGACGGATCCGGACGCGGCGCGGCGCACGGCGCTGCGCCAGGCGTTGCAGGGGGCTCAGGACCGTCTGCGGGCCAAGCTCCACTCGCTGGAACGCTCGCTGGCGCCGGCTGAGGAGGTGGAGCGCCTGCGCCGCGCCGGCGAGCTGATCCTCGCCTTTGCCGCCCAGATCGCGCCCCGCCAGCGGGAGCTGGTGGTCCCCGGCGATGCGGGCGTGATTGAGCTCGATCCGGCGCTGACGCCGGTGCGGAACGCGCAGCGCTACTTTGCCCAGTACGCCAAGGCCAAACGCGCCGCGGCCCAGGTGCCGGCGATGGCGCACGAGGCGGAGCAGCAGCTTCGCTACCTGGATGAGGCGCTCACCCACCTGGAGCTGGCGCGCTCTCCCCGCGCCCTGGATGAGCTGGCGGCGGAGTGGGCCGAGCTGGGCTACGTGCGGCCGGCGAAGGCCAGCGGCGGACGGGCGGGGCGCGGCGGCCAGGCCCCACGGGCACGGAGTGCGGGGGCGGCGTCGCTCGGCGGCCGTGGCTATGACCGCCTGCTGGTGGACGGGTTCGAGGTGCTGGTTGGGCGCAGCGGGCGGGGCAACGACGCGTTGCTGGGGCCGGTCTCGCAGCCGGACGACCTCTGGCTGCACGCCCGTGGCGTGCCGGGGGCGCACGTCCTGCTGCGGACGGGGGGCCGGTCGGTGCCCGAGCCGGTGCTGCGGCGCGCGGCGTCACTGGCGGCGGCGCACAGCCAGGCCCGCACCGCCGGCTCCGTGGCGGTAGACTACACCAAGCGGCGGTTCGTGGAGCGGATCAAGGGGGCGCCGCCGGGCCTGGTCACCTACCGCCACGAGCGCACCCTGCACGTGCCGCCGGACGTACAAGCGGGTAGCATTTACTGATCGCTGCCTCACGGCTGGGTCACGACCTGAGGCGCCGGTGGAACGGCGGCCGGCGCAGCGCTCGGTCCTGGACGCCGGCAGTAGCAGGCGCGGAGAGGTAGGGTATGGCTCAAGATGCAATCGTCACGTCAGGGGCCCAGCCGAACGCGGTGCGCGGGCCGGGCAGCGGGGGCCAGGGGTCCACGCCGGCCGGCTGGGCGTCGCCGCTCGAGGCGGCGACGGAGCACGCGGGACCGGGGACGCCGGGGGACGCGGGCGAGCCCGGCGAATGCGGCGTCTGGGTGTACTGCGTCATCGAAACGGACCGGCCCCTCAGCTTTGGCAAGATCGGCATCGGCGGGCGGGGCGACGAGGTCTACACCGTCCACTACAAGGATCTGGCCGCGGTGGTCAGCCGGACGGCGCTGATGGTGTACGACCCGACGCGGGAGAACGCGCTGGCACACAACCGCGTGAACCAGGTCATTGTGGAAGAGTACGAGCTGACGCCCGTGCCGATGAGCTTCGGCACGCTCTTCCGCACCGAGGATGACGTGATCGAGTTCCTCAAGGACACCTATGACGCGCTGCACGACGTGCTCCAGAAGATGAAGGGGAAGCTGGAGTACGGGCTAAAGGTCAACTGGAACCGAGAGGAGGTCATCGCCGAGCTGGAGCAGGAGCACGAGGAGATCCGGCGCCTGAAGTCGGAGATCGTCAATAACCAGCGGTCGTCGACGTACTTCGCGCGGATGCAGCTGGGCCGGCTGGTGGAGCAGGCGCTGGCGGAGAAGTCCAGCGCCTACCAGCGGGAGATCTACAGCGCGCTGCGGGAGAGCGCGATCGCCTCGCGGGCGAGCAAGCCGATTGGGGACCGGATGATCATGAACGCCGCCTTCCTCGTGGAGCGGGATAAGGCCGAGGCCTTCGACCACAAGCTGCAGGAGATCGAGCAGCGCTACGAGGGGAAGCTGCGCTTCACGCGGACGGGGCCGTGGGCGCCGTACAACTTCGTGACCATCCGCCTGCAGCTAGAGCGCTCGTCCGTCGTCTGATGGCGTCTAAACGGGTGGCGCCGTCCTGCCGGTGAAGGGCACGGCAAGCGACACTATGGAAGCTGGCAAGCGATGCTACTAAAGCTACTTGGTCTACCGCTGACCCTGCCCGTGGCTGGGATCCGGTTCTGCCTGGAGCAGGTGCGCAACGCCGCCGAGGCGGAGCTGACCGACCCGGAGCCGGTCAAGCAAGCGCTGCTCGAGCTGCAGCTCAAGCTGGAGGAGGGGGAGATTACGGAGGAGGAGTATCTCCCCTGTGAGGCGGCGCTGATGCAGCGCCTGCGAGCCATTCGCGCCTACCGGCAGCAGCTGGCGCGGGCGGCCGCGGGCGCCGCGCGTGACGGCAGTGGCGCCAGTGGCGGCAGTGGGGCGAGTGGCGCCGGCGCGCGCGGGGTGGTGGTGGAGTTCACCGCCGACCCGCCGCCGCGCTGATGCCCGCGGCAAACCGGAGCAGACCAGCCTAGCGAAGAGCAGGCCAGCGTAATGTGGGGCAGACCAGTGTAGACCAGAGCGGACCCGCGCAGTCGAGAGCAGTCCAGAGTAGTCCAGAGCAGTCGAGAGCTGGAGAGGCAGAGTCGGAGATCGTGCCTGCAACATCCACCCGCCGCCGCACCAGGCGAGCCGCTCCCGCCGGGGTCGGGAGCGTCGCGGCCCAATCGACCGCGGCCCAATCGACCGGCGCGGCGCCAGGTGCGCCGGCCCAGTTGATCTACGTCTATGCCGTGCTCGCGGCCGAGCAGGCGGCCGGCGTGCTTGATCGCGGGGAGGTGCGGGGGATCGGCGGGGCGTCGGTGAGCCGCCTTGCGGCGGGGGACCTGGCGGCAGCGATCAGCCTCGTCCCCGCGGCGGAGTTCGACGAGGAACCGCTCAACCGCCTGATGCGTGACCTGGCCTGGCTGGGCCCGCAGGCGGCCGCCCACCAGGCGGTGAATGCACGCCTCTTTGCCGGCGCGGACGCGATCCTGCCGCTGGCCTTTGGCGCCATCTTCCGCAGCCCCGACCGCGTGGTGCAGGTCCTCCGGCGGCGGCGGGGGGAGCTGCTGGCGCGGCTGGAGGCCGTGCGCGGGCGCGAGGAGTGGGTGGCCAGCCTGCGGTGCGTCGAGGCGCAGGCCCTGGCTGCAGCCGCCGCGCAGAGCGAAGCGGTGTGGCGCCTGGAGGCGGAGCGGGCGGCCAGCCCGCCGGGCAGGGCCTACCTGCTGGCGCGGCGCCTGGCCGATCTGCGGCGGGAGGAGGTCCGGCGCCTGGAAGCGGAGGCGGTGGAGGCCTTCAGCGCCCTGGCCGGCCGCGTTGCGGAACGGGTCCACGCCGAACCGGTGGCCGCTGAGGCGGCGCTGGCGGGCGGGTCCGGCCGCGTGGTGGCCAGGCTCAGCCTCCTGGTGCCTCGGAGCGACGGGGGGGCACTCCAGGCTGGCTTCGAGCCGTTCACGCGGGAGTGGGGCCCGCGCGGCTTTGCCGTGGAGCTGACTGGCCCGTGGCCACCGTACCGGTTTGGCGGGCTGCAGCTGGCCGCAGTGGAGCAGGGCCAGCCGGCAAGGGCGGGTGCGAGGTGATGTGGGGCCGCCAGCCTGAGCGCGAGCCCCCGCCCGCCGATGTGGGCGGGGCCCTCCTCCCCGCCGAGGTCACGCTGGTCGACGTGGCCGGCCGCCTGCTGGACCGCGGCGTCGTTCTTGCTGGAGAGGCGACCATTTCGGTGGCGGGGGTGGACCTGATCTACCTGGGCCTGAACGCCGTGTTAAGCTCGGTGGAGACGCTGATCCAGACCGAGCAGCGGGCGAGAGCGCGCCAACGGCGGCGGGGCGGCGCCTATGAGCCGTCCAGCCGGCGCATGCTCCCCGTGGACGAGCCGGGGGGCGACGGCGCTGGCCGGCGCGGGCC
>DAOTTI010000210.1:0-4634 GCA_034437795.1 Chloroflexota bacterium | reverse complement strand
AGGCGCTTCCAATCGAGGTACGCGACGGGTACTTCCACGTCTTCCACGTCTCCGACCGGCCGGGCCTGGGGCACGATCTCAGCGAGGCGTACCGCCAGCAGACGATCCCCGACTGAACGGCTGCAGAAAGGCCACGATGGCCCGCGCCACCTGAGCGGGGTGGGAGGCGTGGAGGGCATGAGGCGCGCCGGGGAGCTTGACCAACCTGCCCTGCGGCAGGCGGGCCACGAAGGCCTGGGCTGCGACATCACCGAGCACGCCCCCATGGGCCGGATCGGCCTGGAGCAGCAGAACCGGCTGCCGGATGCGCTCAGCCGCCTGCCAGGCCCAGGGGGCGCCGCGGGGGGCGGCCAGGTGGGCCTCGAAGGCCGCATCGGCGGCCTGGCGGAAGAGCGCCGCCATGGAGCGCGCCACGAGCGCCGGGGTCCCGTTGCGCGCCAGGAAGCGCTCGAGCTCGCCGGCCGGGGCATGGCGCAGGCGGTAGACGGCGGGCACGTCGGGGTGCTCCCGCCGGGGGTCGAGTGGCGGATCGAGGAGCACCAACGCCGGCAGACGCTCCGGTTCCAGGCTGGCCAGGGCCAGCGCCACCAGCGCCCCGAGGGAGTGTCCCACCGCCGGCGCCTGCTCCACGCCTACGGCGGTCAGGAGCGCCGCCACATCCCGCGCGTAGTCCACCGGCTCGTAGCCGTGGGGCGGACGGTCGCTGCTGCCGTGGCCCCGTAGGTCGGGCGCAATGGCCGACCAGTGAGGGGCGAGCCGGCGGGCGAAGGCCTGCCACACCGCCCCGGAGACGCCCAGGCCGTGCAGGAGAAGGAGCGGCGGGGCCATCATCTCCAGCCGGCGCACGTGCAGGCGCACGCCTCCCGCGGCCACGTCCAGCTCGTGCCAGGTCGCGCGCGCCGTCATTGTCCGCCGGCCGGCGGTGGCAATGGGTCCAGGTTCAGCCAGGCGACCTGCTCCGGCGTGAGGAGCAGGTCGGCCACGGCCAGGCTGCTGCGCAGCTCGTCGACGGTGCGGGGCCCGATGAGGGCGAAGACCTCCAGGTCGGCCTGGCTGAGCACCCAGGCCAGGGCCATCTGCACGGGAGTGTATCCCAGCTCGCGGCCCAGACGCTCGGCCCGGCGGTAGCGCTCCCAATTGGCGTCGCTGTAGTAGACGCGCACCATGCTGGGGTCGCTGGTCTGGTCAGGGGAGAACCGGCCGGAGAAGAAGCCGCCACTCTGGGCCGACCAGGACAGGAGCGGGAACCGCGTGGCGCGATACCAGTCCAGGGCCTCCCTGTCGCCGGAGACGGAGATGCAATCCGGCCACATCGGCTCATTCGGTACGGCCAGGCTCAGGTTCGGGCTGCTGGCGCTGAACGGGCGGAGGCCACTGGCGCGGGCGTAGTCGTTCGCCTGCTGCAGGCGCTGGTGGGTCCAGTTGGACCCGCCGAAGGCGCGGATGCGCTCCATGCCGGCGTGGTGGTTGAGCACGTCCACGATCGGCTCCACCGGCACGAAGGGATCGTCGCGGTGCAGCAGATAGAGGTCGAGGAAGCGCGTGCCCAGGCGCTCCAGGCTCTGGCCGAGGTCGAAAGAGATCTCTTCCGGGCGCACGCGCTTGCCTCGAGCCGAGTGGTGGGCTCCTTTGGTCAGGATCATGACCGCGTCGCGGGCGCCCCGCCGGCGCAGCCACTCGCCGATGGCCCGCTCGCTGCCGCCGCCCTTGTAGACGTGGGCCGTGTCAATCATGTTGCCTCCAGCGTCCAGGTAGGCCTCGATGATCTCGTTGACCAGATCCTGGCTCTCCGGGGCAAAGGACATCGAGCCTAGGATGATGCGGGAGACCGGCCGATCCAGGCCGTCGATGGCGCCGTACCTCATCGCCAGGATGATAACGCCCTGCCAGCGCAGGCGCTGCTCCGCGCCCGCCAGCGGGCGCCGTTGGTGTTCCTCAATGTGGAGCCCTTACTCTCTCCCTTTGCAAGAAAGGGTGAGTTGCGAGTGATGAGCCTTAACCCTCGCCCTCTCCCTGTGGGAGAGGGAGTAGGGAGCCCTCACCCTCGCCGTCTCCCTCTGGGGGACGGGACCCCGCGCTGGGCGTGAAGAAGCCAGGCTCGGGGCGGCGGGACCAGCGCCGGCTATCGCTGGCCGGACGGCGCGGCGGCCAGCTGGGCCGCCAGGAACTCCTCGCCCAGCAGGCCGAGCTGCACCTCGTAGGGGGTGCCGGCGTGCTCCGGATGGTACTCAAAACGGGCGCGCTGGAAATACTGGACGGCGTGGGGCCAGCCATTCTCGCCGTACAGCTCGTCGCTGATCGGGTAGCCGAACGACTCCACCCCGCCGTGGGCGTCGAAGAAGCGCAGGAAGGCGTGGTGGACGCCGTGCCCGGTCTGAGGGAAGTAACGGCGGTTGGGGCCATCTGGGAACGGCGCGCCGGGAGGGAAGGGGCGCCGACCGGCGGTGAGGAGGTCACCGAGGAGCGTGAGCTGCACCTCGTAGGGGGTGCCGGCCAGCTCAGGGTAGTGCTCCATCCGCGCGCGCTGGAAGAGCTGCACGGTGCGCCCGCCGTCGTTCATCTCGGGCGTGATGGGATAGCCGAAGCGGTCCAGGCCGCCGTAGCGCTGAAAGAAGGCGAAGAACGGCCCTTGAACAGTGTAGCCCGTTTCAGGGAAGGTGTGGGAGGTGGGGGCCGGAGCGGGGAAACGGGAGCGCCACCGGTCGCCCATCTCACGCGTGATGTCGAGGTAGAGGTTGCCCCACTCCGGCGTGGGATGGATCTCGGTCCGCTCCCTGGTCTCATTAAAGCTGGTGATGACGACCATGGCCGGATTGGAGGCCATGGCCCCCTGCCAGGTCTGCCGGTAGTAGGCGCCGTTCTGCCGGTCGCGATACTGCCATTGCGACGGATCGTTCCCCGCGCCGAAGTACCCGCCGGGCATGACGGTCGCCACCCAGAGCTTGGCGGGATCGGCGCTGCGGACGCGATTGGCCCAGGCGGCGAGCTGGCCGGCCGGATCGGCGGCCCAGGCGATGCTGTACAGGTGCAAGCCGTCGAAGGCCGGCAGATAGGAGAGCGTGCTTTGCGGATCGCCCCCTTCCGCGATCCAGATGCTGCTGCGGCCCGGATCCACCTTGCTGCGGATGGTCATCCAGGTCTCCTGTGGCGATTGGCCGGGATAGCGGGGGACCGACGGCGGACGCCAGAAGACCAGCACCGGCTTGCCCTGGTAGCGGAGAAAGCTCGGATCGGCCGCATCCCTGGTGAGCGCCTGAGCCAGGCGCTGGGCCAGGGCGTCCGGGTGGGGATAGGTCTGAGGCTCGATGCCGGCCGTGATGTGTACGCCGCTGCCGCGGGCGGCGTTGAGATAGCCCGCCAGGTCGCGGGCGCCGGTCTCCGAGACGATCAGGGCGTCGATCCTGGCCAGGGCGGCGTGGCGGAGGTCGGCCGGCAGACCCTGGCTGAACTGCGGGTAGTACCAGGCCAGCACCGGGGCCACGACGTCGCCGGCCGCGGCGGCCGTGCCGGCCGGCCACGATCGCGTGGCCCCGCTGCCGGCGGTAACAATGAAGAGGCCCAGCAACACGGCGGCTGTGCGACAGAGGCCAGTCAGGCTGAAACGGGCGCAGATGAGCCGGCGCTGGAGAGCAGAGCCGGCAGTGCGGGCGCCGCGAACGGTGCAGGTGGAGAGGCGGGGCAAGGGCAGGCTCCAGCGAGAAATCGCCAACTATAACGGTGAGACGCGGTCGCAAGGTAGGGGGTTACGCCCGGCCGGCCGGGCCGCCGACAGCGACTGCGTTCACGTGGTGCCGGGCGCCCCGCCGGACGACGCAAAATGGCGCCGCCAGGACGGCGGCAGGCGGTCGCCCAGTACGGCGACGGCGTTGCGCCAGAGGATGCGCTCCCGATCGGCCTCGGAGAGGGGCACGGCCAGAACCTTGGCTAGCTGCGAGGGAATGGACCGCCCGGGCACGTCGGTGCCGAAGACGATGCGCCCGGCGCCTACCTCGCGCAGGGCCAGCTCCGTGTAGCCGCCGGTGGCGTCCCCGCCGGCAATGTCCAGCCAGACGTTGTCCACCTGCTTGAAGGCGGCCACGCCCCACTCCCAGTCGCCGCCGGTGTGCCCGCCGAAGAACCTGACCCTGGGGTGCCGGCGGGCCAGGGCCAGCAGGTCCGCCGGCGTCGATTCGCCGGGCAGGTTGCCAGAGCCCGGCCCGGCCGGGCCGGCCTTCATCCACGTGTGCTGCAGAACGGGGATGCCGTACGCCCCGCAAAACTCCATCAGCGGGTCCAGGCACGGATCGCTGCAGCGCACGGCCACCCACAGCTTGAGGGCGGCGAAGAGGTGCGGCTGGCCCAGCAGCCGGCGCTCCATCTCCTCCAGCGCCTCGCGGCCGTGCTGCGGGTTGACGTAACAGTAGCCAAGGAGCCGGTCCGGATAGCGCTGCACCAGGTCGGCGCAGCCGGCGTTGCCCTGGCGCCAGTGCTCGACGTCCGGCACGTACCGCCATTCGCTTCGCTCCGGGCCGCCCAGCTCGCTGAGCAGGACGCGGGAATCGAACCGCTCCAGGGCGGCGAGGTAGGCGGGGAGCTGGCTGCGGTCGCGGGGCGGGTGGGCGTGGACGTCGAGCAGCATGGGGGCTACTCCTGCC
>DAOTTI010000209.1:0-6068 GCA_034437795.1 Chloroflexota bacterium | reverse complement strand
GGCTGCTCGCGGCGCCAGGCCCGCTGCCGGCCCCCGGCCCTGCCGTCGCGGTGGCCGAGGCGGGGGCCGTGGACAGCGGCGTTGCCGTCTGCGTCCCCGTGGCGCTGGGCGTCGGTGATCCAGGCACGCCCGTGCCACCAGCCGTCCCGCCCTGTTGACCAGCAGTGCCCGTGGCCGTCCCAGGACGTGCCGTCCCGCCGCCCGGTGCCGGCGGCGACGGCGCCACTCCCGTGGCGCTGGGAGATGCCGGTGGCGGCGCGGGCCCGCCGGCGCCGGCCGGCGTGGGGCTTCGTGCAGTTGCTGCCGTGGGGGAGGGCATCGGGCTATGGGACGGAGTGGGAGATGGTGTGGGACTGACGGCCGCGCCGGCGGGATCGGTCTCCCCGGCCGGCGCCGGCGCTTCGTCCGCCGTAGCCGGCGCGGGCGGCGCGTCCGTCTCGACCGGCGCATCGCCTGCCTCAGCCACCACGCCCTCCGCCTCCATCGCCGGCAGTCCGCCGCCCTGCGCCGCCGCACCGGCCATCCGCAGCCGCGCCGGCCAATCCGCCGGCCAGTCGATCCGCGGCGGGAGCGGCGCCACGCCCCGCATCAAGAAGGCCCGATCCCGCAGGTCCATCACCTGAGCGACGTACTCCACCGTCTCCTGCCAGAGCGTGGCCTCGCCGGCCGCGGCGTGGTACGCGCTGCCGATCCCCGCATGGTACGCGGCCAGGGCCCACGCCACGTCCCCGCCGTGCCGCGCCAGGGCCAGGTTGAGATAGAGAATGCCGGCCCGCACGTTGAGCGCAGGGTCAAACGGATCGCCGTCCCCCACCATGTCGGCGAACGTGGACGGCAGCACCTGCATCAGGCCTATGGCCCCCTGCGTGCTCACCGCCAGCGGGTCACCGAACGACTCGGCGGCGATGATCGCCAGCACCAGCTCGATGGTGATCGCCCCGTCAAGCCGGCGCCCCGCCTGGAGCGCGCGCAACTCTTGCTCCACCAGCGGCTGCCAGCGATGCACCTCGGGGGCGAACGGCCAGAGCGCTCCCGCCCTGGCGATCGGCACGGCGTACTCACGGAGCGGGCGCGGAACGGCCGGCGTGGCCGCCGGCGGAGCCTCGCCCTGCACTTCACTGGGAACCGGAGCCGATCCCTCCACCTCCGGCTCCAGCGGCACGTCGTTCTCCACCGCCGGCCCGCCGGCCTCCTCGGCGAGCACCGCGCCGTGGGTAGACAGCACCGGTCGCCCCGGCGACGGCGCCCCGTGGCGGAGCTGCCGGCCGGCGACCGGCCTCGCTTCAGGAGCCGCCAGCACCCAGGCGCCAAGCGCCACGACGAATAGCAGGCGCTCTGGGGCGCGGAGATGACGCCCCATCGGTAACGCCATGGTAACGATTCGACCGAAATACGTAAAGCGTACTACGTAATGTGTAAGCCCCACCCCCTTACGCATTACGCTTCACGCATTACGCATTATCCTTCAGCAGATATCCCCCGCCGGGCACGGTCCGGATGTAGTCCGGGTTCTGCGGGTCGCGCTCCAGCTTTTGGCGGAGCCGGTGGATATGCACCTTGACCAGGTCCTCGTTGCCCTGGCCCGAGAAGCCCCACACGTGCTCCACAATCTGCCCCGGCGAGAGCACCTGGCCGCGGTTGACCATCAGCAGGTGCAGGATCTTGAACTCCAGGGGCGTGAGGCGGACCTCCTCGTCGTTCCGCCGCAGGGTGCGCGTGCGCATGTCCAGCCGCAGGTCGGCGGCGCGCAGCTCCTGGGGGTTGCCCCGCGTCTCCACCCCCTGGGGGGCGAAGGCCTGCGCCCGCCGCAGCACGGCGCGGATCCTGGCCACCAGTTGGCGGGGCGAGAACGGCTTGGTCACGTAGTCGTCGGCGCCGAGCCCCAGGGCCTTCACCACGTCTGCCTCGTCGGTCCGCGCCGTCAGCATGATCACCGGCCGCGTCGAGACGGCGCGAATGCGCCGGCAGACCTCCATCCCGTCCAGGCCGGGCATGTTGGCGTCCAGCACCACTAGCTCCGGGTCATCGCGCTGGAAGCGTTCCCACGCCTGCTCCCCGTCGTAGGCCGCAATGACCTCGAAGCCCTCGCGCCGGAGGATGTAGGTCAGGACGTCGATCAGATCGCGGTCGTCGTCAACGAGAAGAACGGCCATAGCTCACTGCTCTACACGGCGACCGCCCGGCGCTCCACTGGCCGTTCCGCCTCCGTGGCCAGGGGCAGCGTGAACCACACGGTCGTGCCACGGTTGGGCTCGCTTTCCAGACCGATGGCGCCGCCGTGCGCCTCCACAATTGCCTTGCTGATGGCCAGGCCCAGGCCCGTGCCCGGCGATGAGCGGGCCGAGCTCACGGCGCGGAAGTAGCGCTCGAACAGCTCGCCCTGCTCCGGCAGCGGGATGCCGGGGCCGTGATCGGTCACCCGCACCAGCACCTGGCCATCCTGGACCTCCCCCACGATGGCGATGCGGTCGTGCTCCAGCCCATACTTGGAGGCGTTGGAGATCAGGTTGGCAAACACCTGCGCGATCCGCCGCTCGTCGGCCATCACCGCCGGCAGGCCGCGCGGCAGGTCGACCTGGATCCACTGGTCCTTCTCGTCCAGCAGCGGCTGCAGCGTAGCCACCGTCCCCTCCAGGATCTGCTGCAGGTCGGCAGGGCCGGGGGAGATGGTGAAGCGCCCGGCGCGAATGCTGCCCGCATCCAGCACGTTCTCCACCAGGGTCTGCAGCCGGAGCGCCGCCCGCTCGATGCGCCGCAACGTGGCGGCGAACTCGCTGGCGTCCATGTCCGCGTAGTCGCTGGCCAGGATCTCCACCGAGGCCACCAGCGACGCCAGGGGCGTGCGTACCTCGTGCGCCACCGAGAAGAGGTATTCGTCCTTGAGCCGGTTCAGCTCCCTCAGCTGGGTGTAGGTCTGGAACAGGCTGCGCCGCATCTCCTCCATCCGCTGCGCCAACTGGGCCACCTCATCCTCCCCCTCCTCGGCTACCGGCGATTCCAGGTCCCCGCTGCCGATGCGCGCCGCCGCCGCCGCCAGCCGGCGCAGCGGGCGCGTCAGCAAGGCCGAGCCAAGATAGGCCAGTGCCATGGCCACGCCGGCAATCACCACAATCAGCGGGACGAAGTAGCTCAGGATGGCGTTGCGCGCGTCACGTAGCGTCTGCACCGGGATCGCTACGGCGTACATCGCCGCCGGCTCCGCCTGCGCGTCCAGCAGCGGCACGTACCGCGCGCGGTAGGTCTGCCCCGGCAGGTGCAGGAGCTGCTCCCACTCCGCCCCGCCCTCCAGCACGTGCTGGATCACCGGCGGATCGGCGCGCGAGCCGATGGCCGTCGTCTGGCCCGGCAGGGTGCTGGCCACCAGCAGGTCGCCACAGTACAGGCTGAGCTCGAGGCCCGTATCCGCCTTGACCTGACGCACCAGCTCCTCGTCCAGCGGAAACCGCAGGTGGATCAGGCCCACCACCGCCCCCGCCCCCGTCCGGACCGGCACCGAGACCGCCACCGCCATCTGGCAGTCCTGCCGCCGCACCAGCACCGGCTGCAACGGCGTGCCAAACTCCAGCGCCTCCCGCACGCCCGGCTGGTCAAGGATGCTGATCCCGGGATCGCTGCGCCCGGGCGGGATCAGCTTGGCCAGCACGGTCCCCTCCCGATCGGCAACGACGATGGCGTAAAACGGGCGCAGCGTCTGTACCGGCTCGATCAAGCTGGTCAGCAGCTCGACGTTGCGCCGCGTAATGGCCGGGGCCAGGTTGGCACGCTCGCTGAGCTGGCGGGCGACGATCTCCGCGTCCGACGCCCGCTGGTTGTAGAGCGACGCGAACGTCGCCGCTGCGGCGTTCAGGCGGTCGGTCGTGCTGCGCTGGATGAGGCCCTCCACCACCTGCCAGCCGGCCACAGCCGACCCGCCGGCAGCGACCAGCACCAGCAGCACCGAGAACAGCACCAGCTGCGCCCGGATGTCTAGCCGGCGCACGTGGCGCGCTGGCGCGGTGATCGGCGAGCGTGACGCGCCGTCCGCGCCAGCGCTTCCTGGCGCATCCAGCAGCCGCGGCTCCTGGCCGGCTCCGGGTGTGGTGGGCATCGCCGTGGTGGGTCGTACAGCCTGTCTGCCAGATTGTAGTCTCTTTGTCGTCGCGCCGCTGGCGTCTGCTTACCGCGAGGTGGCCGGCTCGAGCGACGAGCCGGGGCCGGCTGCGGGGGCCCCCCCATCCGCACCCCCGGCCAGGCGCGCATCAAGCGAGGCGATCCGGCCCTTGATCCGCTCCAGGCGCCGTTCGTACGACGCGGCCAGCTCGTGCATGGCCGCAATGCGGCTGTGAATGAGCTGGAGCTGCTCCGTAATGATGGCCGCGGCCCGCTCCAGGCGCGCCCGGCGCTCGGCCGGGTCCGCCTCCAGCTTGTTCTCACGGCGCATCTGCTGCAGGATCTCGTCCGCCTCCACAATCTGGCGGATCTCAGCCAGGGAGAAGCCCAGCAGCCGTTTCAACTGGACGATCTGCTCCAGCCGGCGTAGGTCGTCCTGGCTGTAGAGCCGGAAGCCTCCCTCCATGCGGCTGGCGGGGGCCAGCAGCCCGATCGACTCGTAGTACCGGAGCGCGCGCTGGGTCAGTCCCGTGCGCTCGGCCACCTCGCCGATCTGCATGTAGCGCTCGGGCTCGTTTCGCTCCTCGGGAGCGCTGGACTCAGCAGTGGGTTGCGCCATGGCGTTCTTAAGCATACTACCTGGGCCGGGGTGGGTCAGGCAGGCGCCGCCCACCGGTACGGCAGTGGCGCGCCAGCAGCTCGGCGGCGTGCTCTACGGAGAGCGTCGGCGGGAGCGCGATCCCGCGCCGCTCCAAGGAGCGAAAGAGCTGGGCCAGCACCGGCGGCTCGATGTTCAGCGCCTCCAGCACCTCCGGCTGCCCAAACACCCGCTCCGGACGGCCATGCGCCGCGATCCGGCCCCGGGGCGCCAGCGCGTACACCGTATCGGCGAACTCAGGGACGGCGTGCACGAAGTGCGTCGCCATCAGCACCGCGGTACCGTGCTCCCGCCGCAGGTCCTCCAGCAGCGCCAGCAGGTGCGCCCGCGAGCGCGGGTCCAGCGCGGCAAAGGGCTCATCCATCACCAGCAGCCTGGGCCCGAACCCCGCGCCGGCCGAGCAGACGATCGCCCCCGCCAGGGCCACCTTGCGCCGTTCTCCGGCCGAGAGGGAGTGCACCACCTTGTCGCGCAGGTGCCAGATCTCCAGCCGACGGAGCGCCGCCTCCGTCAGGCGCTCGACGTCGGCGCGGTCGAGGCCGAGGTTGCGGGGTGTGAAGGCGACGTCGTCCCAAACGGTCGGCCCGATGATCTGCTCGTCCACCTGCTGCAGCAGGGCCCCGATCTGCACCCGCTCGTGCGGCGCCAGCTTGGCCGGCGGCCGGCCAAAGACGAGCACCTCGCCCGCCTGGGGCTCGATCAGGCCCAGGACGTGCAGCAGAAAGGTGCTCTTTCCCGCCCCGTTTGGCCCCACCAGCACCACTCGCTCTCCCGCACCCACCTCGAACGGCACGCTGCCGTAGTCCAGGCTGGTGCCGTCCGCGTAGGTGTGCCGCAGCCCTCGCACCACGACTACCGGCGCCGCGCTCTGCTGCGCCCGGCCATCGGGCGCCTGGCGGGCCTCGCTTCTGCCGTCCCCCGGCCGCTCGGGGAGGCGCGCCGGTCCCCCGCTGGTCCGGCTCTCCGGCCGGCGGACGGGCGCGGCTGCGCTGGCTCCCCCCTGCCTCGCTGCCCCACGAGCGGCGGGTCGGGATCGCAGCCAGCCGGTCAGCCACGTCGCCACGGTCGCTTCCTCCTCCCGGCTCCTACAGCCCCAGCGAGCGGCTGCCCAGCGCCACCACTGCCAAGCCCACGGCAAGTGCGGCCACCGGCCAGTCGGCGCGGGTCAGCCCCAGCGGGCGAGCCGGCGCCAGGCGGCCTTGATAGCCCCGCAGGCGCATCACGTCATACAGCCGAGCGCTCAGGTCGGCCGCCCGCAGGACGCCCAGGGCCGCGCCGCTGGCCAGCACGTCGAACCGCCGGCGCAGCGACGCGCCCCGCG
>DAOTTI010000208.1:0-4504 GCA_034437795.1 Chloroflexota bacterium | reverse complement strand
CGTCCCCGCCGGCCGGCCCGAGCGCGAGGGACGGGCCGCTCTCTTCGCCCAGCTGCTCGAGGCCGCCGCCACCGGCGCCCGGCCGCTCTGCGCTGGCGAAGATGGGCGCGACGCGCTGGAGGTGGTCAACGCGATTATTCTCTCATCCGCGCGGCGCCGGCCCGTTCGCATCCCCGTCGACCGCGGCGAGTACGACGCCCTGCTGGAGGAGCTGCGCTCCCGCGCCGCGTAGGCAGGCGCCCTGCCTTTCCGTCTCACCTGTCTGGCCATAGATGGATTGCTGGAGGAGCTGCGCTCCGGCGCCGGATAGGGCGGCGCAGCGACGGCACCGTGAAGAACGAAGGCGCCGGTCAGCGGCCGGTCCGCGTCTCCAGGAAGTCCACCAGCGCCGTGACCTCTTCCGGCACGAGCGACTCGCCGTAGGCCGGCATGCCGATCCCGCCGTACAGGATGCGCCAGGTCAGCTCCTCACGGGAGCGGCGGGCGCCGACGGTGGACAGGTCGGGGCCACGCTCGCCGCCGGTGCCGGCAATGACGTGGCAAGCGAGGCACCCTTTCTGGCTGAACAGGACCGCGCCCTGGGCCGCGCTGCCCTGTAACGGCGCGGTGACGGCCGCCGGCAGGGCCTGCGCCTGGAGGTTAGGCGACCACGGCGCACGCAACCCCTGCACCGTAAGGGCGGCAATGGCTACGGCCGGCAGCCCGACGGCCGCCACGGCCCACGGGCGCCGCCGCGGGCTGCGCTCGCCGCTGGGGGCGATGAACGGCAGCGCCAGCAGCACCACGCCCACCAGGACGGGGAAGCCGATGATCACCCAGTCCTCGATCTCCGGCGGGATGAGGGCCAGCAAGGCGAAGTACCACAGGAAGTACCAGTCTGGCCGCGGGTAGGCCTGCACCAGGGTCGGATCGGCCCGCTCCCCGAGCGGCGGCGGGCCAACAATGATCGAAAGCAGGACGACGACCAGGCCCACGGCCAGGGCGAAGATGACGTCGCGCCAGGCGGCCTCCGGCCAGAACGGGATGCCGTCCCGCTTCAGCAGGTCCTGGTACCAGCGCCGGTAGGTCTTGGGGTCCACCGGCTGGCCAGCGCGGGGCGGCTCGGAGATGCCGTGGCGCAGCACCAGCGTGAGGTGCAGCCCGATCAGCAGGAACATGAGCGCCGGAAGCAGGAAGACGTGGGTGGCGTAGAAGCGGGTGAGCGTGGCCCCGCCGACCGTCTGCCCGGCAACGACGATGCGCATCAGCAGCTCACCCACGATCGGCGCGCGGCTGGCCTGGGCCGCCGCGACCACCATCGACCAGTAGGCGTTCTGCTCCCAGCGCAGCAGCTGGCCGGTGAAGGCCATGCCCAGCGTCAGCAGCAGCAGGAACACGCCGGTCAGCCAGGTCAGCTCGCGGGGGTACTTGTAGCTGCCCATGAGGAAGACCCGTGCCGCGTGGGCGGCGATCAGGAGCACCATGGCGGAGGCGCCAAAGTAGTGGATGCCGCGGACCACGCTCCCCAGGATGGCCTCGTTGGTGATGAACTGCAAGCTCTCGTAGGCGCTGATGGGCGCCGGCACGTAGGTGAAGGCCAGCGCCACCCCCGTGATCACCTGGACCACGAACGCCACCAGCGTGGCGCTGCCCAGGACATACCACCAGTTGACGCTGCGGGGCACGGGGTGTCGGAGCGCCGCCAGGATCCCGTCGGAGATCCCGAGGCGGTCGTCGAGCCAGGCGTAGACGCGTTGCAGGTACTTCACGGGGCACCCTCCTGCTACCGCAGTTGCAGCGGGCGCGCGAGGATCTGCACCCTGCCGTTCTGGACGCGGATGTCGTAACGAAAGAGCGGGCGCGGCGGCGGGCCGGCCGCCACCCGCCCGTCGGCGTAGTAGACGCCCCCGTGGCAGGGGCAGACGAAGATCCCCGCCTCCGCCAGCCAGTTCACGGGACACCCCAGGTGGGTGCAGTTCACGCCAAAGGCGATGAAGCTGGCCGGACCGGTGCGGCGCACCCAGGCCGCGGTACGTGCCGTCTGCCCCGCCCACGGCAGCGGCGATGGCTCCTCGAAGTCGACCAGCTTCATCTCACCCAGCCGGAAGTCGTCCACCCCGCCCACGTCCCGCCACACGTTGGGGGCGGGGTTCAGCAGCGGGCTGAGCAGATAGGCCAGGATCGGTATGCTCACCACCGCCCCGGCCACTCCCAGCAGACCGACGATCGCGCGCGCCATGAGCCGGCGGCGCGTCTCTTCCGCCCCACCCAGGCCGCTCACCGCGCCACGTACCGCGTCATTCATGGCTCACCCTTGGCTCATTCCTGCCCTCAGCCATCGCTCACTCGCGGCGCAGCTCACCGATCCAGCCGCCGATGGCTATGGCCATCAGCGCCACCCCCGCGGCGCTGAAGAGCAGCCCCGACACGAAGCCGAACAGCAAGAGCGTCATCCCCGCGGCCAGCGTCACCGGCCAGAGAGAAGGGCGTGGCCCCTCCCTCACCACGGGCGAGGCGGGGCTAGCTATTCCTCCCTCCCCTGGTGAGAGGTGGGCCGGCGGCGAGGGGCTGTTCCTTGTCACAGCAGGTTCCATAGATACACCACCGAGAAGATGACCACCCAGACCACATCGACGAAGTGCCAGTAGAGCGAGACCGACTGCACCGCCGCGTGGCGCCTCCGCTGGCGGAAGTCGCCCGCAGCCGCCATCCAGGCCAGCACCGCCAGGGCCACGATGCCGGCCGTGACGTGCAACCCATGGAAGCCGGTGAGGGTGTAGAAGGCGGCGGTGAACAGATTGCGCTCGATGGTGACGCCTTCTGCGATCAAGCGCAGGTACTCGGCCCCTTGCCCGGCAAGAAAGATGGCGCCCAGGGCGATCGTGGCCAGCAGCCAGGCCACCAGGCCGCGGGAATCCGCTCGCCCTAGCTGCCGGTCGGCCACGGCCATCGTGGCGCTGCTGGCGAAGAGGGCCAGGCTAAACAGCGCCGTCCGCGGCACGTCCAGGACGTCGGGGTGCGGGCCACTTACGCTGCGCGTCCGGTACTCCAGGTAGGTGACGATCAGGGCGCCGAAGAAGATCACTTCCGACGCCACCAGCGAGAGCGTCCCGAGAACCGGGCTGGAGATGCGGTCGAAGGAGCGGGCCTCTCCCCCGCGCCCGTCCGGACGCGCGGGCCCCTCGGCGCCGCTCAGGCCCTGCCCTGGAGGGCTCGAACCCGAAGAGGCAGGCGTGGGAGGGCGGGGATGGGGAGCGACCGCACGCGCCGCGTCCCACAGGGGGCGTACGCTGGTGATGGGTGGCAGCGTGGTGAAGTTGTGCTCCGGCGGGGGCGAGCCGGTGGCCCACTCCAGCGTCCACGCGTCCCACGGATTGTCGCCGGCCGCTGGGCCGCGCCGCAGGCTCCGATACAGGTTCCACAGCAGGACCAGGATCGAGGCGCCCAGCACGTAGGCGCCGATGGTCTGAAGCAAGTTGAGGGCGCCCCAGCCCGGCAGATCAGGGTAGGTGTAGACGCGGCGGGGCATGCCCATCAGCCCCAGGAAGTGCATGGGGAAGAAGGTGAGGTTGAAGCCGATCTGCGTCAGCCAGAACTGCCACTTGCCCAGCGTCTCATCCAGCAGGCGGCCGGTGATCTTGGAGAACCAGTAATACGTGGCCGCAAGCAGCGCCATCAGCGAGCCGCCCACCATCACGTAGTGGAAGTGCGCCACGACGTAGTAAGTGTCGGTAGTCTGCCAGTCCAGAGGCACCATGGCGAAGTGCACCCCGCTGATGCCGCCGATGGTGAATACCACGATGAAGCTGATGGCGAAGAGCATGGCAGTGGTGAAGCGCAGCCGCCCGCGCCACATCGTCGCCAGCCAGCTGAAGATCTTGATGCCGGTGGGCACGGCGATGATCATGGTCGTGGCGCTGAAGAAGCTGTTCGCCAAGAAGCCCAGGCCAGTGGCGAACATGTGGTGCGCCCAGGTGAGAAAGCTGTAGAAGGCGATGGCGATCCCCGAGCCGACGACGAAGGCGTAGCCGAAGATGGGCTTGCGGGAGAAGACGGGGATGATCTCCGAGATCATGCCGAAGGGCGGCAGGATCAGGATGTAGACCTCGGGGTGGCCAAAGAACCAGAACAGGTGCTGCCAGAGCAGCGGGTCACCCCCGGCGCTGGCGACGAAGAACTTCGTCCCCAGGTAGCGGTCGAACAGCAGCATGACCTGGGCGGCGGTCAGCGGCGGGATCGCCCAGATGATGAGCAGACCGGTGACCAGCGACATCCAGACGAACACCGGCATGCGCGATGGCTTCATCCCCGGCGCGCGCATCCGGATAACGGTGACCACCAGATTCAGGCCGGTGGCGATGGTGCCGATGCCGGTGATCAGCAGCCCCAGGATCCAGTAATCGATCGTGGGCCGCAGCGTGTAGGGCTTCTCGGTGAGCGGAGCATAGGCGAACCAGCCCTGGCTGGGCGGCGTCCCGGCCAGGAAGCTGTAGTGCAGCACCAGGGCGCCGAACAGCAGCAGCCA
>DAOTTI010000207.1:0-27635 GCA_034437795.1 Chloroflexota bacterium | reverse complement strand
CGTCGCCGGCACCGTCTACGCCGGGGTGACCGCCGCCGACGGGCTGGCGCAGGTGCTCCGCTCCACCGATGCCGGCGCGACGTGGGCGGCGGTGCTGCCGCCCAACCTCCGCGGGGCAGGCGGCATCGGCCAGACGGCGGTCACCACGCTGGCGGCGGTGCGGGGCGTCCCCGGCGTCGTGCTGGCCGGCGAGCAGGTCTACCACGGCGGCCTGATCCTAAAGAGCGCCGACGGTGGCGTGACCTGGAGCCTGGCCTACAACGGGGCGCTGACCCCGCTGGCCGCCCCCAACGTGCTGGCGGCGGCCGGCACGAGCGCGGCTACGGCCACCATCTACGCCTACTTCAGCATCATGGGGGCCGGGAGCCTCATCCGTAGCACGGACGGCGGGGGCACCTGGGTCACCCTCTCGCCCTTGCCCATCGAGGCCGGCCCCACCGGGCGCCAGGTGGCGGGCCTGCTCGTCCATCCGGCCCAGCCGCGGTGGCTCTATCTGGCCATGTGGGCCCAGCTCGGGGGCGCGCCGGCGCCCGGGCCGGTCCGCGCCGGCGTCTTCGCCAGCAGCGACGGCGGCCAGACCTGGGCGGAGGTAGGCTACCTGGAGCCGCTGGCCGAGCCAGTCAGCGGGCCGCAGGGACTAGCGCTGGCGCTGGCCAGCCGCACGCTCTACGCCGCCACCGGCGCAGGGGTCTACCGCTGCACCATCGCCTGGCCGGTGCTGCCGGCGTTCCAGCCGTACTATGACGCGCACGACGGGTACCGGCTGCTGGGCACCGCCATCTCGCTGCAGGCCCAGGCCGGCGGGCGCTCCAGCCAGTACTTTGAGAAGGGCCGCCTGGAGGACCATAGCGGCGAATCGCCGGACCCCAACTGGCAGCTCATGTACGGCCTGCTGGTGGACGAGCTGCACGCCAGCCAGGCCATGCTGCCCGTCGGCGGTGACGTGTCCTCCCTCACCTATGCCGGACTGCACGCCCTGGCCGACCCGTCGCAGCGGGTGGCGCCCCCGCCGGGATACGCCGGCAGCGGCGCCATGGCGGTGGCGGAGGACGGTACGACCTTCGTGCCCTTCACGGCGGATCTGAGCGCCGCGCGCGGGCACCTGGTGCCGGGCCTGTTCTGGCACTACCTCAACCGGCAGGACCTCTTCCCCGCCGGCTGGCTGCATGACGTGGGCCTGCCCATCACCCCCGCGCGGGAGGTGGTGGTGACCAAGTATCTTCCCCAGGGGCCGGCGCAGCGGACGATCCTGGTGCAGGCCTTCCAGCGGGCCATCCTCACCGACGACCCGCTAAACCCGCCCGACTGGCGGGTGGAGCGCGCCAACGTCGGCTCCGACTACCGTAAGTTCTTCCCCGACCGCGTGGGTCCGTGAGCCGCCCGCTTCAGGCGCACCCCCTGCGGCCACGGATCGCCCATCGGTGGCACACGGGTTGCGGTTCAGGAGACACGGCCGATCTCACCGCTCCCGCCGTACACCGTTTGGCGGATGAGCAGGACGCGCGCCCGCGGGCCGCTAGGGGTAGTTCGGCCGTAGATCGAGGCGGACCAGGCGGGAGGATCCATGGCAGCAATGGCAAAAGAGGGATCGACCCCAGCCGGAGCGACGCAGCCGGCCCCAAGCGGAAGAACCGGATGAAGCGGAGCAGGCAGCCGCCGCCCAGGCGGGTCGCGCGGCGGACGCCGCGGGGGAAGGCGAGCGCGCCGAGCCGGACGCGCACGGCCCGCCGCCGCTCTTCCGCCCGTCCGGCCGCGATTCGGCGCGGGCTGAGCCACTGACGGGAAGCGAGGCGGGCAGCACCATCGAGCGTAGCCGGACGCCGGAAGCGCGTTCCGCGCGGGGGCAGGGAGGCGATCGGGTCGACGGCGACGAGGGCAGCGCCACGGGTAGCCGGACCAGTGGCCAGACGGGGACCGGCTAGCCTGGCGTAATCATCGGCTGCATGACCTGATGCAGCCTCCTCAGCGAGCGCGATCGGTTTGCGCCTCGTTGGCTCGCTGCCTCACACCGTGCCCCCTGCACTTTGAACCTTGAACTTTGAACCTTGAACTCGCCATCTACCACGCTGGCGGGCCAAGGAGAACGGCGATCAGGGCCTCCAGCTCCGGCTGGCTCACTGCGAGCGCTGCCATAAGGGGACTGCCGGGGCTGCCCTGGCTGTAGCCCGGAACGACGAAGGCCTGGGGACGACGATGGGCTCGCGCACGTCGGCCTCGGCGCTCATGCTGGGCCTCCGGTTCGCCGCCACCGCGCGTAGCTGGCTGTGGCCCGGCGGGCCGTCCGGCGTCGCGCGAAAGACACGCGTCTCGCCCGCGTTCGAGCGAATGAGGATGCTGGTAGTGCGGCTGACCCACGGGGTCTGGCCGTTCTCCAGGATGGTCTACCCGAGCTGGTACGTCTCACCGGCGCGGAACTCCGACGGCAACTGATCGAGCGCGGTCACGGCCCAGCCAGCGGCCAGGCCGGGCGCGCCGAGCGCCAGCAGCAGGACGGCGGCGCCGGAGATGGCGGTGAGCGCGCGGCGGAGCATCAGACTGGCTCCTTCAAGGGCGTTCTGCGTCTGACCACAACCGCCGCCGGCCTTTGGTTCCCCTCGCCTGACGCCTGCTCCTACCGCCAGTGAGCGGCTCCCGCTCGCAGTGGTCGTCCCGCCTCCGGCGCGCACCCTGGGGCGGGGAGGCTCGCTCCTCGCCGCTCATCACTTGTTCCCTGGTACTCGCCCCTCCCCACCCGCTCGTCCGGTGCAACCCCTGAGCGAGGGTGCGGGCTCGGATCCCGCACGAGATGCCGCACGACCCAGGCTACGTCGTCTTCCGGAGCAGCTCGGTAATCTGCGGCTTGATCTCCGCGATCGCCTGCCGCGCGACCTTCTGGCCGGCACGCACCTCCTGATACGCCACGCCGTAGATGCGGTTGATCTCCGCGAACTGCTCCGGATACGGCGTCGGCCTCACTTTGTTGGACGACTCGGCGTAGGCGGCGGCGCTCTCCCACGGCAGCAGCAGCCTGGCGTGCTCCTGCGACCCCAGGAGCGACTTGAGCCAGGGCACCGTCAGGTGCATCTCCAGCATCAGGCGGGCGCTCTCCGGCCCCGACTGGAAGGCGACGTATTCCCAGCAGGCCTCCTGGTGCTTCGTGTCCTTCATGATGTGGATGCCGATGGGATTGGCCCGCACGATCCGTCCCGCCCGGCCCTTGGGCATCGGCGCCATGCCCTTCCCAAAGGTCGTGGGGACGAGCAGCCCCACCACATCCGTGGTCATGATCTCCATCCCTGCTCGCCCCGCCGCCAGCGCCCCACCAATGCCCCGCCAGCCGGTCTGCCGCTGCACCTCCTCGTCAAACGAGACGCCATGCTTGCCGGTCAGGTCGGCCTGAAACTGGATCGCCTCCAGCGACTCAGGCTTGTCAAGGAGCGTATTCTTCATCTCCTTGTCCCACATGTCGCCGCCAAAGGGCCAGATGAAGGCCAGCTGGATGTCCAGGGCGGTGGTCGTCCACGGGGCGCCATAGATCTTCTGCTCCCCCGTGCCGGTGGTCAGCTTGCGCGCCAGCTCCAGGTAGACATCGAAGGTCCACTTCCCTTCCTTTTCGTACTGGTCCGGCGTCTTCAGCCCCTGCTTCTCGAACAGGTCCTTATTGAAGTAGATCGCCTGGGGCGACCAGTTGTTCGGCATGGCATACCGCTTCTCGCCCCGCGCCCAGTACTCCAGGATCACGGGAACGACGTCCGGCACTACCTTCCGGTCCTTCTTCATCAGGGGGCTGAGGTCGAGCAGGGCCCCCGCATTAGCGAAGGGATGGTAGTCGCGCGGCAGGGCATGAAAGAGATCGGGGGCGTCGTCCGCGGCCAGCATGGTCAGCACTGCCTGGTTGCGGTTGCCCGTGGGCGTGATGGGCTCGATCTGGATCATCTGCTGGCGCCCGTTGAAGGAGCTCACCAGGCGCGAGAGCGCGCCACCGAAGGTCGTCCGCTCCGGTGGCTCAAAGCTGGACACGTAGCGTAAGGTGACCGGCCCCCGCGTCCGCTGTGCCGGGGCCTCCGGCTGCCCGGCCCGCCCGCAGGCCGCCAGCGCGCCGGCTACCATGCCGCTCACCAGAATGCTCCGCCGTGTCCGTCTCATCAGCAACCTCGATCTGCCCGGCTGGTCTTCATCAACAACCTCGATCCACCGCGATGGTCTCATCAGCAACCTCGATCCGTCGACTTCACCTCATCCGCCAGCCCAGATCCTTCCTCCTCGGCGCTCCGTTCCCTCTCTGAGAGGGGGCCAGCCTGGACCCTTCACCGCCAGCAAGAAGTCCCCGCTCCCAAAGGGAGCGGGTGATGGTCAGGGCCCCTTGTCCCCTCCCCCTCTGGGAGAGCAAGGGCGCGCGAAGCGAGCAACGGTGAAGGCGCCACTCATGACGAACCCAGGCTGGGGGGAGGGCTCCGCCCGTGACTACTCGGTGACTACTCGATCATGCCGTCCTGAGGCGCCACCAGCGGATGCAACAGCCGACCTTGCTCACAAGGGTCCGCGCTACCTCGACGCGAGCGAGATGGTAGCATACCGCACCACCCCGCGCGGGCAGACCCCGCCTCACCCGCATGCGCGCGCCACGTCCGAATGGCGCCAGGCCCTGGGCATCGTTCCCCCTCTCTGGCATGGAGCGGGGGCGCGGGGGCCAAGCCGCACGGGAGGGTGGAGTGGAGTAGGGAATGCGGCTTGGCCCCGGCCGAAGGGCGTGAGGTCGTCCCTCCCGGCGCAGCCCTGGCCGACGGAGGTGATGTTCGTCTCCGCGTCTCCGTGTCCCCGTGTCCCCGCGTCTCCGTGTCCCCGCGTCTCCGCGTCGGAGCGCCCGCGGCCATCGACTACCGCGCGCCCTCCCGAGCCTGGCGCCAGGCCTGGAAGTCGGCCTCGATCTCGTCCGACCACCTGCGGTCGATCTGCCCTGGGGTGTAGCGCCCCTCCCGCAGGCGCTGGTGGCCGAACTCGTCCCGCAGCCGGATGTCCTCCGAGCGCTCCACCACGGCCTGAGCCAGGTGCGGCGGGATGAAGATCACCCCCGTGCGCGTGCCCAGCACCACGTCGCCCGGCAGGACCGTCGCCTCCCCAATCCGGATCGGCACGTTGATGCCCAGCAGCGTCACGTCGGCAATCGCCGTCGGATCGACGCCGCGCACGAAGATCGAGAAGTCGGGGATCTCATACAGGCGCTGCACGTCGCGCACGCCCCCGTCGATGACCATGCCCGTCCCCGTCTTGGCATGGATGGAGGTCCCCAGATTGTCCCCGGCAAAGGTTCCGTGCTTCACCTTCCCGAACAGGTCCACTACCACCACGTCGTCCTTCACCAGGGTATCGATCACCCAGGAGTTCTGCCCGCCGATACGTCCCTCCGCCTGGCCCTGCTCCTGAACGGCCGCATGTACGTCCGGGCGCCCCGGCATGAACACCGCCGTCACCGCGCGGCCCACCAGCACCCGCTCGGGATGCAGGTTCAGCCAGTTGCCCGCGAACTGGAAGTGATAGCCGTGCTGGCGCAGGACGCCCCACGCCTCCTCCGTCGTCACCAGCTTCATCCGCTCCAGCAGCTCGTCCGGCACGCGAGGCCGGCCGTCTGGGAAGCGGTCCCCCTCCCATAGGCGCGTCAAGGCCAGGATCTGTTCACGTGACGTCAGCAGCATGGCGCCTCCTTCCCTTTTCGCGATTTCACCACTTCTTCCGGATACTGCACCCTCACCTTCTCTCTCCCTCTGGCCGTCCCCCTCCAGCGCCCTCCCTCCCTACTCGCTACTCGCTACTCCCCCTGGTCCTGCCCCCTCCAGCGGCCTCCGTTCCTGCTCGTCCCTCCCTACTCGCTACTCCCCCTGCGCGCCAGCACGTCTCGGGACGGGAACCGGTAGGCGGACTTCCGCGGGTCCAGCCGGCGGTCGTACCGAGGGACGGTATACGGCGGGCGCCGGTTCCAGGCGGCATACTGCCAGCCGCGGGCCACCACGCTCCGGTCCTCCAGCTCATCCAGTGGCTCCCAGGCCAGCGTCGGCTGCGGATAGCGCCGCAGGCCGGCCGGATCGGCGGGATCAAGGGGGTCCGCGTAGCCGTCGCGCCGGAACCGCTCGATCAGGGCCTCCCGCAACCGCGCCAGCACCGCCTGCGCCGACGCATCGGCGGCGTGGTCCTCGCACTCGTTGCGGTCGCACGCCGGCCCTTCGCCCTGCCCGCGGTACAGCAGGTACTCGCGGTCGTCCGGCGCGCTATAGACGTACTTCCACTCCCGATCGATCACGGCGTAGAGCCCGCGCCCCTTCTCCGCCAGCTGCCCCACCAGCACCTCCCGCCCGCGCGCCCCGCCATCGCGGGCCAGGCTCAGCACCTCCTGGCCGTCCACGCCGGCCACCCCCGCCGCGTCCGGCCCATCCAACACGCCATCGGTGGCGGCGATGCAGGTCGGCAGCACATCGGCCAGGCCCACTAGCTGGTGGCGCACCTCTCCCTGCGGCAGATGCCCGGGCCAGGAGACGATGAAGGGGATGCGGCAGGCGGGGTCATGGAAGCCCCGCTTGCCAAAGGCGTAGTGGTCGCCCAGATACTCCCCGTGGTCGGCAACGTACAGCACCAGCGTGCGCTCCCGCAGGTCCAGGCGCGCCAGCGCCTCCAGGATCTGGCCGATCCAGAAGTCGATGAACGAGACCGACGCGGCGTAGTAGGCCCGCATGATACGCAGCAGGTTGAAGTCCGGCTGGTAGTCGGTCCACTTGAAGCGGTTCTGGGTGCGGTGGTAGTACGTGTGCCGGCCTACCTCGTCCTCGGTGCGCACCGGCAGGCCCAGGGGCAGGTCCGTCGGCCGGTAGAGGGTGTGCCAGGGCACCGGCGGGTCGAACGGCGGATGGGGCTTGATGAAGCTGGTCCAGCAGAAGAACGGCTGCCCCCGCCGCTCGCGAACGTGCTCTTCCAGGTAGGCCACCGTCTTGCGTCCGGTCCAGGCGGTGGTGTGCAGGTGCTCGGGCAGCTGCGACACCTGGGGGATGTAGTACATCTCGTGCCGGATGCCGTGCGGCTCTTCGACGTGCCCGAAGCCAGCGGCGATCAGGTCGGCGAGGAACTCGTCGTCCTCCGGCCGGCGGGGGATCTCCTCTGAGAGCCACAGCCGGTGCAGGCCGTGATGCTCGCGCACGGGCGAGAAGTGCATCTTGCCGATCGCCTGCCCGTGATAGCCCCGCTCTCGGAGCAGCCCCGGCAGCGTCGGCTGCTCCGGCCCCAGCCGGTAGCCGTTGTCGAAGACGCCGGTCCGGTGCGGCAGCCGGCCGGTGATGAGCGTGGCCCGCGCCGAGACGCACACCGGCGATTCGGTATACGCCCTGGCGAAGCGCACTCCCTCGCGGCACAGCCGGTCCAGGTGCGGCGTCTGGATCGCCGGCTGGTCGAACGCGCCGGAGCCTACCTGGGCGGCGCCCAGGGCATCGGCGCGGTGCTGGTCGGCCATAAGCAGCAGAATGTTCGGTCGCGCGGGTGCGGTCACGGCCAATCGGTCCCTTTCGTGGAACGGCGAATGTAGCAGCTATTGTGGCACGCCACGGACCTGTACCGGCCGCAGCGCCGCTTCCCCAGCAGCTCGTGGCGCTTGCGTACCGGCGCAGACCGGCCTGCCACACCAGCTGCACTACGCAGACCGCTTCCCACGGCGGCGGCTACCTCGCCGACCAGCGCCAGCGGATCGGCGCCGGCATGAGCAGCAGGTCGTCCAGCTACCCGTTCTTGACCTTGCCCCCGAACCAGACCAGGTTGGGCCAGACAAAGGCCTCCAGCAGCCCACGTACGATCAGGTACACCCCCAGCAGCACGATCGCCTCACCGAAGTGCCATCCGGCCAGGCGCTGCACGTGGGCGGACACCGCCGCCAGCGCCCCCACGGTTCTCCCGGCGGCGCTGAGCGCCGTCAAGACCAGCAACATCGCCAGGTTCGTGCGGTGCGCCAGCTCCTCGAGGAGCGAGAGGGCAAAGACGCCCTCTACCAACCGCACCAGCCGCAACACCACCTGAAGACGAAGCGGAGCGCGGCCGCCCTGGCCGACGTCGGCTCCCCTCTCCCTTCGGGCGAAGGTGATGGTCTGTCAGCCACCGCAGGCCCATCCGCGCATGCCCCCTATCCCTTCGGGCGAGCGCGATGGCGAGGGCTCCACTCGCTACTCGCTACTGGGCTCCGCTCCTCAACAATCCAGCCTGTTCGAATGGTCGCCGTCCTTCCGGCACGCCCGGCCCTCATGCAGGCGGCGCCGCCACGGTGCCTTGCGCCTGCCGGGCGCGGTCGTAGCGCTCCCGTGTCAGGATCAGATCGTAGCTAAAGCCCGACTTCCGGTCATCCGCGTCCGGCACCGTCCGCAGCACGCTGAACCCCGCCCTCTCGAAAGCCCGCCGGCTGCGCGGGTTATGGCCGCCGGCAAAGCAAACCAGCAGGTCGGCGCCCTCGCGCTCGAAGGCCAGCTGCACGAGCAGCCAGATCGCCTCGCTGCCCAATCCTTTGCCCCACAGCTCCTTGACCCCGATGGCGATGTCGATGCGCCGCACGTCCTGGCCCCGGAACTCGTCAAGGATCCGCTGGACGTTCATGCGCTGTAGCCAGCATTCGCCGATGGCCCGGCCCTCGTGCTCCATGACGAACATGAGCGCCCGCTCAGAGATGGCGCGGTAGATCTGCTGCAGCCGCTCCAGTGAATACGGCTGCCATTCGCCTCCCTCCGTGAAGTAGGCGATCTCCGCGTCGTTGTTGATGGCGAGAACCAGCGGCCAGTCGCGCTCTGTCATGGGGCGGAGCACCACTCGCTCGCCGGTGAGCGTGATCGTATGCTCGCGCAACCGGTCCACGGCATCCCGCCCTTCGCCGACTCCTGGTCTCCGATCTCCACTTGCGGCCATTGTATCCCCCGGCCCCGGCGGACCGGCCCCACACGGCGGTCGCCCTTGCTCCCCTTCTCCCGCACGCAGGAGAAGGGGCCACGCGGCCACCACCGGCTATCATGCACCCATGGCAATCAACCTGACCGAATTCCAGGACGCGATCGACAACGCCCTCGCCAATGGCACGCCCTGCGTCGTTGCCACGGCCTCCGCCCGCGGCCAGCCCAACATCAGCCTGCGGGGCTCGATGATGGTCTTCGACGAGCAGCATCTTGCCTACTGGGACCGCACCCGCGGCCGCCAGCTGGAGCACGTGGAAGAGAACCCCTACGTCACCGTGCTCTACCGCGACCCGCCCCGGCGCATCTCCTGGCGCTTCTACGGCCAGGCCACCGTCCACCCCGCCGGCCCGCTCCGTGAGCAGGTCCTGGCCCGCATCGTCGCGCCCGAGCTCAACCGCGATCCGGAGCGAAAGGGCGTCGCCGTGCTCGTCCGCGTCGACCTGGTGATGACCCTCGGCGGCCAGGTGCTCCAGCAGCGCGACGAGACGCCTCCCACCCCGGCGCGCACCCTCAACCTCTTCGAGGCGATGCACACCGCCCGCTCCATCCGGCGCTTCCGGCCCGATCCCGTCCCCAATGAGCTGCTCCACCGCATCCTGGAGGCGGCGATCCAGGCGCCAAACGGGACGAACGCGCAGGCCTGGCGCTTCGTCATCGTGCGCCGGCCGGACCTGCGCCGGCAGCTCGGCGAGTTCTACCGCCAGGGGTTCCGCGAGGCCTACCCCGCCGGCCGGCTGGCCACTGAGCCGGACCCGCACCGCCGGCGCTTGCTCCGCTCCGCCGAGTACCTGGCGGAGCACATGGGCGACGAGCCGCCGGTGCTGATCCTGGCCTGCCTTCAGCGCAGCCCGAACGCCGGCGCGCCCGGGCGCAGCGCTGGTGCGTCCATCTATCCGGCGGTGCAGAACCTGCTCCTCGCGGCCCGCGCGATCGGCCTCGGCGCCTGCCTGACCACGCTGCACCTGCGGCGCGAAGCGCAGGTCAAGGCCCTCCTGGGCATTCCCGAGCACGTCGATACCTATGCCCTGATCCCTATCGGCTATCCCGCCGTCCCGCGCGGCCCCGTCCGCCGGCGCCCGCTCGCCGACGTGACCCACTTCGACCACTGGCGCACCGCCGCCAGCGAGCCGGCACCTCTCCCCGTGGGAGAATGCTAGGGTGAGGGCGACGGTGAGGGCTCCACTCGCCACTCGCCACTCGCCCAAATGCCGTGGCGCTGCTGACGCTAACGTCAACGTCATGGTAGTATCATGGTGATGCCGGTTCTTCGCGCCAGGTGACGTATTCATCGAGAGCGGCGCCATCGGCAATGACCTGGAGACCATACAGGCGAGCTCCGGGGCGAGAGGAGGAGAACGGCGGCGCCCGGCGTCAGTTACGCCGGGCGCCGCCGTGCGGCGGGCGGACTTCTCACACGCCAAGTCTGGCCACGTTGGTCCCTGGTGCCGGCCGACGGCGTGCCCCGTACCGGCACAATCTGACGTTCACCCGTCTCCGTCCCTGGCACGCTTGGCGCGGGCTGATCAGTGGAGCGTGGCGCTGGTGCGCGCCTACGCGCCGGCGGAGTACGTCGTCACTGGTGACCCTCGTTCCCCCTTTCCCGCGTGCGGGAGCGGGGGCGGCGGGGCCAAGCCGCACGAACGAACGCCGGCCCCACCCCGCTCGAGAGAAGAAGACGTGCGCAACCGTTCCGGATAGCGCCAGAACATGGCCGCCGCTCCCCCTCCCCGCGTCCCAGCACGGGCGTCCTGCCCACCGTGGGTGACACCCTCTCCCCTTGGTCCTCGTCCCCCCTCTCCGCGTCGGAGAGGGGGCCAGGCCGTGGGGTCTGCTGCGGGCGCTGATCCGGATGTCTTACTCGCATTCAAGAGATGAGTGCACCCCCCACCCACGCGAGAGCGCCGGCCGGTCCCCAACGAGCTCCTCCCCACCCCCTGTCGCCTGGACGCTGACGGCTGTATCGCTGTCCCTCAGGCCCCAGGCTCGGCGTCGAACTGAACCAGGAGATCGTGAACCGCTTCAGCGCGGAAGCTCTCCCTATGGGAGAGGGTTAGGATGAGGGCTGCTCATTCTCAGCCATCGGAGAATTCCCTCTCCCCATGGGAGAGCGGGGGTCCGCGCAGCGGGCGGTGGGGAGGGCTCTGCTTGTGAAGAATGAAGAATATGGAGTGGCCGGCCACTTTCACAGGGCTCCGGGTTAGCCTGATGGCCGATCCTCCTTCGCAGCGCGCCGCCACCCTGGCCCCGTTCTGGCCTGCTCGTAAACCCTCCGTCGCACAGGACGCCCGCGGCGCTGGCCCTTCGTCCGCTGCTCCGGTCACGCGTCCGGTCGGGTCTCCGTCGCTACGTCTGGGCGCGGATCATCGCCTCCACGCCGGGGCGCACCCGCTCGATGAAGGCACGGGCCGTAATCTCGCCGGCCAGCACCCGATCCAGCTCCGGCCTGAGCACCTGCGTCCAAACGTCGGTGAACAAAGGCACCGCGTGCGAGGTGGTGGCGAAGCCCGTCGGCAACGCCTCCAGCGTCCGGTTGATGTCCTCCGCCGTGAGCTTGCCCAGCCTGACGTAGTGCTCGCGGAACTCCGCCGCCAGCGACTGGCGCGGGGGCACGAAGGTGGACTGCAGCGGGAAGATGCGCATCGCCTCGCGGCTGGTGACGAACTTCATCAGCTCCCACTGCTCGTCCCCATAGCGCGCCAGCTTGAAGCCGAACCACGGGTCGGGCGTGATCCAGTTGCGCCGCGCCAGCTTCGGCGGGTGCGGCAGCGCCGCCACCCCCCACGCCGGGGCCCCGGCGTCGGAGTAGCGGGCGAAGCTGCTGGTGGCCACCGCCTCCATCGCCAGGCGCCCCGCCAGGAACGGCGCCACATTCCCCGCTACCCGCCGCGCCTCGTCGGGCGTCGGCCGCACGCGGAACTTGTGCGTCAGGTCAGCGACGAACTGAATGCCCTCAATCACCGCATCCGGCTCGTGCAGGAAGGTGGTCGGCTTGCCCGTCTCGTACGCCTTCAGGTCAAACCAGGCGCCGCCGTAGACGTAGGCGATCCGCCGTTCATCCCCCCAGGGATTGCCGCTCCCCCACTGCGCGTCCGCGCCATCCGTGCTCCGCGTGAGCGCCCTGGCCACGGTGACGTACTTGTCCCAGTTCCAGCTCCGGTCCCCCCAGCCGGGCGGGAGCGCCTGCCCGCCCTTCTGGAACAGCTCGCGGTTGTAGGCCAGCACCTGGATCCCGATCCCCATCGGCAGGGCGTACCGCTTGCCGCCCAGCTTGGTGAACTCCACGAACCTCGGGTAAAAGTCGGACAGATCGACCTTGTCCCGCGCGATCAGGGCGTCAAGCTCCACCAGCACCCCCTTGATGGCCCACACGCGGTACCCGCCGGTCCCCCACGGCCCCGTCAGCGCCGGCGGCGTGCCCGCGGCCAGAAGCGACGCGATCTTGTCGTTGAAGTTCGCCCCCGGCGAAACCGGCTCGATCTTGATCTGCGGATAGCGCTGGGTGAACAGGTCGTAGAGCTGAAGCATCAGCCCCCGCTCGATCGGATCGTCCCGCGTGATCACGTCGAGCGTGGCCGGGCCGAGCGAGCGCTTTTCCGGCGCCTGGCTCGGTACACCCCGTCCGGCGCAGGCTGCCAGCCCCGGCAGCGCGGCCAGTATCGCCGCGCCCCGCACAAGCGTTGCCCGCCGCACGGCAACCTTCGCGCCTGCTGTCCCTCCGTCCATCGCTGCGTCCTCCTTATCGCTCCTTATCGCGCATGCTTGCATGGCCGCACGTATCACGCAAGCCGGCACGCCAGCCTGCGGCGCGTGCTCCTGGCGCGCGCGCCCCACGCGCCTACTGCGCCACGCTCCTCCTGGAAGCTGGCGAAGTCGCTTGCCCTTGCGTCTCCCACCCGCTGGGCGATCACCGGCGTAATGACCGGCGTGACCGGGAGCAGGCGAAGTCGCTTGCCCTGGCGTCTCCCACGCGCCTGCCCCGCCACTACGCCAGCTTCCAGGCTCACCGCTTACAGCCTACTGCTCGCTCCCCCTGGACGATACCCGTTGAACCTTGAACTTCGAACCTTGAACTTTGAACTCGGTCTCAGTCTAGGCTGATGGCTCCACTGATGTACGAGCGCTGTGATCCAGCGCAGGGCCGCCCAGCGGCAGCGGCGGCCCAGGAGGGGACGCGGCCAGCACGGCGTCGCGGATCGTACGCCGCGCCACTTCCATGGCTCGCTCCATTGCCGGCGTGAGTGCGGGGCCCCAGGAGTCGTCCGCCGGCTCAAGCTCGATGACGATCACCTCGTCCGGCAGCACGCCGAGCTGCCGGCCAACAATCAGCAGCGCGTCGAGCGAGATGGCGCCCGTCACCGCTTCCGCTACCTGGGCCTGCACCGCCCCTGCGTCCGGCAGTACGCCATCCCAGCGGTAGCAGGTCACCGTTCCGGGCACCCGGCCCCGAGCCACCGCACCGAAGACCACCGCCCGCTCGTACGGCTGGTCCTCCTGCAGCCCCTGCAGGTCGTGCGCCACGTGCACCGCCCCATAGCCAAGGTCGTGGACCTCCACCCCGTGCGGCCACGCCTCCGCCGCCAGGCGCGCTGCCAGCAGCGGTCCGGCCGACATGTCTCGCAGGTTGGTGTAACCAACCCCGGCAACAAGCACGCGGCGCATGGCGCTGATCAGGTGGTGATCAGGCGCTGATCAGGTGGTGATCAGGTGGTGATCACGTTGCTGTCAAGTGGTGATCGACGACTACAACCTGATCGCCACTTGACAGTAACGTGATATCAACTTGAACACAGCCAGCGCAGCGAGCGGATCTCCACCTGACCACGAGGCGCGCAGCGCCTGGACCACCACTTGATCACAGCGAGCCCGCCTCCGGCAGGCGAGCGGATCACTACTTGATCACCACCTGATCACCAGTCAACCATTCAGCGACGCCGGCGATCGCCCTTGCCGCCAGCGCATCGGGCGCTGCGTCCAGGAGCGCCCGGCCGGTCCGGTCGGCGTCGGTGACGCGCTCGTCGAACGGCACCACCCCGATCACCTCCAGCTCGTGGCCGGCGCAGTAGTCGCGGATGGCCTGCTCGTCCTGGGTCGAGCGCACCTTGTTGGCCACGGCCATGATCCGCGGGATCTCCAGGTCACGGGCGAAGCGGACGATGCGCCCCGCAGTCTCGAGCGCGCGATAGTACGGCTCCACGACGATCAGAAGCACGTCCGCGTGGCGCAGCGTCCCACGACTGAGGTGCTCGATCGATGCCTCCATGTCGATGATCGTCACGTCACCCCGAGCTACGGTGGGGTCTCCGGCCCCAGCCTCAGCGTCCACGTGCGCCCCGGCGCGCGCCGGTGCAGCAGCGTGCGCCTCGGGGGCAGACGCTCCAAGCTGCTCGATCACGCCACGCACGGTGGCGTGCTGGCCGCACAGTCAGCCGGACCCAGCCTCCTCGACCCCCGTCATGATCACCGTAGCCACGTTATCCGGCCCGTAGACGCCGTATGCCGCCACGATCTCCGTGAACGGCCGCGCCAGCGCCAGCCGGCGGGCGCCGTCGGGGCTGCGTCGCTCCACCAGAACGTCTCGCGGTACTCGCCGGAGGCGGGCGCGCTCCTCAGCCGGCACCCCCAGAGCCACGGCCAGGTTCGGGTTGGGATCGTCGTCGATGGCGGTGACGCGATAGCCGGCGCGGGCCAGCAGACGCGCCAGGGTCGCGGCGATCGTCGTCTTGCCCGAGCCCCCCTTGCCGGCGATGGCGATGCGCATAGGCCTATCTTACGCTACCCGCCGGCGACCCGCCACCCTCGTGAGCAATGCCCATCGCCACCCCAATGTCGGCCTTCTTCACGGCCGGCGCAGGGACAAGGTGGCGGTGACTACCGCCGGAAGCCCTTCCGGCACCGCCGCCACCGCCAGCGCCACGCCGAAGATCAGCAGGTTGAGCAGGGCCGCCGGTTCACGCACCGGCTGCGTCGCGACGATGCTGGCCACGACCACGGCCGCAATGCCGATGACCGCGCCGGCCAGCAGCTTGCCGGTCCGCTCAAGCTCCCGCTGCAGCGGGGTACTCTCGGCCTCGGCCCGCTCCAGCAGGCCGGCTATCTTTCCCATCTCCGTGTGAGGGCCGGCGGTGATGACCGCCCGGCCCCACCCGCGCACGGCCGCCGTGCCGCTAAAGACCATGTTGCGCCGGTCTCCAAGCGCCGCCTCCTGCCCGATCGCGTCGGTACGCTTGGAGACCGGCTCACTCTCTCCCGTGAGCGGGGCCTCTGCCGTCTGCAGCGCGGCCGGCTCCAGCAAGCGGGCATCGGCCGGAATGGTGTCGCCCGCGTTGATGAGCAGGATGTCGCGGGGGACTACGTCGGTCGCCGGCACACGCTGGGGCCGGCCGTCGCGCACGACTGTCGCCGTCGCCGCGGAGAGCGCGCGCAGCGCCGCCACGGCCCGCTCGGCGCGCACCTCCTGGATGAAGCCGAGCGTCGCGTTCAGCACCTCGATGGCGACGATCACGACGGCCGCCCAGGGTGAGGAAGCGGCCGGCTGGTACAGCCACAACCCGAACGAGATCGCGGCGCCGACTAGCAGCATGATCACCAGCACGTCCTGGAACTGCCGGAGGAACGGCCGCCACGCGGGAAGCGGGCGTTCGCGCTTGAGCTCATTCGGGCCGTAGCGCCGCAGGCGCTCGGCGCCCTCATTCGCTCCAAGGCCGCGCTCGGGATCAGTACGCAGCGCGGCTACCACCTGCTCAGCCGGCGGCCGGCAGGCCTCCGCCGGTTCGGGCGCGGGTGCGGGCGCAGCGCCCCGCGGCGCAGCTTTCGCGGCCAAGGGCGTGCCGTCCTCTCCACTCCCTCCCCAGGGTGCACGGTGTGCGCCAGCAACCTCCCTGCCGCAGGACCGCGGCTATCCCACCGCGGGTGCGGCCACGCCATTACCCCGGGCGCACACCGCCTGGCCACGCCGGCAGCCCGGATCCGTCACGGCCAGCGATGAGCTCCCTCCCAGTCAGGGAGAAGGCGAGGGCAAGGGCTCCGCTCGCCAAGGATCCAAGTTAAGTGAGGCCTGGTCGTAAATCACGGGCCGCGCCGAGGGGGACCCTGCGCGGCCCTATCCCCGTACCATGCGGTTGCTACACGCCCGAGACGGCGGCACCCCTACTCGTCCACTCCCTCCGCTCCCGCGCCATCAAGCACTTCAACGGCCAGTTCACGGGCAGCTTCGCCTGCGGGGGCCAAGTCCCGCCCTGCGGCCTGCTGGCCACGCGCCGCTTCGTCCGCGGGCCGTGCTGGAACATCAGCTCATCCTGCTCCACCGCTTCGAACGGGGCGCCGATCTCCGCTTCGGCCTGCAACCCTGCCTGAAAGCCGCCCGAGGATGTATGACCAGGCATCAGGTCTTCAGCCATCAGCCGGCCACTGTCACACGGTGATCGGGCGGCTGAGGACGGACACGACCTGGAGCAGGCGTTCGACGTCGAGCGGCTTCGGCAGCACCTCGGCGGCGCCCGTGGCAGCCGCGACGCTCCCCGCGTCACGGGCCACTGCCGAGAGGACCACAATCGGGGCATGCGGCCCGGGTAGCCGGTGGTAGGTGTTGGCGAACATGAAGCCGTTGCTCGCCGGCATCACCAGGTCGAGCAGGATAACGTGGGGCTGCCAGGTGGGAATCCACTGCAACGCCTCCACCCCGTTCGCCACTCCCAGCACGGCGTATCCTTCGTCCTCGAGCACGGCAGCAAGCACCCGGCGCGTGGCCTCGTCGTCCTCAACGACGAGCACGCGCCGGCGTTCCCGATTGAGCGGCGGCTGATGCTCAGGCCGCGGCATCACCTACTCGCCTGCAGACGGCGTGCCAGCGCTCGAAACCCGTCATTGAGCCGGTAGCGCTCCTCGGGCGGCGCCACGACGCGTCTTCCTGCAGGCGACGTGCCAGCACGCAATGCCATCGAGGTCCGCCACCATCCTTCAGTCCGCGCCACTCCCCATGACTACCCACAGGATTATGATCATATCTAGATGTAGAGGCGTAGCGCAGCTTGTGACGCGAGGCGGCAGCCACCAGGAGGAACGGCATGCGCCGCGAGAACAGGCAGAGCAAGGACACGCGCCTCCTCGGCCGCACCGGCGGACGGCGCGGGCGCACCATCCTCATGCTCGTGCCCGCACTGGCGGGGCTCATCGCCATCACGCTGGCGCCCCCGCCGGCCGCTACCGAGTGGTCCGCTCCAGCCTCCCCTGCCTCGGCCTCTGCCGAGCCATCACCTGCCAGCTCCCCTGATCCGGCTGCTACGGAGTGGTCGCCTTCTGCCTCCCCTGCTTCGGCCTCTGCTGAGCCGTCACCTGCGAGATCCCCTGCGCCGGCGCCGGCGGACGCGGTCTATTTCCCTGAGACCGGCCAGGTCGTCGGCGGCGCCTTCCGGGACTTCTGGCGCCGCCGGGGGGCGCTGGACGTGTTTGGCTACCCCGGGACCGCGGCCTATGACCACGATGGGGTCATGGTGCAGTGGTTCCAGCGCGCGCGCTTTGAGCGCTGGCCCGGCCAGCCTGGCGTCACCCTGGCCCTGCTGGGCCAGGAGGCAGGTGTCTCCCAGCGTCCGCTGCCGGCGCCCAGGGACGAGCGCGCGCTCCGAACGGCCGGGATGCGGTACTTCCCTGAGACCGGCCACCTGGTGGGCGGCGAGATCCTGCGCTTCTTCGAGCGCTGGGGCGGCGTCGAGATCTTCGGCTATCCCCTGACGGAGGAGATCGGGCTGGAACCGGACAGCAGCGGCGTCATGCAGTGGTTCCAGCGGGCCAGGCTCGAGTGGCGGCCGGGGGCCGGGGTGCAGCCGGCCCTCCTCGGCGACGAGCTCCTCGACCGCCATGGCCTGCGGGCCGGCCCGCTGGCTGCGCCGCAGCCCAGGCCGGCAGGGGCGCCGGATTGGTTCCCCGCGCTGGCCGCAGGCGCTGAGCAGCCGGCGCCGCCGGTCCGCGCCATCACGCCCGCTCGCGCACCGTTCCCCATCGAGCCTGGAGAGAAGTGGATCGAGATCGACATCAGCGAGCAGCGGGTGACGGCGTGGGAAGGGAACCGGCCGGTCTTCACGGACCTGGTGTCCACGGGGAAGGCCGGCAAGGGGCTGACCCCGATCGGTGTGTTCCGCATCCAGCGCCGCGTGGCGAACGCCACGATGGACTCGCGGACCATCGGCATCCCGCCCGGACACCCCCTCTACTACCGGCTGGAGAACGTGCTCTATACCCAGTACTTCACTCCCCAGGGCCACGCCATCCACTACGCCTGGTGGCACAATAACTTCGGCCAGCCGATGAGCTTCGGCTGCGTGAACATGCGCCTCGCCACCGCCAGGTGGTTCTGGGACTGGGCGACCCTCGGCACGCTCGTCGTCGTGCGCCCGTGACCAGGCTTGCAGGCATCCATACCGGAGGCGTCGTCCTCCCCTGGCCAGGAGCATCAGGCTAGTACTCCGCCACGGTGATCCTGCTGGATGCCGGCCAGATTGCGGAGCTCAGCAGAAACACCGTGGCCAGGTACTTGCCGCGATACGCTGAATGCGTTAGATCCGTAGGAGCAGGCGCAGCAAGGAGGCGGGACCGCACCCCATCGGCGCCAGCAGCACGGCGACGTTCATCGCCTCCGCGGTCAGCAGGCCGGCCAGAGCGGAGGTGCTAAGCCCCAGGCCCAGCACGCGCGACCGCCCCGTGCCCAGCAAGACCGCCGGCGTCGCCAGTCTCGACCCAGCCAGTAGGCGCTCGATCCGCCGTTCGATCGACTGGGTCGGGGCGCCGGCCTCGAGCAGCCCCTGGACCGCCGGCGCCGACTGGGGCCTGCCGGCGGCCGGAAGCGGCCAGGTCAGGACGTGCTGCCACACCTTGGTCAGGGCGCTGGCCAGGGCGAGCGGCCGCCGCGTGACGGCCACCGCCAGGTCGTCGCACGCGAACTCTCGCTCCCGCTGCAACTGCCGGAACGCCACCCAGCTCGCGGGCAGGTAGAAGAAGGCGTCACGAAGCACTGTGGCCACCCAGATCGCCATGTAGTCGCGCCGCGCGGCGTGCCCCAGCTCGTGCGCCACCACCGCCTCCAACTCCCGCGCAGCCAGGCGCTCCACCATCCAGGCCGACAGCAGCAGGGTCGGCCGGCACAGGCCCCACGTCAGCGCCAGCGGCCGCCCGTGGGGACAGACCAGCACCCGCGGCTCGGGGAGCCCCAGCTGATGGGCGATCCGGCCCGCAAGGGAGCGGAGCTCAGGACCCGCGGGGACGGCCACGCAGGGCATGATCCGGTAAAGCAGCGCCAGGCGCGCGATGCCGAGCCCGAGCGCCGCGCAGGCGACGATGCCCATGAGCGCGGGCAGGGCCAGGCCCAAGGCCTGGTCCCACGTCGGTGCGCCCACGAAGCAGATGCGCCCGCTGAAGTGGTGCAGGCTCCACAGGCCGGCGCCCAGGCTCACTGCCGGCGCCGCCAGGATCGAGAGCTGCAGGTTGCGCCGGTGCGACCAGTAGGACCAGCCGGACGGGCCGGTCCAGGGACCGCGCCGGCGCAGCAACGCCAGCGCCGTGTGGCCCCCTGCCACGGCCAGCAGCAGGCTAGACAGGACCAGCACCGTGTGCACCGCCGACCCTCCACAGTCTCCACGATCTGCGCCGTCTCCGCGGCCGGCCCGATCCGCTGCCGTGGTCCACCACGGCGCGCGGCCGGTGCCGGCCGCGGCCCGCGCCTGCTCCGGATCTACGGCAGCGCCATCGTCGTGCAGCAGCGCGCCCGCGCCGTGAGCGGCTCATGCTGACGGTCCCCGTCCTCCGAGACGCCCGAGGTGCGGGCAGCCAGCGCACTAGGCGCACCCCTCTCGCTCCTCACCGGCGCGCCGGCGGGCGATCTCCTCCAGGAGCCGGTGGGCACGGGCGGCGGCCTGCGGGTCAGCCAGCGCGTCGATGCGCTCCAGTGTCGGCCCGGAGAAGCTGACCAGCAGATCTTCCAGGATCCGGCCAACGAAGCGCGACACGAACTCGGCCTGGGTCAGGGTCGGATAGTAGACGTAGGCCTGGTCTCCCTTCTCCGCCGTCAGGAGGTGTTTCCTGGCCAGGCGCGCCATGGTGTTCATGACCGTCGTGTAGGCGAGCCGGCGCCGCTGGTAGAGCACCTCGAACACGTCGCGGACGGTGGTCCCCTGGCCAGTCGGGCGGGACCAGATCACCTCCATGATCTCCGCCTCCAGATCGCCGAGCACCTTGCGGATGCCCGGCCGGTCCGGCCGAAAGACAGTGATGGCCGGCTCGTGTGGTGCCCCGCTCATCGGCATCTCGTCTCCTGTGGCGCTCCTACGGCTCGCTCGCCCGGCCGAGATGGCGCGCCGGCCTGGCCGGGCTGTCCCCCGGCAGGGGACGCAGCCCATTATCATAGCGAGGGATCGTACCATTGTCCATCGTAGTCTCACCGACGGCGCCGGTCCCATGAGCCCAGATCATTCATGGCCGGCGATCAGTTCCCTCGCCACAGGGCGAGGGTGAGGGCTCCACTGGTGACCCTCGCGCTAGCCTGGATCCTGCACGGCCAGGGCGGAGTTCCCTTGCCCTGTGGAAGCGGGTGAGAGGGCTCCGCATGCGAATAAGCTCCGCCAGTCCAGCAGCCGGTCCAGGCCCGCGCCGGCCAGCGCCCCTGTGGCCGTAGCCAAGGCGTTGACCACGTCGTTGGTGATCCACCGCTGGCCACGGACCAGGATGGTCGCGCGCCCGCACCGCCGGTGGACGGGCGCTTCGACCGGCTCCCCGCAGGCCGGGCAATAGTAGGCAGCCTGGATCGTGGCGCCCAGGAGCGAGTCGCTCAGGGCGCCCAGCGTGCCAGCCACGCCGGCCACCAGTGTGGCGCGCCCCAGGCGGGCCTGCCCGCCACGCACACTATCCGCCGGCCAGGAGCCGGTCTCCGGGCGGGCGCTTGGCGGCCGGCCGCCGGACCTGACGGGCGGCCAGCGCCTCTCCAGCCAGTGCGCCAGCTCCCAGGCCACGCCGGCTGTGATGGCGCCGCCGACCGAGGCCAGGATGCCCGCCGGCGTCACCCCCCCCGCCGGAGGTGCCGGGCGGCACGGGGCGCAGGGTGGTGAGCAGACGAGGCGGGCGGGGCGCGAGCAGCCCCAGCTCGGTGGCCCAGGTGTCCGCGCCGGCGGCCGCCACTGCGCCCAGAAAGCCAGCGTCCCCCCGCCGGCCGGTCAGGGCCAGCCAGGCGGCCGCGATCCCGCCGTTAGCCAGCACCTGCCAGGCGTCTCTCGTGCCACCCTTCGCCTGGGCCAGCGCCCCTCGGCGCGCCTTGGCGCCCTCCTTGAAGCGGGAGAGGGCGCTGGACGTGACGAAGAAGGCGACGAGCGCGGCCGCGGCCGGCCATCCGCCCCGCGCCAGGGCGAGCGTGCCCGCCACTGTGGCGGCCACGGCGCCATCCGCCGTCAGGGCGCGCTGCCTCCAGGCCGCTATGGAAACGGCGCCGGCCATCAGGCTGGACCCGCCCCAGCGCAGGAGCAGGCACACGCCGCGGGCGCGCCCGTACCCCGCCGGCCCCAGGCCACCAACGCCAGCGCTTGAAGCGATCAGTCGCGGGCTCGTACGACGTCCTCCATCAGAGGCGGCGGGCCTGTACCTCCCGCTGCGATCATGTCCCATCCGGTGTGCAAGAGGCGCGCCCTTCTCCTGGGGAGCAGCCGAATGTCCACCACTGATCGGGACACGATCGTGCCCGGTACGCCGCGAAGGCGCCTCACTCCTGTGCCAGCGCCGCGAGCGGATGGCGCTCAGCCAGAAGCGGCAGCGCGATCCGCCGGCCGGAGAAGTGAGAAGCGTAGATGGCCAGGGCCATCTCGATGGACGCGCGGCCGTCCTCGCCGGTACACAGCGGGCTGCCCTCGCCCTCGATGGCGCGCAGGAAGCGGTCGATGGAGCGGGCGTAGGCGTGGCGGGGCTGGCACAGCTCCTCCTCGCTGACGCCGTCCAGCGGCTGCCAGTCGGGAGCGCCCCGAGCCGTCCGGCCAAACTCGCCGTCGGCGTGGCGGGTCCAGATTGCGCGCCGCTCGCCGAAGGGCCAGGGGCGCCGCGGCGCCCCGCCTTCCCAGAAGAGCATCCGGCCGTGCGTGCCAACCACCTCCACGTCCACGTGCCCCAGGCCATCGTGGAAGCCATAGACGCCGCTCCGGAAGGCGAACTGGACGGCCACTTCGTCACCGGCCGCCGGCCCCTCATGGGGGATCTCATAGATGTCGGCGGCGGTGGCCTCGCGCCCGCCGGCCAGCACCTGGCCGGAGACCCAGGCGACGTCGCCGGCCAGGAAGCGGTACAGGTCGTAGAGGTGGGTGGACATGGCCATCAGGCGCCGCCCGCCTCCGCCGTGCTCGGCGCGCAGCAGCCGCACCTGCCCGATGGCGCCATCGGCCAGGAGCTGTCGGGCGCGCAGGTAGCGTGAGTCGCCCCGCCGGTGATGGTTGATCCCCAGCGCAATGCCGGCCCGCCGGCAGGCGGCCAGCATCGCGTCGCACTCGCGCAGGTCCAGCGCCATCGGCTTCTCGCAATAGACGTGGATGCCCCGCTCGGCGGCGGCGATGGTGATCTCCGCGTGCGTATCCGGCCAGGTGCAGATGTGGATCACGTCGGGCGCCACCTGGTCCAGCAGCTCGCGGTAGCCGGCAAAGCGCGCCGCCTCCGGCACGCCGTGGGCGGCGCCCAGAGCGTCGCGCGCCTCGCGGCTCACGTCGCACACCGCCACCAGCTCGGTCGCGGGATGCGTGCTGAGCACCGCGGCGTGCTGGCGCGCAATGCGCCCGCAGCCGATCACGGCGACGCGGTACCGCCGCGCCCCCGCCGGCCACCGCGCGGCAATCTCCCCCGCCACGCCAGCGCGTCCATCGATCGTCAGGCTCCCATCGGTTCGTCCATCCATGACCTGCGTGCTCCTCTCCCTGCTCGTCCCTTCACGTCCCTGCTTCTCACCTCGCGGCACTGCTCGCCATGTCGCCTTGACGCGAGCTGCCCGGCCCTCGGGCGCGTGATGTGGGTTCATGCGCATCTCCAGGTAAGCCGAGGCCCACCGCACGCCACACGTGGTGCCTGCATGGGCCTGGCCTATCTGGGCGGGAACACCCCACATCACGCGCCTCAGGCCGTGGCGCAGCAATAGTGCCTGCCGGGACAGCAGATTGACCAGCGGCCCATGCGCCGTGCGCGGCAGCGCCCCGCTCCCGCTGTCATCTTCCGCGGCCACTGCCGGCCATCCACCCCGTACCGGCACCAGCCTGCCCGCCACCGTCGCGACCACGGCGCCATCCGCACGGTTGCGCCCGGGGCGGAGCGGCCAGAGCCACGCCTTTGCGCGGATCGTTCGCCAGCAGCGCCCTCACCCTCTCCCACACGGAGAGGGAACGCCTGACTGAGGCCTGGCGCGGCGGCGGGCCTGCGCTCCGTCACACCAGGATGGGCGCCACCGTTGCATTCACCGAAAGCGGTCTCTGCACGGAGGTATGAGGCGTGGAACGGGCCGGCGTTCGTGGCACACGCAGCATGCGGGTAGGGCTCTCCGCGGGCGCGCTCGCCGTGGCGGTGAGTGCGCTGGCCGCCAGCTCGCCCTGGCTGGGGCTGCTGGCCGCCGGCATCGGACTGGCGGCCCTCTGGCCGCGGGAAGGGACGGTCAGGGACATGGCGGAGGCGACGCTGGCAGCCCTGTGGCCCGGCGGGATGCTCATCGGGCTCACCGTCGCCACCATCCCCGCCGCCCTGTACCTGAGCGACGCGGGGATCAGGCTGTGGTCCGCGCTGGCGCCTCAGGCTGGCCAATGGCCCCGCGTGGAGTGGCAGTCGCCGGTACGCCTGCTGGCCGGCGCGGCGTCGCCCGTCCCCTGCCAGTTCGTACGGGGCTTTGCCCTGCTCACGGCCTGGGTCGGCCCGTCCATCGTCGGCACCTGCGTCGAGGACGAGCACGCCAACCCCGCCTCCGGCACCGTGGAGCAACGCACCACCGGCGGCCTGCTGGTGTGGCGCATCGCCGATAACGGGATGGGCTTTACCGACGGCTACCAGACGTGGGTGTACGGCCCGCAGGGCCTCCAGTGGCGCCTGAACATCCAGCGCTACTGCTGGGAGTTCGACGCTCCCCCGGGGCGCTGCCTGCGGTAGGCGGTCACCGGCCGGGCCGCTTGCGATCCGCGACGCGCGGCCGCCGCATCGGGCGGGGAGAGCAGCGTTCACCCCTTCGGTCGCGTCCACAACGCGCCCCCTTCCTCACTGGGCCCCACTGGGGCGTCCGCAACCGTTCCTGATCGCGCCAGACCATGGCCCCCGTCCCGTCCTCTCCCACGCGGACAGGCAGCGCGGTCCGCCGCTGATCCGGCCAATCCCTGCTCTATAATAGGGGGTCCCTCTATGGTTACGGCACTCTACGTCGTGCAGATCGTGCTGGCGATCACGCTCATCGCCGTCATCCTGCTGCAGGTGAAGAGCGCCGGCCTGGGCAGCGCCTTCGGCGGGAGCGACGCCTCCATCTATACCACCCGCCGGGGCGTCGACAAGATCCTCTTCAACTTCACCATCATCCTGTCCGTCGTCTTCCTGTTCACGTCCATCATCATCCTGGTGGCCACGCGAAGCTAGGGAGCGACCGCACACTGGTCATGGGCCGGCTGGCCTCCCAACTTGCTGTGGCCGCCACCGGCATGCTCCTGGTGGCGGTCGTCCTCACGTCCTTCGCCTTCTCCGCCGTGATCACGGAGGTGCCGGACGCTGGCGGTGCCTACGTGGAGGGCCTGGCCGGCTTTCCCCAGGCGCTCAATCCCGTGCTGGCCAACGACGATGCCAGCCGTTCGATTGTGGCCCTGGTCTTCAGCGGGCTCACCAGGTCCGACGATGCAGGGCAGCCCGTGCCCGATCTGGCGGAATCCTGGGACATCTCGCCAGATGGCAAGACCTATCGCTTCGTGCTCCGTCCGAACGCCCGCTGGCACGACGGCACGCCGGTAACGGCCGATGACGTCGTCTTCACCATCAAGCTGATCCAGGACCCCCAGTACACGGGCCAGCTCGCCGGCTTCTGGAAGGACGTCACCGTCGAGAAGGTCGACAACCGCACCGTGCGCTTCATCCTGAAGGAGAGCTTTGCGCCCTTCATCGAGTACACGTCGCTCGGCCTGCTGCCGTCGCACCTGCTCGCGGGGGTGAGCCCGCGCGACCTGCCGACGCACCGGTTCAACGTCCAGCCGGTCGGAACCGGCCCCTTCCGCATCAAGGAGGTCCGCACCGACCGCATCGTCCTGGAGGCGGCGCCCCAGTATTACGGACCCCGGCCGTACCTGAGCCGCATCATCTTCCGCATCTATCCCAACTACAAGACCATCTTGACCGCCCTGGAGCGCGATGAGGTGGAAGGCGCGCCAATGATCGAGCCGGAGGACCGCCCCAGGGTGGCCGATGATAAGGGGATTGCCGTCTATGAGGCCCCCCAGGCCAGCCTGCTCGTACTGTTCTTTAACGTCACCCAGCCGATCCTGAGCGACCGGCTGGTGCGCCAGGCCATCGCCTGCGCCATCGACCGGCAGAAGCTGATTGAGATCGGCCGCGCGGGGCACGCTCGCCGCGCGGACGGGCCCGTCCTGCCGGGCTCGTGGGCCTTTCATCCGGACGCGAAGCGCTATGACTACGATCCGGCGCGGGCGCGGGCGCTGCTGGAGCAGGCCGGCTGGAAATTGGAGAGCCCGGACCCGGGGGGCGTGCGCTCCAAGGACGGCAGGCGCCTGCGGCTGGTGCTGCTCACCAACGACCGCAAGGAACGTATCCGGCTGGCGGAGGAGATCCAGCGCCAGCTCGGCGCGGTCGGCATCGAGGTGGAGGTGCAGGCCACGGGGGTCGGCGGCCTGGTGCAGGACTTCCTGCTCCCGCGCCGGTACGAGCTGGCGCTCTATAGCTGGGACTTCGATGGGTTTGATCCCGATCCCTACGCCCTGTGGCACTCCAGCCAGGTGGCGCCACAGGGCCTCAACGTCTCCGGCTTTACCAACCGCCGCGCCGACGACCTCCTGGAGCGGGGCCGACGCACGGCCGACCGCGCGGAACGGGCTAAGCTCTATCAGGAGTTCCAGACCCTGTTCGCGGAGGAGCTGCCCAGCCTGCCCCTCTATTACCCGACCTACGCCTTCGCCATCAGCGCCAAGGTGAAGGGTGTGCGCCCAGGGGTCATTGCCAATCCGGCGGACCGGTTCCGCAATGTGGCCGAGTGGTACGTCAAGACCAGGCGAGAGGTCGTGGGACGGCGCTGACGCTGCCGGCGCCCCCCTCGCATGGCGGCGCGTCGCCTCGGCCGTGGCCGGCCAGCGCATCGGCCGGCGCTTCGTCTACCTGCCGTCGGTGGGATCGACCAACGACGTGGCCAGGGAGCTAGCCGAGCAGGGCGAGCCAGAAGGAGCGGTCGTCTTTGCCGACGCCCAGACGCGCGGCCGCGGGCGGGCCGGCAAGTCCCCCTGGCTGACGCCCCCGTATACGTCCATCGCCGTCTCGGTCCTGCTGCGGCCGCCCCTGGCGCCGGCCGCGCTCCCCCAGCTCGGGATGCTGGCCGCGGTCGCCGCCGTGGACGCGATCCGCGGCCAGACCGGCCTCGGCGCGGTGATCAAGTGGCCCAATGATGTGCTCATCGCCGGGCGCAAGGCGGGGGGAGTGCTCGTCGAATCCGCCGTCGCCCCGGGCGTGGTGCGCCACGCCATCGTGGGCATCGGGCTCAACGTCAACGTCCCAGCCAGCGCCCTGGGCCCCCTGCCCGACGCGGCCGTCCCGCCCACGTCCCTGCAGGACGAGCTGGGCGTCGCGGTGCCTCGTGAGGCGTTGCTCATCGCCCTGCTCCAGGAGCTAGACCGGCGCTATGGCGCGCTCGTGCGCGGCGAAGGATGGGCCATCTGGACAGAGTACCGCGCCAGGCTGGCCATGCTGGGCGAGCGCGTCACGCTCTCCCAGGAGAACGTCATCATCGAAGGCGTGGCCGAAGACGTGGCGCCCGACGGGAGCCTGATCGTCCTCCTGCCGTCGGGCCGGCGCGAGCGCGCCACATTCGGCGAGCTCACGCTCCGCCCCAGCACCTCCTAAACCAAGTTCAATGTGTAAGGTTGCGGGTACAAGGTTCGCTGGTACCCAGCGCGGCCCCAATTCCCTCTCCATGTGGGAGAGGGTGAGGGCTCCTTTGGCCCCTTCTCCCTGTGGCAGTGGGGTAGGGCTCGCTGCATCTCTCCCCGCTGCTGCTGGTAGCCCCTTCTCCCTGTGGCAGTGGGGTAGGGCTCGCTGCATCTCTCCCCTCTGCTGCTGGTGGCCCCTTCTCCCTGTGGCAGTGGGGTAGGGTGAGGGCTCTCCCCGCGTCTCTGTGTGCCCGTGTCCCCGCGTCTGGGCTGTGGGGCGGGGGGTGGCGCAGCGGGCCACTACGGCGCCGGCGGCTTGCGCGCGCCGTAGCGCTCTTCGCTCAGGCGGGTGATCAGCTCGGACGCGGCGGCTCGGGTCAGCCCTTCGGTGGAGACCGTACGTCCCACGCTGCGCGCCAGCTTGGCGATCGTTTCCAGCTGGGTCGGCGTGGGCGGCAGAGGCTGAACCTCGGCGGTCCCTTTCGCCCCCGCAGCGTGTGGCGCTCCCCGCGCGCCCGCCGCCGGCGTGCGGGGCGGCTCGTCGGCCCCCTCGCCGGCGCCGCCGTCCGCAGGCGCCCCC
>DAOTTI010000206.1:0-7852 GCA_034437795.1 Chloroflexota bacterium | reverse complement strand
CGCCGTGGCCGGCATGGACGGCGTCCTGGCCGAGCGGGTGCTGGCCCGCACCATCCCCCATGCCAGGCTGACCATCGACGCCCAGCGCGCCGGCATCTCCGCCCCCGCGCTGGCGGCTCGCCTCCGTGACGGCGAGCCCAGCATCGTCGTCGGGCAGTCGGGCGACGCCATCACCGTGAACCCGCATAACCTCCAGCCGGGCGAAGCGGAGCAGATCGCGGCCCGGCTGCGCCGCGCGCTGCTGGACGCGGCGCGCCAACCGGTGGCCGTGGCCTAGCCAAGGGAGGTCGAGATGCCCAGGGAAGAGATGGCCGCGTTTTGGGAGCAGACGCTGGCGGAATTGCGGCGCGTGGACCCGCAGCCGCGGTTGGAGCCGGCGCCCCAGCTCAGCGGACGCGAGTACGCCACCCAGCGGGTGATCCTGCACAGCTACGGCGGCGTGCGAGTGCGGGGCTGGTACGCGCTGCCAAAGGAGGCGCCGCCGCCCGGTGGCTTCCCGGCCGTGCTCTCCGTGCCGGGCTACAGCGGCGAGCGCCCGTTGCCGGTCCATCTGCCGATGCACGGCTACGCGGTGCTGTTGCTCTACCCCCGCGGCCAGGGCGAGAGCAAGGCGGAGTGGGCGCTGGGCTCCGGCACAAAGCTCACCTATCACCTCACCGACCGGCACCGCTTCTACTACCGCGGGGCGTACATGGACTGCGTGCGGGGCCTGGACTTCCTGGCCAGCCGGCCGGAGGTGAATGCGGCCCGCCTCGGCATGTGGGGGCGCAGCCAGGGCGGCGGGCTGACGCTGGCCACGGCCTCGCTCGACCGCCGGCTGCGGGCGGCCATCGCCGAGGAGCCGTTTCTGTGTAACTACCCCGTCGCCGTCGAGGTCACCTCCAATCCGTACCGCGAGCTCCACGACTACCTGGCCGAGCATCCGGACCAGCGCGAGGCGGCGCTGGAGACGCTGGCCTACTTCGACCCGCTCAATCTCGTGGACGCCATCACGTGCGCGGTGCTGGTCAACGTGGGGCTGCGGGATGAGACCTGCCCGGCGCGCACGATCCTGCCGGTTTTCGAGCGCATCCGCACGCCGGCCGCGCCCAAAGCGCTGCTGGTCTACCCCGAGCTCGGCCACCAGCCCTGCGCCGATTTCAACCGCCACGCCCTGCACTGGCTGGAGACGTACCTCTAGACGCCATGCGCTCCTTACCGTGATCCACAACCGGGCGCTGGAGAGCCATCACCAACGGAGATCCATCACGAACCGTGACCGCTCGTCCGTGCAGTCCGCGTGAAAGGGTTCCCAGCTCAGCAAGCACTCTGGAGGAGCGAGATGAATGAGATGAGCGAGAAGCGAGGCGCACGCCGTCGCCAGATAGTGGCGAGCGCGCTCGCCTGGTCGGGGCTGATCGGCGTGCACGGTGTGCTGGCCGCCTGTGGCCCGGCCGGGCGCGAGTCCGGCGCCGCCCGCTCGGGCCGCGTCAGCGCCGGCCCCGTGCGCATGGCCTACACCTTCTGGAGCACTGAGTCCAACCGCCTGATGCAGGAGCGCAACATCCAGCTCTTCACCCAGAAGTACCCCAACATCACTATCGAGATCATTCACAACCCGTCCGCCTACTACGACAAGCTGCAGACCATGTTCGCCGGCGGCACCCCGCCGGAGCTCTTCGACATGGCCTCCGACCAGTTTCCCTCTTGGGTGCGGCGCAACACCATGCGCGATCTCACCGACCTGATCAAGCGCGACCAGGGTAAGGACCTGGACCTGAAGGACATCTGGCCCCGCACGATCAAGCACTACGAATGGCAGGGCAGGCAGTGGGGCATCCCGCGCAGCACCTCCACCTACGCGATGTACTACAACGTCGACCATTTCGAGCGCGCCGGCGTGCCCCTCCCCACCGAGAGCTGGACGTGGGAGCAATTCCTCGACACCGCCAAGCGCCTGACGAAGCCGGACCGCAGCCAGTGGGGCTACTGGTACCACGCCTGGCAGCACTGGATGTGGTCCGCCGGGGGCGACGTCATGGCGCAGGAAAAGGACGGCCGGTGGCGCTCCATGCTGGCCGATCCCAGGACCATCGAGGCCTTCCAGTTCCTGGCCGACTTGAGCCACAGGCACAAGGTGATGCCGGTGAACCGCGACGACACCGGCGGCCTGGACGACATGCAAGCCTTCATGGCCGGCAAGCTCTCAATGTACGATGAGCTCGTGGCGCGGGTCGCCGACCACCGTCGCGAGAAGCTGAGCTTCCGCTGGGACGTCGTCGCCCTCCCCAAGCACCGCTCCAGCGGGCGCGCGTCGTTCGAGCGCCCGTCCTGCCGCGCCATCGCTGCCCCCAGCCGCTTTTACGAAGAGGCCTGGGCCTTCATCAAGTTCGTCACCGCCAGCAAGGAGGCGCAGGAGCAGGAGGCGCGTACTGCGCTCTGGATCGTCCCCAGCATCAAGTACGCCAACTCGCCCGCCTTCCTTGACCCCACCCAGCCACCCAGAAACATCAAGGTCTTCCTCGACGCACTCAGCTACGCCCGGGTCAACCCGCCTCACCCACGGTGGGAGGAGATCAACCGTATGCTGGGGCAGGAGCTGCGCGACCTGTGGAACGGCAGCAAGTCGGCCCGTGAGGCGCTGGCGAGCGCCGACCAGCGCCTGAGCGGCATGCTTAAAGAGTGGGGCGATCACCCTTGAGCCAGCCAGGGGCGATCACCGTTGACCTAGCAAGTTTGGCGTGAAAGGAGCCGCACATGGCACCTCGCACCGTCACCGCCAGGGCCACCGCCACGGTCACGCGACGGCATGTCGCCGGCACGGCGCCCCTTGTCGCCGGCTTCCTTGCCGCCTGCGCCGGCCCGGCGCCGCGTCAGCCGCGGGGCGGCGCCGGCGGGCTGCCGGCGGCCACAGTCTCGCTCCGCATCACGTGGAACCCGACCGTGGTGCCGTGGAACGAGCGCCTGCCCAAGCTGCAGGAGGCGTTCGTCGCCAGCCATCCGGGCTGGAACCTGGACTGGTTCCACGCCACCGGCGACTTCGTCCCCGAAGACAAGCTGGTGGCGGCGATTGCGGCCGGGGAGCCGCCCGATGCCATGATCGTGGGCGGCCAGGTGGTCCCATCCTGGGCCACCCGCGGCCTGGTGCAGCCAATCGATCCCCAGCTCAGCAAGGCCAAGATCAACGACGCCGACTACTGGACGCCCTCCTGGCGCCAGCACGTCTGGCAGGGCAAGACGTGGGCCTTGCCCTTCAACAGCGACGCCAACTTCGCCATGCTCTGGAACAAGCAGGTCTTCGAGGAGGCGGGACTGAACCCGGACCGCGGGCCCCAGACCATCGACGAACTGGAGGACATGCACCGGCGCATGACCAAGCGCGAGGGGGGCCAGTTCACGCGCCTCGGCATCCATCCGCCGTGGGACACTTACGGCCGGCCGAACTCGATGTACACCTGGGGCTGGGTGTTCGGCGGCGAGTTCTACGACGAGAAGGCGCAGAAGGTCACCGCAGACCACCCCCTGGTGATCAAGGCGCTGGAATGGATGGTGGAGTGGACCAAGCGCAACGGCGGCTACGACGAGGTGGAGACCTTCCGCCGCTCCTTCCAGTCCCGCGAGAACACGCCCATCTTCATCGGCCAGATCGGCATGCGCCCCGTGCACGGGGGCTACGTCGAGGACATCGACCGCTACGCCCCCAACGGCCGCTTCGGCTTCGGCCACCTGCCAGCCGGGCCGGCGCCGGCCAAGCCCCGCGCCGCCTGGGTCGGCGGATGGTCGCTCGGCTTGACCGGCGGCTCCCGGAAGCCGGACCATGCCTGGGAGCTGATGCGCTGGCTCTCCCAGAGCGCGGAGGCCACCACCTGGCTCGGCCGCGAAGTGGGCTGGTATCCGGCGTATAAGAAGTCCCCCTTCTGGGAGGTGGTGCAGAAGGACGCCAAGCGGGCCATCTTCTATGAGATCCTGAAGGAGGCGCGCCACCAGCGCCCGGTCATGCCAGCCAGCGGCGAGTACGGCGACGCGCTGGACCGAGCGGTGCTACAGGCGATCAGGGGCGAACAGACCCCGAAGGTGCTGCTGGCGGATGCCACACGCGAGGTGCAGCGCATCCTCGACGAGCGCCTGAAGGGCAGCTAACCCGGATCCTTCCTCACCGGCGATCCATCCCCTCTCCCAGAGGGAGAGGGCCGGGGTGAAGGCCTCCCTCTGGGAGACGGCCGGGGTGAAGGCTGCACTCGTGAAGGATCCGCGCTCACCCTGGGTATTCAGCCAGGCCACTCACCACCGCTCCACTCCCTGCCAGCGCTGGCCAGTGGCGCCCGCGCGTCCGCCGCCACGTCTGGGCACGTCTCCCCTCCAGGCGCGGGCCAGTGAGCGATTACGCCTTACGCTTTACGCATTACCCAAGGCTACGGCAACTGCTTCGTCTGCTCGAACTGCCTAACCTGGACATCCATCTCCCGCTGCAGCTAGTCTAGCGCCTGCTGGGGCGCCACCTCGCCCCGAATGGCCCTCAGGCCCCATTCGGAGCGCTTGCTGTTGAAGTAGGCCACTAGCGGCGAGGCGACCACTGGCTTCATCTTGTCGATCTTGAGCATCTCCAGCCACTTGCCCATCAGCGGCACCGCCTCGCGGAACTTGGGATCGAAGGCGACCGACTTCACCGGCGGCAGGTTGTTCTCCCGCACGCACCAGTCCCACACCATCTCCGGCCCGGCAAACCACTTCATGACCACCACCGCCTCCTTGGGGTGAGGCGCCTCCCTGGGCAGAACGAAGACGTTGCCCCCGGCCGTCTCGCCGGTCCCGTAGGTGACGCCGGTGGCGACCGGCCAGAAGGCGATGGTGTACTTGAAGTCCGGCTGCTCCACCTGGAACCAGTTGTTGGGTACCCACTCGCCGACGCTGGTCAGCGCCACGCGGCCGCTGTAGAAGGGGGGGCGCGACGTGACGCTCTCCGCCTTGTGGAAGGCGTCCACGGCGTCGAAGCCACCGTAGAGCTTGGCGGTCTTGGCCATCCAGGCCAGCGCGGCCACGTTTTCCCTGCGGTTGATGGTGAACTTGCCGGCGCCGGAGTCCCAGTAGCCGCCGCCGTGGAGCCCTGCCCAGAGGTCGTAGCTGCGATGGAGCCAGGGCACAATCCCAATCTGGGTCAGCGTGCCCCCATCCTTTCTGGTCAGGCGCGTGTTCCAGTCGTCCAGCTCCTCGATCGTGCGGGGCGGCTTGGTCGGGTCCAGCCCCGCGCGGCTCGCGGCCGCGTGATTGATGCCCAGCAGGTACGAATCGAACTCCTGGAGGAAGCCATAGAGCTTGCCGCCGAAGGAGATCATCTGCCAGACGTTGGCGAAGTAGTCCTCCTGTCGGATCTTCATCTCGGCGCGGTATTGCTCCAGATCACGGATCAGCCCCTTGGCCTGCCACTGCGGCACCGGCGTGTAGGAATAGGTCATGATCACGTCCGGCGAGGCGCCGGAGACCATGGCCGTAGTGTAGTTGGCGTAGTTGTTGTCGGTGGCGGTGTAGATGTAGTCGATCTGGATGTCCTTGCGCGCGGCGTTGAAGCGGTTGGTCTGGTCGCGCATGATCTCGTCGCCCTTGGGATCCCCCGCCGGCGAGAAGAAGGTGATCTTCACCGGCTGCCCCGCCGGCCGTGCCGCTTCCGGCGAGGTGCCGGCCGGGCTGCAGGCCGCGGCGTAGACGCTCGCCCCCAGGATGCCGCCGCCCGCCAGCGCCTCGCGGCGCGAGCGTCCTCCGGGCCGGACGTTGCCCGCCGCGGCGTGACCGGCTATGGCAAGAGCCTGCGTGCCCATCGCTTTGCCTCCATAATGTGACTGATCCCAACGTACTCCTCTTCGCACCAGAAGTCAATTGGTGCCGTCGCCTACCGTCTATGAGCAAACGGGTGCAGCTCAAGCGGGCCCGGCGCCGGCGGGCGCAACGGAGGCGCCTGGCGCGCCTGCGTCGGGCGAGCGCCACGCTCGCCACGCCGCGGACCATTGAACCGGAAGAGCTGAGCGCAGCCGCCTCGGCACGGGCGATGCGCCGTGCCGGCGAGGTGGCCGCACCTCTCGCCGCGGCCGCCCGCGACGCCACCCTGGCGGCGCTGGGTGAGACGCGCGCCGTCGATGGCGTGCTGGCCCTGGTCACTGAAGCGCAGCAGATGGCCGCCACCGCCACCCGCGACCTGCGCCAGCGCCGGCCGCCCCGTCTGCCCATCGCCTGCCGCAAGGGGTGCGCCTGGTGCTGCTACCTCCAGGTGCCGGTCAGCGCGCCGGAGGCGCTGCGCATCGCGCACTTCCTGCGCCAGACGCTCCCCCCGGATGAGCTAGAGGCCGTCCGCGCGCGTGTGGCGGCCCTGGACGAGCGGACCCGCGGCCTGACCGCGCGGCAGCGCCTGGCGGTCGGCCGGCCCTGCGCCCTGCTGGCCGACCATGCCTGCTCGGTCTATCCCGTTCGCCCCCTGGCCTGCCAGGGCTGGCACTCCATCGACGCCCGCGCCTGCCGGCGCAATGTCGAGCACCCGGACGCAGACGTCGCCATCCCCCAGTATCCGGCCTATGTCGGCGTCACTGATGGGCTGCGCGATGGCCTGGAGACGGGCCTGGCCGAGCTGAGGCTCCAGGGGGACGAGCTGGAGCTCACCGCCGCGCTGCGCATCGCGCTCGACCTTCCGGACGCGGCCGAGCGGTGGCTGGCCGGCGAGCCAGTCTTTGCCCCGGCGCGTCTCAGCCGCGAATAGCCTTGCCAGGCGCGCACCCGTGCAATAGCCGAGCCCTCACCCTCTCCCGTTGGAAAGGAGCTCTCCGCCGGCAATGGCGAAACCTGGCGCGCCGAGGCGCACCGAGAGTTGCCTGATGACGTGTTGCCTCAGTGCGTTCCCATTGCGTAAGGTAGCAGCGACGAAGCAGGCAAGGAGGGAGAACACCCGTGCGCTCGACCAATCAACCGGCGCGTTTCGCCGTGATCGGCATCAAGGGGGCCGGAGGGGGACACGTCCGCGCGGTGCTGGACCTGGCCAGGGAAGGGCTGGCGCAGCTCGCCGCCGTGTGCGACATCGATGAGGCCGCCGCCCGCGCCAGGGCGCAGGAGGCCGGCGCCTCGGCCGGCGCGCCCGTCGCCGCCTACCGTGACTACCGCCAGATGCTGGACCGCGAGCGGCTGGACGTCGTCTGCATCGCCACACCCCACTACCTGCACGCCCCGATGACCATCGCCGCGCTGGACGCCGGGGCGCACGTCGTCTGCGAGAAGCCCATTGCCATGAGCGTCTCCGAAGCCGACCGCATGATTGAGACGGCCCAGCGCGCCGGCCGCCTGCTGGCCATCTGCCACCAGGGTCGCTTCTCACCCGGCGCGCAGCGCGCCAAGCAGCTCATCGGCCCGGACGCCGAGACCGGCGCCCTGCTCCGCATCGCCTGGCTCTCCGGCGGGATCCGGACGCAGGCCTACTACGACAGCGGCGACTGGCGCGGCACCTGGTCGCAGGAGGGCGGCGGCACGCTCATCAACCAGAAGGTGCACGACTTCGACCGGCTCTGCTGGTACGCCGGCCGGCCGGTGGAGGTGATGGCCCTGACGGGGAACTTTTACCACCGCGTAGAGCCGAACATTGAGACCCTGGCCAGCGCCGTCCTGCGCTGGGAGCATGGCGCGCAGGGGGTGGTCCAGGTGAGCATCACCGACGGCGCCGGCCTGAGCCGCCAGGAGTTCCACGGCGAGCGCGCCGTCGTCGTGGTGGAAGGGGAGCGCGGCATCCGCCTCGGCCGCTACGCGCGCAGCATCCGCGAGCATGTCGAAGCGGCCGGCGGCCGGATGGAGCGCCTCGACGTCACCTGGGAAGACGTCCCCGCCGGCCGGCCCGAGCGCGAGG
>DAOTTI010000205.1:0-16322 GCA_034437795.1 Chloroflexota bacterium | reverse complement strand
GCCGGCCTCGGGGCCGGCGCCGGCTGCAGCAGACGCCGCGCCCGCGCCGCCGGCTCCGGCGGCGCGGGCGCCGACCAGCCGGCTGGTGATCCCCCGCATTGGGGTCGATACGAAGGTGGTGGAGGTGGGCGTGCTGCCCAGCGGCGAGATGGAGACGGCGGCCTACGCCGCCGGCCGGCTGCGGTCGAGCGCCGAAGCCGGCGAGCTGGGCAACATGGTCATTGCCGGCCACAACGACATTCTGGGCGAGGTCTTTCGCCGGCTGCCGGAGCTGCAGCCCGGCGACGAGATCATCGCCTACCGAGGGGAAGCGGCCTTTCGCTACCGCGTCGAGCGGCGGGCCATCGTGCGGGAGGACGGGGCGACAGAGGCGCAGCGTCGAGAGAACGCGCGATGGATGGAGCCGACCGAGGACGCGGTGGCGACGCTGATCTCGTGCTATCCGTACCGCGTGGACACGCACCGCATCATCGTGCGGGCCCGGCTGGTCGGTTAAATCTGCGCGCCTCTATCGATTTCCGGCCGTTGCGTCCGCCGCGAGGCTGGTGAGCCTGCTGGCGGTGGCCGCCGGCGCTGGCGGCGCCTCTACGCATGGCCGGCCACTGCCTGAGCTATGAGCCAGCAGTATGGCCGGAGGGGGCCTCACCCTGGCCCTCTGCCTGTGGGAGAGGAGACCCGAAGGAGCCCTCACCCTGGCCCTCTCCCACAGGGAGAGGGAACTCACAGGGTGAGGGAACTCCGGCAGGCCGTGAATGAGCCGGTTAGTCTGCGAACGTCTCACAGAGGTACTGGACCCCGTTGGGGGCGATCACGATCCCGACCCCGATCCGGAGATAGCCGCTGTAGAGGATATTGCCGATGTGGTTCCACAGGCCGGGGGCCCATGGCTCCGCCATCATCGCGGCGTGCATCGTGGCCGGCCCCTGCTCGGGGTCTCGTCCCCAGTAGGTCCAGATGTTCTCGGAGCCGAACCGAAACTGCACGCCGGCGCGGCGCAGGCGCTGCACCGGCGTGGAGCCGTCTGAGCCGGTGTGGCTGACGACACCGCGGGCGGCCATGTCTGCCGCATGGGCCCGAGCCACGGTGGTCATGAGGGGGTCCCACGCCAGGGGGTGGATCCTCCGGCTGACACGTGCCTCGTTGACCAGCGCCAGGATCTGCGCCTCAAGGGGAGTGAGCGCCGGCTCAGCGCCGGCCGCTGGCGTGCCAGCCTGGTCCGGGGGCGCAGGATCAGGAGCGGACGCAGCGTGCTCATCGTGCTGGGCGGGCCCGTCTTGCTGGCCCTGCTCACCCTCCTCACCTTCGGCGCGCACCCGGCTGGGTAGCAGGAGGGAGGCGGCGCTGGCCGCCAGGAGCCCGGCGGCGAGCCGGCGCCGGATGTCCTGCCGGCCGCGCATCCACATGTCGTCAGGCACGGGCGCAAACTATAGCGGGTGAGCGCCGCGGGGCACAAGCTGCCAGGAGCAAAAGGGGTACGAGAGGGCGTCACCCCCTTCGGTCGGGGCCGCGCCGGGAGGGGATGGACCTCACCCCCTTCGGCCGGGGCCGCGTCGCACCCCTGCCCCGCCCGGCCCCACCGTGCGCCCTGGCCCCGCCGCTCCCTCTCCGAGGCGGAGAGGGGGAACGACGGCCACGGCCGTGCGGCTTGGCCCGGCCACCTCTGGTTCCGACGTGAGGACGCTGGGACGCCGGCGACGGCCATACGGCTTGGCCCCACTGGCCCCCACTCTGACGCGGGGACGCGGAGGCGCGGGGAGAGGGAGCGATGGCCAGGGCCCTGGCGCCGTCTGGAAGGGTTACGCAGCAGTGGAGCCAGGCGGCGAAAAAGGTGATTGACGTTCCCGCCGGCAGCGGCTATACTGCGGTCAGCAGCACCATGGATACCACGCCCCGCGGTTGGCTCCTGGACGGCGCGCGTGTCGCGCCGTCTGTTGCCGCCGGTGGCTGGTACTTTTACTTTCGATACCCGGTGTGACGGCGCGCGCGCCCGCTGAGAGCAGCGCGCGGGCAGGCACACCGGGCAGGCAGAGGTTCCGACCTCTGCCTTTTTGTTTCCCGGCGTGACGACCCCGCCACCGGCGACCGGCAGGCGCAGCGCATGGATCTCCGGCATAGAGTTCTCCAGCATAGAGAAGGCAGGGGATGAGTAAGAGCGATGACCAGGAGTACGGAGCAGCGCAGCGCGACTACAGGGAGAGGAGAGCAACGAGCGCCAGTGGCCAGCGGTAGCGGGAGGTCGAGAACGCCATGATCATCGTCATGCGCCGCGGGGCGACCGCGGAGGAGATTGCGCACGTCGAGGAACGCATCCGGCAGGAAGGCCTCCTGCCGCACACCAGCCAGGGAGTGGAAACGGTGGTTATCGGGGTGATCGGACAACGCCCGGAGGGCATGCTGGAGCGAATGGAGCGCCTGCCGGGCGTGGACTATGTGATGCCCATCACCAAGCCTTACAAGCTGGCGGCCAAGGAGTTCCGCGCCGGGCCCACGACCATCCGGCTCGGCGACGCCGTGCTGGGGAGCGACGACTTCGTGGTGATGGCCGGCCCATGCACGGTGGAGAGCCGCGAGCAGGTGTTGGTGACCGCCGAAGGCGTGCGCCGGCATGGGGCGCACGTGCTGCGCGGGGGGGCATACAAGCCCCGCACCTCCCCCTACTCGTTCCAGGGCCTCGGGGCCGAAGGGCTGCGCCTGCTGCGCGAGGCGAAGGAGCGGTGCGGCCTGCCGGTCATCACCGAGGTGATGGAGCCGGGGGCGGTCGAACTGGTCTGCGAGTACGCGGACGTGCTGCAGGTGGGCGCCCGCAACTGCCAAAATTACCCCCTGCTACGTGAGGTCGGGCGCACGAGCAAGCCGGTGATGCTCAAACGGGGCCCCGGCTGCACCATCGAGGAGTGGATCCTGGCCGCTGAGCACATCATGAGCCACGGCAACATGCAGGTGATGCTGTGCGAGCGGGGCATCAAGACCTTTGAGACGTACACCCGCCACACGCTGGACCTCTCGGCCGTGCCGGTGGTGAAGCGCCTGACGCACCTGCCGGTGGTGGTTGACCCCAGCCACGGCTGCGGCAAGTGGTATCTGGTGAAGCCGATGTGCCTGGCGGCCATCGCCGCCGGCGCGGATGGGGTGCTGGTGGAGGTCCATCCAACGCCCGACACGGCGCTGTGCGACGGCAGCCAGTCGCTCACCATCGAGAACTTCGCGGATTGCATGGACGGGATCCGGCGGGTGGCGGAGGCGGTGGGCCGCCACGTGCCGTCCCGCGAGCTGGTGCTGGCGTGATGGTGGCCGGTCGCGCCCTGGTCAGTGCCCTGGCTCAGGGGGAGGGAGAGCGCGCGCACTATCGTGTGGTTCGGGCGCCTGGACGAGTGCACGGCGAGGTGGCTGTGCCCGGCGATAAGAGCATCACCCATCGCGCCCTGATGCTGAATGCGATTGCCGCCGGCAGGGCGACCATTACCGGAGCAGGGCTGGGCGCCGACTGCCTCTCCACGGCCGCCTGCATGCGCGCCCTGGGGGCGACCGTGTGCCGGCGCTGGCCGGGCGGTGAGGTCACCGACGACCTTCGACGCGATCCAGCGACCGGTCGGGACGAGCGGGGCGATGCCGTGCTGCTGGTGGACGGGGTGGGGCCAAATGGCCTGACGGAGCCGGCCGACGTGCTGGACGCGGGCAACTCGGGCACGACGGCACGCCTGCTCACCGGCATCCTGGCGGGGCAGCCGTTCTTTTCGGTCCTGACCGGCGATGCCAGCCTGCGCAGCCGGCCGATGGGGCGCGTGATCCAGCCCCTGCGCCAGATGGGCGCCCGCATCGCCGCGCGCCACGGCGACACGCTGCTGCCGCTGGCGGTCTCGCCGGGCCGGCTGCGGGGGACGGACCTGGCCATCCCCGTGGCCAGCGCGCAGCTCAAATCGTGCCTGCTGCTGGCGGGGCTCTACGCCGACGGGGTCACGAGCATTACGCAGCCGGAGCAGAGCCGCGACCACACGGAGCGCATGCTGCGGGCCCAGGGAGCGCGGATCGAGGAGGATGGCCTCACGCTGCGCGTGCACGGCGGGGCCGCGCTCCGGGCGGTGGACGTGGTCGTTCCCGGGGACATCTCGTCGGCCGCTTTCTGGCTGGTGGCGGGGTGCATTCACCCCGATGCGCGAGTGACCGTGCGTAACGTAGGGATTAACCCCACGCGGACTGGCCTGCTGGACGCGCTGCGCGCGATGGGGGCGCGCCTGAGCGTGGCCAACGAGCGGACGGAAGGGGGAGAGCCGGTGGCGGACGTGACGGCTGAGACGAGCGAGCTACGGGGCGTCGACGTGGGGGGCGCGACCATCCCCCGCCTGATCGACGAGGTGCCGGTTCTGGCCGTGGCCGCGGCCGTGGCCAGGGGCACCACCACCATTCGCGACGCGGCCGAGCTACGCGTCAAAGAATCGGACCGGCTGGCCGCCATCGCCGCCGGGCTTTCCAGGCTGGGAGCGCAGATTGAGGAGCTGCCGGACGGCCTGATCATTCGGGGCGGAGAGCTGTCCGGCGGGGAGGTGGAGAGCTACCATGACCACCGCATGGCCATGGCCCTGGCCATTGCGGGCCTGGTCGCGTCGGGCGCGGTCCTGATCCGGGGCGCAGAGTGCGTGGACATCTCCTATCCGGCGTTCTGGACGGACCTGGAGCGCCTGGCGCCCGAGAGTACGGTCGGGGTCTGAGCAGCGAGTGACGCCTGTGACTGGCGAGCGGAAGCAGGCCGGCGTGATCGGGTACCCGCTGGCCCATTCGATCAGCCCGCAATTCCAGCAGCCGGCCTTCGATGCCCTGGGCCTGCCTGTCTCCTATCGCGCCTATGAGGTCCCGCCGGAGCGGCTGCGGGCCTTTCTCGATGCGGTGCGCGGACCGAACTGGCTGGGGTGCAACGTGACGATCCCGCACAAGCAGGCCGTCTTTGAGCTCGTGGACGGCGTGTCTAAGGAGGCAAGTCTGATCGGCGCGGTCAATACGGTGGTGAACCGCGACGGGAGGCTGCTGGGGCACAACACCGACGAGGCGGGATTTCTTCGCGCCCTGGTTGAGGACGCCGGCTACCAGGTGGCGGGGCAGCGCGCGGTGCTGCTGGGCGCGCGAGGGGCGGCGCGCGCCGTGGCCGTTGCGCTCCTGCGCGCCGGGCTGGCCCACCTCACCATCGCCAACCGGACGGTAGCGCAGGCGGAGCTGCTGGCGGACGCGATGGGAGCGGCCTTCGGGGCCGACCGCGTGGCCGCCATGCCGCTGGCTGCGGAGGCGCTGCGCGCGCCACTGGCGGAGGCCACGCTGCTGGTGAACAGCACGAGCGTAGGCATGGCGCACGGCCCGGCGCCGGACGTCTCGCCCGTAGACGGCGCCCTGCTGGGCCCGCACCTGCTGGTCTACGACCTGGTCTACAATCCGGCGCGCACGGCGCTGCTCGCCGCCGCGCAGGCCGCCGGCGCCCGCACGCAGGAGGGCCTGCCGATGCTCATCTACCAGGGCGCCGCGTCCTTCGAGCTGTGGACGGGCCGGCCCGCTCCCATCCAGTTGATGCTGGAGCATGGCCGGCGCGCGCTCGCCAGGGCCACCGGCGGTTGACCGTTCAACAATGCACGCGCGGCACGGCCCCCCAGCGCCCTGCACTGTATCGCTTTGAACCTTGAACCTTGAACTGTGAACTCTGTATTGTGAGCTGAGGTCGGCCGTGGGAAACAGCTTTGGGCATCTGTTCCGCGTCACCACCTGGGGCGAGTCGCACGGCGCGGCCATCGGCGCGGTGGTGGACGGCTGCCCGCCCCTGCTGGCGCTGAGCGAGGCGGACATCCAGCCGGACTTGGACCGGCGCGCGCCGGGGCAGAGCCGGATCGTGTCCCAGCGCAAGGAATCGGACACAGTGCGCATCCTGAGCGGGGTGTTCGAGGGCAAGACGCTGGGCACGCCGATCAGCCTGCTGATCCCCAACGAAGACATGCGTCCGGGCGACTATCGCGAGATCCAGGAGAAGTACCGCCCGAGCCACGCCGACTACACCTACGACGCCAAGTACGGGTTCCGCGACTGGCGGGGCGGCGGCCGGACGAGCGCGCGCGAGACGGCGGCGCGCGTGGCGGCCGGCGCCATCGCGCGCAAGCTGCTGCGAGACCGCTACGGCGTGGAGATCGTGGCCTGGGTCTCCAAGGTCCACCGGATTGTGGCCGAGTGTGACGTGGAGACGGTGACCAGGGACGAGGTAGACCGCACGCCGATCCGCTGCCCCGATCCGGTGGTGGCCGAGCGGATGATCGCCGCGGTGGAGGCGGCGCGGAAGGAAGGGAACTCCCTTGGCGGGGTGGTGACGTGCGCCGTGCGGGGCTGCCCGCCGGGCTGGGGAGAGCCGGTCTTCGATCGGCTGGAGGCGGACCTGGCCAAGGCCATGCTCAGCCTGCCGGCCAGCAAGGGGTTTGAGATCGGCAGCGGCTTCGCCGGCACCGATCTGACGGGGTTGGAGCACAACGACGAGTTCTACATGGAGGGGGACCGCGTACGCACCTATACCAACCGGAGCGGCGGGGTACAGGGCGGGATCACGAACGGGGAGACGATCTACTTTCGCGTGGCGTTCAAGCCTACCGCCACCGTGATGCGCGAGCAACGGACTGTGAACGTGTGGCGCCAGAACACGACCATCCAGGGCCGGGGCCGGCACGACCCGTGCGTCCTGCCCCGCGCCGTGCCGATCGTGGAGGCCATGGCCGCCCTGGTCCTGGCCGACCACGCCCTGCGCCATGAGGCCATCCTCACCGACAAATAGGGCCAGCGGACGGAGGGATCGTACGTGCAGGGCCAGCGGTCACGCGCCACCGGCACCGCGAGTGGAAGGGTCACAGCACGCATGGCTATCCACGTAGCCCGTCCCCGTGGCTCCGCCGGCGCGCGAAACGCCGTGCGGGCGCTCGGGCGCGCTGCATCGCCGGCCAGAAGGGGCGGGAGGGCCCGAGAGGTGGAGCGGTACCGGCACGTGGTCCTGGTGGGGCTGAGCGGCAGCGGGAAGTCCACCGTCGGGCCGCTGCTGGCGAGGCGCCTGGGCCGGCCGTTCGTGGATACCGATGCGCTGGTCGTCAGGGAGACGGGCCAACCGATCCCGCGGATCTTTGCGGAGCAGGGAGAGGCGGCGTTCCGCGACCTGGAGCGTGTGGCAGTGCGGCGGGCGATCGACGGGCCGCCGGCGGTGATCGCCACCGGCGGGGGGGCGCCCACGATCGGGGCCACGCGTGAGCTACTGTGGCGTGGCAACCTGGTGGTCTGGCTGGATGCGCCGGTGGAGGTGTTGGCCGCCCGCGTGGGGGCGGCAGGGGCCGGCCGGCCGTTGCTGGCCACGGATGACCCGGGGGGGCCGGCGGCGCGGCTGGCGGCGCTGCGCGCGGCGCGGGAACCGATCTACGCCACGGCTCATCTGCGAGTGGAGACGGCAGGAAGGTCGCCCGAGCAGGTGGTGGATGGGCTGCTCGCCAGGCTGCGGGAGTGGCGGTGCGACCCGGACAGCACGGGCGCAGCCGGTGTTCGTGGATAGTGGAGCCTTTCTCCACCAAGTGTTTCTGGATGAAGGAGCCATCACCCTAACCCTCTTCCGAAGGGAGAGGGGATGCTAGCCCAATCTTCAAGGGAGAGAGGATGAAGCGGCCGGCAGGGCGGCGGGGGATCAGGCCAGAGGCATGACGAGTTGACGAAGGCAGGAGCAGGATGAGAGGCATGACGAGTTGACGAAGGCAGGAGCAGGATGAGAGCCATGACGGCTGAGGTGGGCGCAGGAGCGGCGACCGTGCAGACAGCGCTGGCGATCGGCGATGGGATCATCAGCGCGCTGGGCGAGAAGATGCGCGAGGCCGGCCTTGATGGGCGGGCCTTCGTCGTGACCGACCGGCGGGTGGCGGCGGCCTGTGGCACGCCCGCCTGCGAGTCGCTCTCGCGGGCCGGCTTCGGCCCGGCGCTGCTGGCCATCGAAGGGGGCGAGAGCGCCAAGACGCTGGACGGGGCGGCGGAGATCTACTCCTGGCTGGCGGACGAGCGGGCGGAGCGGCGCGACGTGATCGTGGCGCTGGGCGGCGGGGTGATCGGGGATCTGGCGGGGTTTGTGGCGGCGACCTATCTGCGGGGGATGGCGCTGGTGCAGGTGCCGACCACGGTGCTGGCGCAGGTGGACAGCTCGGTTGGCGGCAAGACGGCGATCAATCTGCCCCAGGGCAAGAACCTGGTGGGGGCGTTTCATCCGGCGCGCCTGACGCTGATCGATGTGGGGCTGCTGCACACGTTGCCCCCGCGGGAGTTCCGCGCCGGCTGGGCGGAGGTGATCAAGACGGCCGCCATCTTCGATGAGGCCCTGTTCGAGCAGCTTGAGGCCATCCGGCCGGAGTCGCTGGACCGCGGGCAGCTACTGGACATCATCGCGCGCTGCGTGCGCTGGAAGGCCAAGGTGGTGGAGGAAGATCCGACGGAACGGGGGCCGCGGATGGTGCTCAACTTTGGCCACACCATCGGGCACGCGCTGGAGGCCGCGACGGGCTACGAGCGCTACCTGCACGGGGAGGCCGTGGCCATCGGCATGGTGGGCGCGGCCGAGCTGAGCCGCCGCCTGGGCCTGATCGACCAGAGGCTAGCGGAGCGGCTGGAGGGCCTGCTGGCGCGGACCGGGCTGCCGGTGCGCTACGACGCGTCGATCACAGATGCGGAGACGATCCTGGCCATGGCCGCCACGGACAAGAAGGCGCACGGGGCGCGCCTGCGCTGGGTGCTGCTGGAAGGCCTGGGGCGCACGAGGATCGCCGGCGACGTGCCGCTGACGCTGGTCCGCGACGTGCTGGACTTTCTGGCTGCGCCCACCGGCGGCTCGGGCCCGCGGGGCGACCCGGGTCCGCTTTGAGCGGAGCCCTCACCCTGCTTCAGAAGGGGAGCCCTCACCCTAACCCTGTCCCAAAGGGAGAGGGCTGATTGCACGCGGGAGACGCGGCGGGATTGACCATGGGGCGGGACGGCGCTATAGTCGCGAAGGATGGGTCGTCGCCAGCCGCGCTAGGCAGATAGTCCAATAGCATGAGCCGGAGCTGGAGCGGTTGGATGTGGAGTAGGTGCGGTAGCCAGCCGCGCTAGGCAGATAGTCCAATAGCAGGTGCGACGCATGGTGGCTAACCTGCCCGGCGTTCGGGTCGGGCTCAGCTGCACGCTTAGCGTCAGGGATCAGGAACGAGGCGAGGTAGAGACCTACTCCAGCCGGGTGGAGGACCTGGAGGAGGGGCGCCTGCTCGTGGCCTGGCCGACGCGCCGGGGCGTGCCGGTACGGGTGGAAACGGGCGAGCAGGTCACGCTCCGGATGGTGACCGGCCCGGGCGACACGCTGTTCCTGAACTGCGAGGTGGCGGAGCGCATCCCTGAGTCGGCCGACAATCCGATCGCCATGCTGGCCTTGCGCGCCCTGGCCGTGGGGCAGCAGCAGCGCGAGCACTTTCGCCTGGCCATCTCGATCCAGCCGATTGACTGCGTGCTCTGGGAGCGCCCGTTCGGCGCCGCCGAGGGCGAGGGGAACTGGCGCCCCGTCCACGCCACGATCACGGACATCAGCGCCAGTGGCGTGGGCCTGATCGTGCACGACACGATCGAGCGCGGGGCGCGTCTACGGGTCCGATTTCCCTATCCGATGGGCGAAGGCGAGTTCACCGGCGACGCGGTGGTGAGGTTCGCGGCGCCCCTGACGGGGAGCGCGGGGCAGCGCTACAAGGTGGGCGCCGCGTTCGAGGGGGGCGAGCCCGCGCGCCGCGAGCGTCTCGCGCGCTGCATCCATCGCTTCCAGATCGAGGAGCGGCGCCGCGGCCGCGGTCGGGCGTAGCCGGCACGATTTCTGCGTCAATAGCCTCGGTAGCCGGCGAGTATTCGGGCCGCGCCAGTGCTCTGGAGGAACCTAACCGACCCTTGATGGCCTTCATGTCTTGACGCTATGCGCGCCACCCTTACCGCCAGCCTGCCCCTGGAGAAACCTAGCCGACCCTTGATGGCCTTCATGGCCGGCGATGAGCTCTACCTCCCTCCGGGAGCGGGAGCGAGCGGTGGAGGCGCGCCGGGGAGCCGGCGGCCGGCAGGCATTCGGGCCGGCGAGGCGAGGGCGGGAGCAGGGAGGCGGTAGAATCCGTTGCATATGAGCGCACGCACATCGCTGGCTGCACCGAGGATTGGCCAGCTACGAGACGAGTTTTTGCGGAGTGAGGCGGGACGCCAGCTCAGCGCGGAGGACATCTCCCGCCTGCGCAAATTCGTGACCTGGTGTGGCGTCAGCACGTCGGTGGAGGCGATCCCTCCGTTCAAGATCGAGGCGTTTCTGCAGCAGCTGACCAACACCTCCACCCCGCCCCGCGCCTACATGCCGGTGCTGAAGGCGTTCTTTGCCTTCGCCCACCAGCAGGGCCTGATAGCGAGCGATCCGATGAAGGCCGTGCGCCTGCCGCGGGGTGCCGGCACGGGGGCGAAGCGGGGTGGAGCGGTTGCAGCGGCTGCGCCGCGGGCCGCGCCAGCGCGCGAGAGCCAGGCCGTCTACGTGAGCCGTAGCCAGCTGGAGGCGATGCAGCAGGAGCTAGAGCGCCTCCGGACCGAGGAGCGGCACCGCGTGAGCCGGATGCTGCACGACGCGATCAAGGATGGGGACCTTTCTGAGAACGCGGCCTACGACGACGCCAAGATGCGCCAGGGGCTGCTGGAGGCCAAGATCCGCGAGCTCGAGGCCAAGCTGCGCCACGTGGAGGTGATTGAGGACCAGGACCGGCCGGCAGATGGCGCGGGCATTGGCAGCCGCGTCCGACTGGAGGAGCGCGGGACCGGCGACGTGATCGAGTATCAGGTCGTCGGCCCGGAGGAGACGGACCCGCGGGCCGGCAAGATCTCGCACCTCTCCCCTGTGGGACGCGCCATCCTGGGCAAGTCGCCCGGCGATGAGGTCGAGGTGGCTACGCCGGGCGGGGCGGTGCGGTACCGGATCGTCGCGATCGAGTAAGGTCGCGATGGAGGAGCGTTCGAAGAGGGCGGACGATCGTGACGGCGATGCCGCGCGGCGCCGGAGGCCGGCGCCGCGCCGAGCGCCGGCCCGTTGCAGTACACTGAGCCAGCTATGGCCGCCATACCGCTGATCCTGCAGATCCTGATCGCCTTCTTCGGCGCGTACTTCGTCGCGCTGTGGTTCAGTATGATCATCTGGACCTACTACGACATCCGCGCGCGGTCGCAGGATCTCTATGTGCACATCTTCGCCACGGCGCTGGTGGTGGTGTTCAACGTCTTTGGCCTGGTGCTGTACCTGATCCTGCGCCCGCGGGAGACGCTGGCGGAGGCCTACGAGCGGTCCCTGGAGGAAGAGACGCTCCTGCAGGAGATCGAAGAGCGCCAGAGCTGTCCGACCTGCCGGCAGCGGGTGCAGGCGGACTTCATGTACTGCCCCTATTGCCACACGGAGCTGAAGCAGCGCTGCCCGCGGTGCGAACGCCTGCTCATGCTCAAGTGGGATATCTGCCCCTATTGCGGCAACACCCAGCTTCCGCGGCTGGCCAGGCCGGCGGAGGCGGAGACGGCCCCGCGGCCGGCGGTGGGGGCGCCGGTGCCGGCGACGCGCCGCTAAGCGGCCGGCAGTCTGCTGGCGTCTGTATGCGGAGCCCTCACCCTCTCCCTGTGGGAGAGGGGGTTCTTCCGAGAAGAGGCCCCCACCCTGGCTCTCTCCCAAGGGGAGAGGCAACTGGTCGTTGGCCCAACGGGACAGGGGAGAGATCGTGCAGACGCGCCTGATCCTTGCATCGCGGTCACCGCGGCGGATTGAGGCGCTGGCGGCGCTCGGCCTGACCTTTGAGACCATCCCGTCCCAGGTGGAGGCCAGCCTGCCGGCACCGGTACATCCGGCTGACCCCGTGCCGGTGGCGCTGGCGAAGGCGCAGGACATTGCCGGCCGCCATCCCGACGCAATTGTGCTGGGCGGGGACACCATCGTGGTCGTCGATGGGCAGGCGCTGGGCAAGCCGGCCGATGCAGCGGAGGCGCGGGCGATGCTGCGGGCGCTGCGCGGGCGGGAGCACGTGGTGCGGACGGCGGTGGCGGTTGTGGCCGGCAGGCGCAGCGAGAGCGCGGAGGTGGCTTGCCCGCTGCTGATGCGCGCCTATGCAGATGACGAGATCGAGCGTTACGACGCCACTGGCGAGCCCCTGGACTGTGCCGGCGCGTACGACGTGCACCGGCTGGGTGGCGCGCTGGTGGCGGAGGTGAGGGGCTGCTTTTCCACGGTCGTTGGCCTGCCGATCGTGCAGGCGGCGGCGATGCTGGAGCGCGCCGGCGTGAGGGTCCCGAACGATCCGGCGGCGGTCTGCTCGCGGCTTTATGGCCGGACCTGTCTGGCCGCGCATGCGGCGACAGCTGGGGCGTGCCGCGCGAAGGTGAGGAGTAGCGAGTAGCGAGGGGGCGCTCTCTCCCAGAGGCAGAGGGTTAGCGGGGGCCGGCGGCTGCGCGTAGGGAGGCGGCGAACTCGCGCAGGCGCTGCGGATGCTGCTCGGGGGGCGTGCGCTCCATCAGGTCGATGATGGCGCTGGCCACGACCGCGCCGTCGGCCTGGCCGCGGAGGGCGGCCACGTGCTCGGGGCGGGAGATGCCGAACCCGACGGCCAGGGGCAGGCTGGTGAAGCGACGGACGCGGTCGAGATAGGCCGGCAGGCCGGCCCAGAGGCGATCTCGGGCGCCGGTCACGCCGGTGAGGGCGACGCAGTAGATGAAGCCGCGGGCGCGGGCCGCGACCATGGCCAGGCGCTCGTCGGTGCTGGTGGGGGCGACGAGGAAGATGGGGTCGATGCCGGCCGGCTCCAGGGCCAGGAGCAGCTCGTCGGCCTCTTCAGGCGGGAGATCGGGGACGATCACCCCGTCCAGGCCGGCGTCGGCCGCCAGGCCGGCGAAGCGCTCAGTCCCCAGGGCCAGGATGGGATTGAAGTAGGACATCAGCAGCAGGGGGGCTTCGACGCCGGCCGCGCGCAGGTCGCGCACGGCCTGGAGGCAGTCGCGCAGAGTGGTGCCGTTGGCCAGCGCGACCTCCGAGGCGTGCTGGATGGTGGCGCCGTCCGCCTGCGGGTCGGAGAAGGGCACGCCGAGCTCGATGAGATCGAAGCCCCCTTCCAGCAGCGCCGGCACCAGGCGGGCGACGTTGCCCCGATCGGGATAGCCGACGGTCTGCCAGCCGATGAGGGCGAGACTACCGCCGGCGCGCAGGCGGGCGAAGGTGCGGGCGATGCGGCCGGTCGCAGTGGCTGGGGCTGCGGGGCTGGAGAGGGGGATCACAGGGTCACTCCCAGGGCGCCGGCTACCGTGCCCATGTCCTTATCGCCGCGGCCGGAGAGGTTGACCAGGACCAGGTCGTCGGGCGACATGCTCCGGGCGAGCTCGACGGCGGCGTAGATGGCGTGCGCCGGCTCGAGCGCGGGGATGATGCCCTCCGTGCGGCAGAGCAGCTGGAAGCCTTCCATGGCCTGGCCATCGGTGACGGCCACGTACTGGGCGCGGCCGGCGTCCTTGAGATAGGCGTGCTCGGGGCCGACGCCGGGATAGTCGAGGCCGGCCGAGATGCTGTGGGCTTCCAGGACCTGGCCGTGCTCGTCCTGCAGCAGGTAGCTGCGCGCGCCGTGCAGGACGCCGGGCCGGCCGGCGGTAAGGGTGGCCGCGTGCCGGCCGGTCTCTAGGCCATGGCCGGCCGCCTCCACGCCGATGAGGCGCACGTCACGGTCGTCGAGGAAGGGATGGAAGATCCCCATGGCGTTGCTGCCCCCGCCGACGCAGGCGACGACGGCGGTGGGGAGCCGGCCGGCCTGCTCCAGACACTGGGCGCGCGCCTCGCGCCCGATGACGCTCTGGAAATCGCGCACGATGGTGGGGTAAGGGTGGGCGCCGACAACGGAGCCGATCAGGTAGTAGGTCGTCTCTACGTTGGTGACCCAGTCGCGGATGGCCTCATTGATGGCGTCCTTCAGGGTGCGGGAGCCGGAGCGGACGGGGCGCACCTCGGCGCCGAGGAGCTTCATGCGGAAGACGTTCAGGGACTGGCGGGCGACGTCGATCTCGCCCATGTAGACGATGCAGTTCAGGCCGAGCATGGCGCAGACGGTGGCGGTGGCCACGCCGTGCTGGCCGGCGCCGGTCTCAGCGATGATCCGTCGCTTACCCATACGGCGCGCGAGGAGGCCCTGGCCGAGGGCATTGTTGATCTTGTGCGCGCCGGTGTGGGCCAGGTCTTCGCGCTTGAGGTAGATCTGGGCCCCACCGGCGGCCTCCGTCAGCTTGCGGGCGTGGTAGAGAGGCGTCGGCCGGCCGACGTAGTGGCGGAGGAGGCTGGACAGCTCTTCCTGGAAGGCGGGGTCGGCCCTGGCCTCTTCATAGGCGGCGGCCAGCCTGGCGTGGGCCGGCATCAGGGTCTCGGGGACATACTGGCCGCCGTAGGGGCCGAAGCGCCCCGGCGCCGCGCGCGCCGCGGCGGGGTGAGCGGAGGCGGTGGTCGGAGGGACGGTGGCAGGTCTCAAGGCTTGGGTCTCAATTCTCAGGATCTCAGGGCGGAACGGCTCTGGGCGCTCGCGTAGCTTATTGACGAGGCGAAGCCCTCACCGCCGCCCGCTGGGCGGGCCCCTGTCCCACAGGGAGAGAGGGCCCGCGCTCGTCTTGGGTTCGTCAGCTCAGGCCCACGGCGTACTTGACGTGGCGGAGCGTCTCGTTGGCCACGGCGGCGGCGCGGGACGCCCCCTGCTCGAGCAGCGCGTCCAGCTCAGGGGATTCCATGAGCTCGCGGCAGCGGCGCTGGATGGGGGCCAGAGTCTCGATCACCAGGTCGGCCAGCTCGCGCTTGAGTTCGCCGTAGCCCTTGCCGGCGAAGTGGGCCTCGATCTCCGGCCGGCTCTGGCCGGAGAGCACCTCGTAGATGGTCAGGAGATTGTTGATACCGGGGCGCGACGGGTCGAAGCGGATGTCGCGCAGGCTATCGGTGGTCGCGCGCATGATGTTGCGCCGGATGGTGTCGGGGTCGTCGTAGATGCCGATAGCCTGCCCTGGCTCATCGTCGCTCTTGCTCATCTTCTTGGTGGGGTCGGCCAGGCCCATGATGCGGGCGCCGGTCTCGGCGATCATCGGCTCCGGCACGACGAAGGTCTCCCCGTAGAGGCGGTTGAAGCGCTCGGCGATGTCCCGCGTCAGCTCGACGTGCTGCTTCTGGTCCTCGCCGACGGGGACGTAGCGGGCCTGGTAGAGGAGGATGTCCGCCGCCATGAGCACGGGGTAATCGAAGAGGCCGACGGAGATGCGCTCCTTGTTGCCGCCCACCCTGGCGGAGCGGTCCTTAAACTGGGTCATGCGCTCCAGCCAACCCATCGGGGTGACGCAGTTCAGGATCCAGCCGAGCTCCGCGTGCGCGGGGACGTGGCTCTGGATGAAGATGGTGCACTTCTGCGGGTCCAGGCCGGCGCCGAGGTAGAAGGCCGCCACCTCGCGGGTGTACCGGCGCAGGTCGGCGGGATCCTGCGGCTCGGTGATGGCGTGCAGGTCCACGATGCAGAAGAAGTTGTCAAAGCGATCCTGATTCTCGACCCAGCGCCGGATGGCGCCGATGTAGTTGCCCAGGTGCGGGCTCCCACTCGGCTTGACGCCGGAGAGCACGCGTGGCTTGACCGGCTGCGTTTCCTCAGGCCTGGCCACCGTCTGTGGCGCGGTCGCGGTTGCCATGGGAACGGTCCTCCTTGACTGTCTGAATAAAGTTTCGCACCTTTACGGGATCGATCTGGCCGTCCGTCTCCACACCGGTGGCGACGTCTACTCCCCAGGGCCGCACCAGGTCGATGGCGGCCCGCACGTTAGCCGGCGTGAGGCCGCCGGCCAGGAGCAGGGGGAAGCGGGCGGCGAGGCCGGCCGCCAGGGGCCAGTCCCAGACCTGGCCGGCGCCGCCCCATGATCCCGCCACGGCGGCGTCGGCCAGCAGGGCGCGCACGGCGCCGCAGGCGGCAAACTCCTCGGCGCGGGCCACCCCATCCGGCCGGCCCAGACGGACGGCCTTGATCACAGGAAGGCCGGTGAGCGCGGCCAGGTCGCGGCAATAGGCCACGTCCTCATCGCCGCTGAGCTGGAGGTAATCCAGGGCGCATCCGGCGGCCAGGGCGGCAACCTCGGCCGGCGGCTGATTGACGAAGATGCCGGCGATGGCGGGGGGAGGCCGACCAGCGGCCTGCTCGCGGACGGCCAGGATCGCCTCTCGCGCCAGCTCCGGCGCGACGCGCCGCCGGCTGACGGGCGCGAAGTTAAACCCGAGG
>DAOTTI010000204.1:0-8808 GCA_034437795.1 Chloroflexota bacterium | reverse complement strand
CCCCTGGCCCCCTCTCCCGCACGCGGGAGAAGGGGGACGACGGCCACGGCGGGAGGGAGGAGGGACGTCACCCCCGGGCCGCCTCTCCCGCACGCGGGAGAAGGGGGACGACGGCCACGGGGAGAGGGTCTGGCCACGGTGGGCTCGCTGGCCCTGCTCCGACACGGAGAGACGGACGAGAGCCACGGCGCGGCGCGATCTGGAGCGGGGGCGCATGGCCAGGCGGGGCGGGATGGTAGCGTGGGGCCGGGTACACTGGTGAGACCGGCGGGAAAGCGATGCGCATTCTCCTAGTGACCGATAGCCTTTCCCCCACGTACGGCTGGGGGCGCTACGCCATCGGGCTGGTGCGCGCCCTGCAGCGCCAGGGCCTGTCCTTCACGCTGCTCTCGCCGCGGGCGCGTTGCGATGCGCCGGACCTGCGGTCGCTCGCGGACCATGAGAACGTGACATCGTTCGTCGCCGAGACGCGCCGCCTGCCGCGGCTGGTGGTGGCCAACGCCTGGCGCATCCGGCGGGCCTTGGCCGGCTGCGATGCGGTGCACTGCATTACCGAGCCCTACTCCGTCCCCGCGGCCCTGGTCGCGGGGCGCAAGCCCCTGCTGGTCACCCTGCACGGGACGTACGCGGTGCGGCCGTTTACGCGCTGGCGCGACCGGCCCTGGTATGAGCTGGCCTATCGACGGGCCGACCGCCTGCTGCCGGTGAGCAACTTCACGCGCTCGCTGCTGCCGCCCCGCTTCCAGGGGGACAAGACGCGCGTCATCCCGGAAGGGGTGGACGTGGCCCGTTTCCGCCCCGCGGCGGACGCGGCGCAGGCGGACGGCGGCGCCCGGCCACCGTACCTCCTGTCAGTCGGCCCCATCAAGCGACGGAAGGGCTACCACGTCGCTATCGAGGCCTTTGCCCGCGTACACGCCGCCCGGCCGGACGTGCAGTACTGGATCGCCGGTGGCGCGGACGATCCCCCTTTCCTGGCCGACCTCAGGAGACGGATCGCTGCCCTCGGCCTGGAAGGCTCGGTGCGGTTCCTGGGACGCGTGCCGGAGGACGAGCTGCTCCGTCTCTACCAGGGGTGCGCCGCCTTCTGGCTCCTACCGGTCACCGACGACCAGCAGTTCGAGGGCTTTGGCCTGGTGTACTGGGAGGCCAACGCCTGCGGGCGGCCCATCATTGGCACGCGGGGCTCCGGCGCCGAGGACGCGATCGCCGACGGGGTGAATGGCTTCCTGGTGCCGGCCGGCGACCCGCAGGCAGCCGCCGACGCCGCCCTGCGCCTGCTCGCTGATCCCGCGCTGGCCGGCCAGATGGGGCGCGCCGGGCGAGAGCGCGTCCGCCCATGGGACGCCGTCGCCGCCCTGCTCATGTCCGAATACCGGGACCTGCTGAAGCACGGCGCAGCCGCCACGCGGTCGCCGGTGCTCAGCGCCCGCCCGTGATGCTCCCAATGACGACGACCGCCGGCACGCCAGACGGCGCCAGGACCGGCGCCCTCGGCATACCAGGGCTGGTGATCTGGCCGCCCCGGCGGGTCCTGCGGGCGGTGCTGGGGCGCCCGCTGGCCCGCGACGTGCTCCTGCTCCAGGCGAGCAACTTCCTGCAGAAGGGGTACGGGTTCGTCTTTAGCGTCGCCGCCGTGCGCCTGCTGGGACGCGCCGGCTACGGGGACTTCCTCTCCGTCCTTTCGCTCTACCAGACGGTGAACCTGGTGGGGAGCCTAGGCCTGGGCCAGTTTCTGGTGGTGCCGCTGGCGCAGGCCGCGGCCGCCGGCAAGCGCGAGGAGGTGGCGCAGGCGGCCGGCTACAACCTCAAGCTCTCCGCGCTGCTGGCCGTGATCGTCCTGCTGCTGGCGCTGACGTTCGGGCCCTGGCTCGGCCAGACGATCATCCTGCGCCAGGACCTGGGCGACCTGATGCGGATCGTCGCCCTCGGTGGCATCCCCGCCGTAGCCTACAACATCTCCACCACCGCCCTGCAGTCGGTACGCCGGATGCGGGATCTGGCCATGGTGGAGAACGTCGACATCATTCTGGGCCGCTCCCTGCCGCTCTTGGCTGTCGTCGCCGGCTGGGGGCTGCCGGGACTGCTATGGGGGACGGCGATCGGGGCTAGCTGCTCCGCGGCGCACGCCATCTACCAGTACCGGCGCGTCGCCGTCCGCCACCACGGCTTTCCCGACCTGGGGGCCCTGGCGCGGGAGGCCTGGCGCGTACCGTTCGGGCGCTATTTCCGTTTCAGCGCCCTGGCTGTAGTGGACAAGAACGTGGCCCAGTTCTTTGGGCAGACGCCGGTGCTCTTCCTGGCGCGCTGGGCGGGAGCGGAGCAGGTGGGGCTCTTTGGCATCGCGGCGAAGGTGTTTACCCTGCTGCACGCCTGTCACGGGGCGGCGGCCAAGGCCTTCTCCGTGCGCCTGTCCCAGGAGCTTGCGCGCCGCGGGGCGGCAGCAACTCGGCGCCTGTTCTGGCGCATTACGCTCGGCTGGGGCGCGCTGGCGGCGGCGGGGGCGGCGGTGTTGCTCCTGCTGCTGCCGGTCTTCCGCTGGATCTACGGCCATGAGAACCTGCCAGACTGGTGGCTGGTCTTCCTTTTCGGGCTGCTGGCGGCCAAGCAGGGCCTGACGGTGTCGCTCGGCTCGATCTTTCTGATCATGGATCGCGTGGCGGTCAACGTCCTGGCCAAGCTGCCCCTGCTGGCGCTGTCCCTGCCGGTCGGAGCCATCCTGGTGCAGCGCTGGGGCGCGACCGGCGCCGCGGTCTACCAGCTGGGGGCCTTTACGGCCGGCGACCTGATGTACTTCGCCATCCTGTCTACGCCCTGGTTCTGGCGCAGCGGCCGGCGCGGCAAGGGATAGGCGCCTGGCGCAGAGGTACAGGTTGCGCCAGTGGAGATGGTTCGAGCGTGAAGGTGCTGCAGGTCTCACCCGTCGCCTTTGCCCCCGATGGGATCATCGGGGGAGCGGAGCGCTACGCCCTGGAGCTGGCGCGGGCCATGGCCAGTCTGACCGAGACCCGCCTGGTGACGTTCGGACGTCCGCGGGTGGAGCAGGCGGGGCCGCTCTCAGTTCGGGCGTACCGGCCGTGGGCCTACGTCGGGCGCAAGCGCCTGGGGCCGCTGGCGCCAGCGCTGATCTGGGAGATGGCGCGGGCCGACGTGGTGCATTGCCACCAGGCGCACACCTTCCTGGCCGACCTGTGCGTGCTGCTCGGGCGCCTACTGCGTAAGCCGGTGTTCCTGACCGACCACGCCGGCGGGGACCGCCACTTCAACCGCCGGCTGGGCACGATTGAGCACGCCACGGGGCTGCTGCTGGTGAGCGAGCACAACGCCGCCGGGTTCGCGCCACACCGGGGCAAGATCCGCGTCATCTACGGCGGCGCCGACACCGAGCGCTTTGCGCCCCGTCCCCTCCCGCGCCAGCGCAGCGCCCTGTACGTTGGGCGCCTGATCCCGTACAAGGGGGTGCACCACCTGATCGAGGGCGTGCGGGCGGACACGGAGGTGCGCCTGGCCGGCGCGCCTTACCATGCGGAGTACGAGCGCTTTCTGCGCCAGGTGGCGAAGGGAAGGAACGTCCGGTTCCTGGGGCCGGTGCTCGGCGACGCCCTGGTGGACGAATACTGCTCCGCCGGGGTGTGCGTGCTGCCGTCGGTAGAGGTGGATCGGTATGGCAAGCGGTACCCCAAAGGCGAGATCCTGGGGCTGGTGCTGCTGGAGGCGATGGCCTGCCAGACGCCGGTGGTGTGCTCCAACATAGGCGGGATGCCGGAACTGGTGGCGGACGGAGAGACCGGCCTGATCGTCCCTGCGGGCGACAGCGCGCGCCTGGGCGAGGCGGTGGAGCAGGTGCTGGACGATCCGGCGCTGGCGCGGCGCCTGGGCCAGGCCGGGCGCGAGCGGGTGCTGGCGCGCTTCACCTGGCGGGCCGTGGCCGAACGATGCCTCGCCGCCTACGGCGAGCTCGGGCGGCTCGACGTGGACCCAGCGGGACACCGAGCCCCGCGGCGAGGGAGGCGCGGCGCGTCTCTCGTCCTCGCGTCGCCGCGTCTGGGCAGGGACGGGACGCAGGGAGGCGCCGGCCGGTGAGAGTGCTCGTCCTCTCGGACACGTTTCCGCCCCAAAACCGTGGCGGGGCAGGGGAGGTGGCGCACCTCGTCTCCCAGGGCCTGGCGGCGGCGGGCGACGAGGTGCTGGTGCTGGCCGGGGCTCGGGAACGGAGCGAGGCGGGCAGGGAGCGGCGCTGGGGGCTCACGATCCACCGCCTGTGGACGCCGGCGCCAGCGCCGCTCCGCCTGTACCTCAGCCTGGCCCACCCCCTGGCGCTGGTTCAGGTGCGGCGCATCGCCCTGGCCTTTCGGCCGGACGTGGTGCACGCACACAACGTCCACGAGCGCCTCTCCTTTGCCTCGCTGGGGGCCGCCCGCGCTGGCGGCGCGCCCCTGGTCCTGACCGCCCACGACTACCTGCTGTTCTGCCTGACCAAGTTCCTCTGCTCCAACGGGATGGTGGACTACACCGCGGCCCCGGCCGCCTGCGCCTACTGCCGGCACATCCGGCGCGTGCCGCGGCGTAATGCCCTGGTGCGGGGCATAGTCCGGCGGCACGCGGCGGTGATCGCCTGCATCAGCCGGGCGCAGCGCCGGGCCCTGGCCGCCAATGGCTTTGCCGGCATGCCACTGGAGGTGGTGTACAACGGCATCGATCCGCGCCTGGCGCTGCCGGCAAGCGATGCGAGCGCGGCGGCCAGGGCGTTCCGCGCGCGGCACGGGATCGACGGCCGGCCGCTGGTGCTGTTCGGCGGGCGCATCTCAGGCGCGAAGGGGGGCGACCAGCTCGTGCGCGCTCTGGCCCACGTGCGCCGGCGGGTCGATGGCCAGCTGGCCATCTGTGGCGACCGGCCATCGTACTTCGACCACGCGCGGCGGCTGGCCGCTGAGCTTGGCCTGGAGGCGAGCGCGCTGCACACCCTTGGCTGGCTCGAGGAGGACGAGCTCAACCGCGCCTTCGCCGCCGCCGACGTCTGCGCCACGCCGTCGGTCTATCCCGACCCGTTCAACCTCATGACGCTGCGGGCGATGGCTCACGGCAAGCCTGTAGTCGGCACCTGCTACGGGGCCACGCCGGAACTGGTGGTGGACGGAGAGACGGGCCTGATCGCCGATCCCTGGCGACCGGACGAGTTTGGCGACCGCCTAGCCGACCTGCTAGCGGACCCGGACCTGGCGCGCAAGATGGGGGAGGCCGGCCGGCGGCGAGTAGAGACGGAGTTCACCCTGGAGCGACAGCTTGCCGGCTACCGGTCGCTCTTCGAGCGCTGCCTGAGCGGCCGCGTTCATGCCGCGGCCCGCTAGCCTCGTTTCCTGTGAAAGTGGACAGCCCTTCCATTCGCCGCTGGCGCCCACACGGGTATGGGCGATTATTGCTGAGTGGAGCGCTCACCCCGCCCTCTCCCGTAGGGGGAGGAAACGGCGGCCGGCCGTGCATCATCGGAGCTATAGGCCGGCCATCTCCGCCCCCCGGCGGATCAGCGTCCGCAGCCGGTCGAGCCACGGGCGGCGGTACGGGACCTCTACCTGCCCGATCTGGAGCGCGGCGCCGGCGGCGTCGACGGGCAGGGGGCGGGCGCGGGCATCCTGCAAGCCGAGCACGATGCGGTAGCGTCCGGCAGGTAAGGATTGGAGCGCCAGGGCGTGTCGCTCGGCTAGGGTCTCGCCATCGCGCCACTGGCTCATGGCGAAGGTGGCCCCGAAGAGCGGGCGGACCTGCTCCGCCCAGATCCGGCCCCGCTCATCTACCACCGTCAGCGTGGCGCGATGCTCCGTGCCGCTGACGCCTTTGAGCTGCCAGATGAGGTCGAACTGGACGGGGGCCGCCGACGGATCGTCCTGCAGCCAGCGCACGCCGCGCAGCCGGATGGCGTCGAAGTCGTCTCCGCCACCAAAGGTGTGGTCGCTCACCACCAGCCGCCCCGCAGGCGCCGGCGGCAGCGCGGCCAGCGATTGGGTGACGTAGACCTCCCCCACCGGCGCCTCGCCGCCGGGCGAGGCGGCGAAGAGCGCGCCATCCGGCCGTAAGGGGGCCAGGGTCGATGGATCATAGACCACCAGGCGCACCTCGTACGGCTGGGGCGCCATGCCGGGCGGCGTCCAGACGCCGCGCTGGAGGCGCACCCGCTCGCCGGGCCGCCACTGCGACGCGGGGCGGTCGCCCGGCTCCGCACGATCCACCAGGTCGAAATCGACGGCGGTCCGCTGGCCATCACTCCCGACCAGCCGGAGCGATGCCTTCAGATCGCCGGTGGGGCGCAGGACCTCGAACTCCAGTAGCAAGCGCACCACGTCACCGGATGTGACCTCCTGGGCGTCGACCCAGCCCCCCGCCAGCCGCAGCGTCTCGCCGAACACCACGGGGCGCAGGGGGCGCGTCACGGCCGGGGGCTCGAGCGCAAAACAGGACAGCACCGCGTTCTGGTAGGCCTCCCGAAACGCCGGCCAGGCGTGGCGGTGGAGCCAGCGCTCGACGTAATTAGTGGGATCAGCCTGGGCCAGCCCAGCCTGCACGAACCACAAGCGGCGGTGAGAGCGCAGCAGCTCCTGTAGCTCGGCCGCCGCCTGGGCTGGCTCCAGCGCCGGCGGGGCGTCCTTCGGCAAGACGTGGTGCCCCAGCTGCCCGCGGTAGTAGTAATCGAAATACCAGGCCTGCCAGGGTCCGGTCAGCAGAACGACGTCGCCGGGGCGCTCCAGGGCCTGGATGCGCCGCGTGACGTCGCTGTAGTCCGCGCGGGCATAGGCCACGTAGTACCGGGCGCCAAAGGCCAGGAATCCGGCGGCCAGGCTCCCCATCGCCAGCGCGGCTATGCCCCGGCGCGCCTGCTGGTGCACGGGCCTCAGGGGCAGGGGGCGGCGGGCCCTGGCCAGCGCGCCGGCGGCGGCGACGTACAGCAGGGGAGCCACCGGCAGGACGTAGCGCGCCTGCACCGGCTTCCCCAGGGCGAGTACGAAGAGTAGGCCGGCCAGTCCGGCCAGCAGCGACGCGGCCAGCGCCTGGCCGGCCGGCCTCCTGGCGGCTTCGAGCAGGCCCGCGCCGGCGAGCACCGCCAGGGCCGCGCCGGCGATGGTCGCCAGCGGGCCACCGGCGTCCGGCCCTGCCGCCAGCTCGCGGGCGATGGCCACCAGCCCCGCCGGGACGGCGCGCAGGTGGTCGAGAGAGAGGGCAGGGAGGGATGCGCGGCTGCCGGATGCGGCGGCCACCCAGGGCGCCCCGGCGGCGACAATCACGCCCGTGGCCAGGGCGACGGGGCGCACGGCGTGCGGGGCGTGGCGGCGCAGCGCGACCGCCACGCCGAGCTGGGCCAGCACCAGCAGCGCCCCGAGGTAGTGGACGTAGGCCGCCAGGGCGCCCACCACCGTGTACGCGGCCCAGTGCCACCGGCTGCGCTGGCGCGCCAGCCCGCGCAGCAGGAGCCAGAGCGAGGCGAGGCTCAGGCAGGTGAGGAGGGCGTACATCCGCGCCTCGCGGCTGTAGAAGATGGGCAGCGGCGCCAGGGCAACCAACGTCGCCGCCAGCACGGCGGTCCCCTGGCGCGGAGCCGCGGCGTCACGGGGATCCTGGCCACCGTACACCTGGCGCGCGATGGCGTAGGCCAGCGGGATGGCCAGCATGCCGGGCACGATGGAGAAGAGGCGGGCCAGCACGTCCTCGCGGCCCGCCAAGGCCTGCCACCAGCCCAGGGCCACGTAAAATGCCGGCGGATGCTCGAACAGCGCCCCCGCCAGGCGAGGCAGCAAGGCGCCGGCCGGCATGGCCGCGTACCGCACGCTGACGATCTCGTCGAACTCCAGATCGCCCAGGCTGGGCAGGCGCAGCAGGCGCAGCGCGAAACCCAGCAGGATCACTGCGACCAGGGGCATTCTGCCCGATATAACGGCGCCCGGGAGGCCCAGGCGCCCCCGCGACAAATAGCCCCGCGGCATGACTGACCGTCCAGCCGGCCGGCGCTGACACGATCCCGATGGACCGCTCGATGGCCCGCCTGCCTGCCGTCCGCTCCCTGCCCGTCGCCCTCGGCGCCGCCGGCTGGGCGGCGGCGGGCCCGCTGCTGGCCACGCTGGTCGTGGGCCGTACGGGCGTCCTGCCGAGCCTGCGCTGGGGGCTCGTCTGCCTCGCCGCGTGGGCGGCGCTGGGCGCGGTCGGCCTGGCCGAACCCGCCGTGCGTCTGGCTGCCACAGGTCTACGCCCGTTCCGGCTCCGCGACGCAGTGCGGCAGTGGGGAGCCTTGATGGACGGGCTCCGCGCATTGGCACCGGCGGCCGCGGCCGCACCGCTACTCCCACTGCTCTACCTGGACGACGCCGCCTACCACCAGGCAACGTCCGGCGCGCCGTCGCCCGCGCCCCTGCTGGTGGCCTACGTCGCCGGGCTGTCGCTGGGCGGGACGGCGCTGTCGGCCCTGATGCGTTGGCCCCAACCTGCCGCGGCGTCCCCCACGGAGATCGGCGATAAGGGATGGCGCGGCCTGCCGCCGGCCGACGCGCCGCCCTGGCTGCTGGCGCCTGCGCTGGCGGTGGCATTGATGCTCCTGCTCAACCAGGGCATCCTGGGGCCGCTCCAGGCGTGGCGAGAGACCGGCCCCGCCACGGCGGCGCTGCTGGCCGCCAACCTGGCGGCGCTGGCTGGCGCCAGCGTCGCGGGGAGCGTCGCGACGGGGGGCGGCCTGCCAGCCGCGCTGGCGCTGGGCATCGCCTGGCTGGCCTTCACGCCCCTGACCGACGGACTGGCCGCTGAGCCGGTGGCCTTCATCCTGCTTTTCGG
>DAOTTI010000203.1:0-23986 GCA_034437795.1 Chloroflexota bacterium | reverse complement strand
CGGCTGGAGAAAGGAGCGGCCGCCATCCTGGAGGTGGAAGGGCCAGAGAACCCCGCCGTCTTCCAGCCGCTCCAGGCGGGGGCCGGGGGAGCTGGAGGACACTAATTCAGAGGAAGACCGATCCATGACAGATACCTCCACCGATCACGTCCGGACACGCCAGTCGGATGCGCTTGAGGCCCCGACGATCACCGCCAGCGTGGCCGCCATCTTCGCCGTCTTTGGTCTCGCCGCCTCGCTCGTGATGGGCTGGGTGCTGGCCCGATCCATGGCCGGCCTGCCTCCCTTTGGCTTCTCCGGCCGGGCGGCGGCGCTGCCCGACCAGGGGGCCGGCGCCCAGTCGCTCGCGATTGTCGCCTCCGACCTGAAGTTCGACACCAGGGAGCTGCGGGTGGCCGGCCCCGGTGAGGTGAAGGTGCGCCTGGAGAACAGGGGGCTGATCGAGCACGATTTCTCGCTGGAAGGCGTGCGGGGCAAGGTGTACGCGCGGCCCGGTGCCACCGCGGAAGGCGCCTTCAAGCTGGACCGGCCCGGCACCTACACCTTCTACTGCTCGATCCCCGGCCACCGCGAGGCCGGCATGTCGGGCACGCTGGTCGTTGGCAGCGCCAGCGGTAACGCCACCGGCGGGACAGGGAGCGCGACGCCAGCGGCTGCCGCGCAGGCCACTTCGTCCCACGCGCAGCGGTCGCACGCCGCCGTCGTGTCCACGCAGACCAAGGGGAACCAGCCCCTCCCATTCACAACGCAGGGCGCCTACAAGGTCTTCGAGCTCACCGCACGCCCCGTGCAGTGGGAGGTCCTGCCCGGCGTGCGTGAGGAGGCCTGGACCTACAACGACCAGCTCCCCGGTCCAGTGATCCGCGTCACCGAAGGCGATCAGGTGCGAGTAGTCCTCAAGAATGAGCTACCCGAGCCCACGGTGCTGCACTTCCACGGCCCGCGTCTACCAAACGCGCAGGACGGCGTGCCGGACGTGACCCAGCCGGTGGTTCCCGTGGGCGGGACGTATACGTACGAGTTCACGGCGACGCCGGCAGGCACCTACGTCTACCACACGCACCATAACACGGCGACCCAGGAGCCGAAGGGCCTGTACGGCGTCCTGATCATCGACCCGAAGCCGGGGAGCGCCGAGGCGGCGCGCGAGGCGCAGTACGCGCGCGACTACCTGCAGGTGATCAGCGAGTTCAGCGGGTACTTCACCATTAACGGTAAGGCCTTCCCCGCCACGGAGGTGCTGGAGGCCAGGCTGGGAGAGAAGGTGCGCCTCCGGTTGGTGAACCTGGGCCAGACCGCGCATCCGATGCACCTGCACGGCTACCACTTCCGGATCGTGGGGGCGGACGGTGTCCCCGTTGAGGGCCCGCCGCTGGTGAAGGACACCATCAACATCGCCCCCGGCGAGCGCTACGACCTGGAGTTCGTGGCCGATAACCCGGGCACATGGGTCTTCCACTGCCACATCCTGTCCCACGTGGCGAGCCAGGGCGTGGAGCCGGGCGGCATGATTACGGTGCTCAAGGTCTCCTAGTGCTGTCGCAGGCAACCTCTTCGGAAATGCCAGCCCGCGCACCAGGGAAAGCCATGCCAGGTCGCTGGCCTGATGGTGCACTAGCCTCCATACCTTCTCGCCCCGGGGATGCATCCCTTTCCCTGCAGGAGAGAGTGAGGCTCCGCTGGTGGACGACCCTGTCATGCCCCGGCAGGGCACCAGCGGGGCATGCAGTGGAGCCCTCACCCTCTCCTGCAGGGAGAGAGCGCTGCTCGTTAGCCGTGAATAACCCAGGCCAGCACGACCACCTGGTGGGCCCAGCCCCTGCCTCGCCCCGGCGCCACGGCCAGCGCCAAGCGCCCACATGTCCTGGTGCCTGGCCGCGGTCGGGGTGGCTGCGGAGATGAGTATCTCGCTTTCGCTCGTAGGAACCGGCGCCCGCGCCGCTCGCCTCTTCGGCGGAGCCGTGCCGGCACGCGCCCCATCCCCGAGCTTGCCACCGTCGGCGCGCTTGCTGCGCTTGACGGCTACATCCAGAAGGACCGGGACTGGAACGGTGCCGATATCTGGCCCTCCACGGTTGACCTCTCACGGCTCGATGGCAAGACCTACGGCGCGCCGATCTCCTCTCAGGTGGACTTCATCTACTTCAATAGGGACCTGCTCCGCCAGGCTGGCCTCGATCCGGCCAGACCGCCGGCTGATCTCGACGGCTGGACGCAATGGGGAGAGAAAGCGACCGAGCTGGGCGCGGACCGCAGCATCGTGCGCGCCGGCTTTCTCCCCTGCGTGGTGGGCGACCTGCTCACCTGGGGCACGGTGTTCGGCGGGCGCTTCTACGATCCGGCCGCACGCAAGGCCACCCTCACCGATCCAGGCGTGGCGCGTATGATGGAGTGGATGAAGACGTTCGTCGACCGCTACGGGTCGGGGCCAGTGGAGGCCTTCCGAGCGACCTACTCGCCGAGTGGCTGGGGGCGCAAGAGCAGGGACGGTGCGTTCTACACTGGCCGCTTCGTGGCCTGGGTGCACGCCGTCTGGCTCTACAACGACATGCGCGAGTTCGGCCCAACGATCGACTTCGCCGTCGCGCCGGTGCCGTCGCCCAAAGGGATCGCCGCCCCGCCGGGCGTTACGCGCGTCAACCACTACTTCATGCCCGCCGGCGCGAGGCATCCGGACGGCGCCTGGGCGTTCCTCAAGTACATGTCTAAGGACCCCTACGTCACCGAGCACAAGGTGCTGGTGGACTCGGTCCCGCCCTCGCGCCGGAGTCTGGCCAACGAGAAACGGTTCGAGGCCCTGGCGCCGTGGCTCAAGCTGGCGCGGGACGATATCCTGCCCAGGACCGCAATGCACCCCATGATCCCCAATCTGGTCTTCATGGAAGGGCAGCTCGGCGGCGCGCTCGGCGCCGTCCGGCAGGGCCAGAAGACGCCCCGCCAGGCGCTGGAGGACGCCCAACAGGCCGTGCAGGTCGACCTGGAAGCGAAGACGCGTCGATAGACACTCACAACCAGCAGTCAATAGACGCCGAGTTAGGCGCGTAAACAGGCAGGACCAGTCCAGGCGACTGAACGAGCAACGATAGCACCGTTGAGGGGAGAAGCAGCGTGACCACCGTTCTCAAACCGGCAGCTCCGTCCGCGCCATCCAGCAGGTGGCCGGCGCGAATTGAGGCCATCCGGCAGCGGTCCCTTGCCTTTGCCGATAGCCAGCCGCGGGGCGAGCGCCTGCGCCTGGTGACGGAGAGCTACCGGCAGACAGAGGGGGAGCCGGCCATCCTGCGCCGCGCCAAAGCGCTGGCGCATGTCTTGGCGCGCAACATCATCCGCCTCTACCCCGAGGACCGGCTGGCCGGCCTCCCCCAGCGCTTGGTCTACCACACTGAGGCGCTGCACGCCTTTGACCCGCACGCGCGCCTCAAGCCACTAGACTTCCCCGAGCTGCACGGCGGCCACTTCCCGCATGCGGACAAGGTTGATCCCGAGCTGCAGGCGTGCCTGGCCTACTGGCGAGGCAGGCCCGGCGTCCGGTCGGCCGTCGGCGCGCGCCTGTCGCCGCAGATCCGGCGCGCCATCCAGCTCGGCGTGTTCCAGGGCTCGGGCGTCTTCGCCGGCCACTGCGCGGTGAACTATCGCAAGGCCCTGCGCGTGGGGCTGGAGGGGCTCAAGCAGGAAGCGAGCGCGCGCCTCGCCGCCGGCAACGTGGACCAAGCCGGCCAGAACTTCCTGGAGGCGGTCCAGATCGCCTGTGACGCGGTGATCCTTTGGGCGCACCGCTACGCCGATCTGGCGGAGCAGCTCGCCAGCGCGACGGCTGATCCGGTGCAGCGGGGCGAGTACCTCGACCTGGCCGCCATCTGCCGGCACGTGCCGGCGTACCCGCCCCGCACCTTCCGCGAGGCGCTCCAAGCGGTGTGGTTCCTGCTGCGCGGGATCGAGATGGAGCAGGGCGACGTCGTCGCCCTCGGTGTCTCGCTCGGCCGGCTGGACCAGCACCTCTACCCGTACTACGCGGCCGACCTGGCCGCCGGCCGGATCACGCGCCAGGAGGCACGGGAGCTGCTCGAGGAGCTCTATCTCAAGCTCCACCGGCCATACGCCGACGCCCACATCATGGTCGGCGGGCTCAAGGAGGACGGGAGCGTGGGGGACGGCACCAACGACCTCTCCTACGAGATCCTGGACATCGCCCAGACCCACCGGCTGCTCATCGATCTCGGCGCGCGGGTGCACCGCGGCACGCCGCCGGCCTTCCTGCGCAAGTGCGCCGAAGTCTCCGCCTGCAACATCGGCTTCTCGCTCTTTGGCGACGAGGCGACTATCGCCTCCCTCCAGCGCGTCGGCGTCGCTCCCGAGGATGCCGTGCGCTACACCATCGTCGGCTGCGTGGAGACGATTATCCCCGGCGTGGCCGCGCCCCGCACGATGGAGTACACCATCAACCTGGACAAGTGCCTGGAGCTGGCGCTTAATGACGGCCGGTGTCGCCTCACCGGCGAGCAGCTGGGGCCGCGCACCGGCGATCCGCGGGCCTTTACGTCCTACGAGCAGGTGTGGTCGGCGTTTCGGCGACAGGTGGCGTACTTCACCGAGCTGGCCACCCAGATGGTGCGCGCCGGCTGGGAGGAGAGCCCCAGGTACGTACCTGTGCCGTTCCTGTCCGCCACCTGGGACGACTGTATTGCCAACGCCCGCGACCTGACCGAGGGTGGGGCGAAGATCAACGCCAGCGGGGTGAACGACTGCGGCATCTCGACGACCGTAGACTCGCTGGCGGCCATCAAGTACCTGGTGTTCGACAAGAAGGTGGTCGGCCTTCCCGCCCTTCTGGACGCGCTGGACCGCAACTGGGAAGGAGACGAGGCGCTGCGCGAGCTGGCCCGCGCCGCCCCCAAGTTCGGCAATGCCGACCCCTACGTGGACGCCATGGCCCGCGAGGTGGCGCACGTGCACTACGCCGCCCTGGAAGACAAACGTACCCTCTACGGCGGCCGGTTCTGGCGCCTCATCTTCCAGGTCAACGTCACGTCGGCCATTGGCCTGGCGTCGCGCACAGGGGCCTCGGCCGATGGCCGCAAGGCGCGGGATCCGATCGGCATCTCCATCTCCCCTTCGGCGGGGCAGGACTATCGCGGTCCCTACGCCGCGCTGGACTCCGTACTGGCTGTGGATCAGACGGAGATCCCCGGCGGCTGCTCCTACATCATGGAGCTCGATCCGGAGCACATCCTGCGAGACGACGGACGGACGACGAACGACCAATCGAGCGGTGATCACTCATCCGACCTTGATCCGTCGTCGTTCGTCGACCTGGACATGGACAAGCTTGCCGCCATCCTGCAGTACTTCGTGGACCGCCAGGGGGTGAACCTGGCGATCAACGTGCTCGATCCGGATGCGCTAAGAGCCGCGCAGTCGTTGCCCGGCCAGTACGGCGGGCCGGCGGCACGGATGTACGGGCAGAGCCTGTACTTCGCGCAGATGGACCGCCGGCTACAGGAGTTCCTGATCGCCCGCGCCGACCGCCGGCCGGCACGGGAGCGTGCGCAGCGGGCGGCCGCGCCCAGCGCGGTGTCTGCCATGCCCGCTGTGACCCCGCCCGAGCGATGAGCCGCTTGAGCCCCGCCAGCGCGGTGCGTACATCCGGCCCGCCGCCTGGCCGGTCCGGCCGCGTGCGGCGCCCGCGCTGGGTGAACGCGCTGCCTGAGGACCAGGTGCCGTGCGGGCGCGCCACGCGGGTGTGCGCCGATGGCCTGTGCCTGGCCGTGGGGCAGACGGCCGGCGGCCCCTTCGCTGTCCTGGACATCTGCCCCCATCTGGACCTGCCGTTCACCGCCTTCGGTCCGGTGACGCTCCGGCAGGATCGCCTGGTCTGCCCCTGGCACTACTGGGAGTTCGAGCTGCCGTCCGGGCGCTGCGTCTACGCGCCCGTCTATCGCGACGACGAGCTCTTGTTCTTTCAGCTCGAAGGCAAGGACGCCCCCACTGGCGAGTGCGCCGGCACCCTGCGTCGCTTCCCGGCGCGACTGCGCGGGGGCTGGCTACAGGTTAGGCTTGGCGGGGAAGGGCCAGGGAGCGACCGGGATGATCGGAAGCGAGAGGCGTTGACAGAGCCGGTCGGCCTGCCTCGCGAATAGACTGCGAGTATAGACCGCAAAGGAGCCGCCAGGGATGAATGGAGGCGAGCGCCTTGACCGGCGGGTGGTGTTCGCGGCGCCCGGCGAGGTGCGGCTCGAAGAGGCGCCGGTGGAGCCGCCCCGCCCGGGCGAGATCCTGCTGGAGACGCGGCAGTCGCTGATCAGTACGGGGACGGAGCTGGCGCACCTCGTCGGGCCGCCGTGGACCAACCCGGGTGGGCGCCGGCTGCCGGTCTACCCGCACGTCAGCGGCTACTCCAACGCCGCCGTCGTGCTCGAAGTCGGCGACGGCGTGACCGCCTGGCGTCCGGGCGACCGGATCGCCAGCGGCGCGCGCCATGCCTCGTACCCGCGCCTGCGCCAGCAGGACTGGGCCATCCGCATTCCCGACGACGTCTCCGACGAAGAGGCCACCTTCTGCACGCTCGGCGCCACGGTACTGAACGGCTGCCGCATCGGCGCGCCCCAGCTAGGGGAGGACGCCGTGGTGATCGGCATGGGTCTTCTCGGGCAGCTCCTGGCGCAGTATCTGCGCCTGGCCGGCTGCCGCACCGTGATCGCCATCGACCTCGCCCCCGCGCGCCTCGCCATCGCCGAGCGGGTCGGCGCCGCCACGCACCGGCTGAACCCTGGGACCGACGACGTGATCGCCGCCGTGCACAACCTGACGCAGGGTCGTGGCGCCGACGTGGTCTATGAGGTCACCGGCCGTACCGAGACCTACGATCTGGCCTTCGCCCTGGCCCGCTTCCACGGGCGGGTGGTGGCGCTCGGCTCGCCGCGCCGGCCCGCGTCGGTAGACATGCAGCAGGTGCACATGAAGGCCCTGCGCGTGCTCGGCGCGATCGTCGCCTCCCATCCGCCTGAGGAGGACCGGCGGAACCGCTGGTCGCGCCGCGCCAATGGCCAGCTGTTCATGGAGCTCCTGGCCGGTCGGCAGCTCAACGTGCGCGACCTGATCACCGACCGCTTCCCCGCGGCCGAGGCCCCCCGCGCCTACGCCCAGCTCCTCGAAGAACGGGAGCGCCACCTGGGCGTCATCCTCGACTGGGGGAGCGGCCAGCCCACGATCGGCTAAGCTGGATCATCCATCGCCGGTGACGAGTCCCGTCCTCCTAAAGGGAGAGGGTGAGGGCTCCGCTCGTGAGTACTCGATGAATGCTCGGTCATGTCCCTGTGGGGCGCCAGCAACGGATGGAGAGGCGGGCCACTTCCACCGGAACCCAGGCGAGCCGGCTGCTCGGCTGCAGGACGGAAGGATGGCATGCCCTACAGCCGGCAGATCGACATCTTGTTCTCTTCCTGCGTCTTCACGTCCAGCAGGACGCAGCGCCCGTCGTCATTGAGGCGCTGGGCGCGCCTGATGGCCGGCCCAATCTCCTCGGGGCGCTCGATCGTGATCCCCGTGGCGCCGAGGCCCTCGGCCACCTTGGCGTAGTCGCCGGTCATCAGCCCTGCCCCGTAGCGCTCCATCGCCACCGGCAGCGACCGGCTGTAGCCGCCCATCGTGCCGTTGTTTAGCACCACCGTGGTAATGGGCACCGCGGCGCGCACCGCGGTCTCCAGATCCAGTCCGGACATGCCAAAGGCGGCGTCGCCCATGAAGTTCAGGCAGAACCGGTCCGGGTGCGCGATCTTCGCCCCGATCATCAGGGGGAGCCCGTAGCCGAGGTGCGTCGACTTGCCCCAGCCGATGTAGCTGTGGGGCACCGTCGCAGTGTAGAAGGGCATCATCTGGTCGCGCGGGTGGCCGGCGTCATGCGTCAGGATCGTCCGCTCGTGGTCAACCGCCTTATTGATCTCGTTGATCAGCCGATAGGGGTTGATCGGTACCGCGTCGGACGTGAGCAGGGGCAGCCACTCCTTGCGCCACTGCTCTTTGACGGCCGCGATCTCCTGTTGGATGGCGGTGTAGTCGGCCTGGTTGCGCCGGCCAGTCTCGCCGAGCTGTGCCTTGACTTCCTCGATCATGGCCTGGAGCACCAGTTGAGCGTCGCCCAGCAGCGAGAGGTCGATCGGGTAATCCTTGTTGATGTCCTCGGGGTTGTTCGTGGAGTGAATCATGAACTTCCCCGGCGGGACGGTGATGCCGTAGTTGGTGATGGTCAGGCTGGAGCCGATGGCGAACAGCAGATCCGATTCCTTGAGCCACTGCCACACTGCCAGCGGCGCCGTGCGGTTGGCGGCGCCCAGCGCCAGGGGATGGCGCTCGTCAATGGCGCTCTTGCCCGGCATGGTGGTGATCACCGGAACCTGGGTCAGCTCGGCCAGCTCGCGGAGCGCCTCGGTCGCGCCCGCGTAGAGCACGCCCTGGCCCGCCCAGATCACCGCGCGCCGGGCTCTCAGGAGCGCGGTCACCGCGTCCTTCACGTCGCCCTGGGTGGGAGCCACCTTGAGGGGACGCGATGGCTTGTAGAGGTCGAGGTTCATCACCTCGCCGCCCATCACGTCACGGTGCAGCTCGAGGAGTACCGGGCCGGGGCGGCCGTGCCGCAGGGCGTGGATGGCGCGGCGCATCAGCGGCACGACGCGCTCGGCACTGTTCACCGCCTCGGCCCACTTGGTGATGTACTGGTAGTTGTAGGGGGCGCGGAAGCTCGGCTTCACATCCGCGCGGTGGGTACCGGGGCCATCGGGCAGGAACAGGAGCGGCACGCCCTCGGCCCAGGCCTGCGCGATCGCGCCGAACGAGTTCTCCACCCCGGGGCCGCCCTGGCAGGCGAAGACCCCGAACGGCTGCCCGCGCGTCATGCGGCTGAACCCATCGGCTGCCATGATGCCGCCCCGCTCCTGGCGGAAGACGATTGGCCGGATGCCCTCCCTGGCGGCGGCCTCAATAAGGGGGTTGGAGGGGAAGCACGCCATCCACTCCACTCCCTCTTGCTTCAGGATCCTGGCAATGGCCTCGTACCCGTTCATCGGCTGCCTCCTCACCGGCTTGCTGCCCTGCCAGTCTACTACAGCGCGTTCATGCTCCTCTGTCGTGTCGAGCAATTTCGACACGTCATGTGCCGTTCCGCCGAAGGCGAGAAGGGCTGGTCGCCCGCGGTACTGGGGATGATCAGGAGCGCGGGATAGAGGCGCATCGCGAGCCGGTACTGCCGGCTGCACGGGATGCCTTCGAGCCTCGACGGCGCGGCTGGTCCCTTGATGCCGGAGACGAGACGAGCCATGGAGCTACCAGATGGCCTGCACATCGTATTGAGAGACGGCTCGACCGCCCCTGGAGCCGGAGGCAAGCGGAGCCATGGAGCTACGGCATAATCTGGCTGACACACGCCGGCGCCAATGGAGCTCAACACGCGGGTTGGCCGCTTTGAGGACGCACTGGCGCAGGTTGTGGCCGCCCAGGCGCGGACGGAGCAGCATTGTGGCCAGCTCGCCGTGGCCCTTCGTGGCGGTTCCCGGCCGCACCTGGGGGCCAACCAGAAGCGCGTCGAGGGGTTTGCCTGGACTGATGGCGGGCACCTCTGTCCCCTGGCCGCGCGGTTGCCTATGGCCGGATGCGAACTTGGGTCCAGTCCACGTCCGCCGGATAAAAGTCCTCCGCGTCAACGTACGGTTCGCCGCCACCCCAGAACTGGTTCGGGGTACGGTGCGCCGGGCGGGGCCACCTGGGACCGGTGCGCTGGTAGTGACGCCAGTCTGCTTCCACCTCGGCAGGGTGCCAGCGCCCGCGCGAGAGCAGGGCCGCCAGATCGCGCACGATCCGCGCGCAGGCGGGATCAGCGCTGCGGTCGTGCAGTTCAGCGGGGTCTTCGCGCAGGTTGAACAACTCGAACCCGGCGCCGGTATAGTAATTCAGCTTCCATTCGCCCCGGCGCACCATCCGTGCTGGCGCCGGTAGCCACTGGCAGTAGTCGCTGATGGCCACGCCTCGCCATTCAGGGTCGTGGCCACGCAGCAGGCGAAGCAGACTGCTGCCATCCAGACCTTCGGGCAGCGGGGCGCCGGCCACCTCCGCGAGCGTGGGGAAGAGGTCCACCAGCTCCACCGGCTGATCGGTACGCGCGCCTTCCGGCAGGTGTCCCGGCCAGCGCACGATGAACGGCACGCGCGCCGCGGCCTCATAGAAAGTGCGCTTCCCCCACATACCATGCTCCCCGGCCATCTCACCATGGTCCGAGGTATAGATGACGACCGTGTCGTCCGTGAAGCCCAGCTCATCCAGGGCAGCCAGGATCTCGGCAATCTTGTCGTCGACAAAGCTCACGCAGCCGTAGTAGCCGGCCCGCGCCCGCGCGGTCTGCGCTTCGTCGAACCCGTCACCGTCCGAGCGCTGACGGATCATGCGGTTCCAGGGGTGCAGCTGCTCCAGGTGACCCGCCGGCACCACCGGCAGGTCGTAGCCGTACGGGTAGTAGCGCTCCCAGTAGCGAGATGGGGGACGCAGCGGGAAGTGTGGCCGGTTATAGCCGAGCACCAGCAGAAACGGGCGCGCGCGCTCCTGTGCGGCATGTCGGCGCAGGAAGGCGATGGCCTCACGGTTGACGATCGTCTCCTGCATCTTTGCTTCAGGGATCTCTGCCGGGCCGGCGTCAATCCGGCTCAGGCCGTAGGCGCTGTGGATCGGGTCTGGCTGATGCGACCAGCCCCGCAGGTCGCCGTAGGGCCGCAGGTGAAACCCGTGGCGCTGCTCGTAGCCAGTAAAGTGCATCTTGCCGATCAGGCAGGTGACGTAGCCGGCGTCACTCAGGGCGTGGGCGAAGGTCCGCTCGGCCGGGTCAAGTACGGAGCGGTTGTCCCATGCGCCGATGCGGTGCGGGTGCTTGCCGGTCAGAAGGGACAGGCGAGATGGCACGCATAGAGGATAGTTACAGTAGGCCGCGTCCAGCGTCACCCCCTGACGGGCAAGGGAGTCGACTGCCGGGGTGGCCACGTGCCGGTTGCCGTAGCACCCCAGGGCGTGGACCGACTGTTCATCCGGCAACAGGAGCAGAATGTTTGGTCGCCTCATGAGGTGTTCTTGCTGAGCTCAGCGTTTACCAGAGGCGTCGCCACCTGTACAGCCTCGCGCACGCCCCGCTTGCCTGTGAGGATCGGCTCCAGCACTTCCTTCTGCACAATGTCACGCCAAACGGTGAAGTTGGCGGTGTAGGGCAGGCCGCGCCCTGCACGGGCGAGGTCGGGATACAGGTGGACGAAGTGCTTGGGGTCCTGCGCAGGGATGTCCAGGCTCCTGGCGAAGTCCGGCAGGAGCGAGAGGCGGCTCGGCACGCGCCCGGTCACCTTCCCGCGTTCCAGCAGAATGGGAGGCGAGACCGAGAAGGCGATAAACTCCCAGGCCGCTGCCTCCGCCTTGCCCTTCCACAGGTGGAAGCCGTTACTGAACATCGTCGGCACCACGGACCGGCGCGCCGGCGGAGCCACCACATCCCATGCGTACCCTGCCTGGGCCGCGGCCGTCCGCGTGCGACCGATCCGCGCCTGAGCGAAGAACTCCATGGGCACCTTGCCGGAGGCAAAGGTCTGCCCGGGCGTGCCGAGGGGTGGTGCCACCTGGTGACGGTTCACCAGCGCCGCCCAGTCCTCCAGCGCCTCCAATGCCGCCGGCTGGTCCAGTATGAGCCGGCGGTGATCGCGGTCGAGCACGTCCCCGCCATTGGACCGCACAATGGTAAAGAACTCGCCGTCCCAGGTAGACACCACCACACCGTAGGCGCCGGCGGCTGGACCGCCCGCGGCTTGTTGCAGCGCCTGGGCCTCAGCGACGAAGCGATCCCAGGTCCACTGCCGGCGTTCCCAGTGCTGCCAGAGATCCGGCCGTCCCGCAGCGGTGAGCGCCGACCGGTTGTACGCGAGCATGGCGTACCCCACGTCACTGGTGAGCTGATACATCCGGCCCTGGTAGACCGGCTCCTCGAACACCGGCCTCGGAATGTCGGAGAGGTCCAGCCGGGTCCGCCGGATGAACTCCTGCACGTCCCGTACGAGGCCGGCCGGTGCAAACGGAAAGGCAAACCGCGTGCTCGACCACGAGACGTGGGGAGGCGTCCCGGCCGCCGCCAGGCTCATGCCCTTCTCGGTGAAGTCGTCCCCGCCGCCGGCGATGTCGACGGTAACGGTCACGTGAGGCGCACGCTGCCGATAGGGGATGACCAGCGAATCCCACTCATTCGGCGGCGATGCGCCCTGGGTCATGAACTGGAGTGTGACCGGTGGCGCGGACGTGCTCGCCGCTGGCGATGAGCCGTTCTTGCCCTGGCCGGGCACGCAGGCTGCCAGCGCAGGTACGGCCGCCAGCCAGCTCAGCGCTCGCCGGCGCGAAACGGTCCCAACGGGAGCACGCTGGGCCGGCGAGCCGCGCAAGATCACGCCACCCGCGCCATTAGGCTGCCATCTTGCCATCTCCACCGCCGTGTTGCCCTTGCACTCATCGGTTCCAGGGGCCAGGTCCGGTATCGCTGATGCCGGTGCCGGCCCCCCTGACCTCTCACACATCGGTGCCAGGAGCCGGCGGGGGCAGGCCATCCCCCGCCGGCTCTGCCAGCCACGCCTCCAACGGGTGCTCGCGCTGCGCCAGGGGCAATCGCACCGGCCGCCCCTCGCGCTGCGATTGCCAGACAGCCATGACCAGCTCCAGCGCCGCGCGGCCCTCGCGCCCGCTGGAGTACGGCTCGCGGTCTTCGTTGATGGCATCGAGTAGGTCGCGCAGCATGCGTCGCTGGCAAGCTAGGCGCTCTCCTTGCGCGTCTAGCGGCGCTCGCGCCGCTGGGGTCAGACCGGCGCCTTCGTCCACCGGTATCTCTTCCCAGGGCCCCGCCCCAAGCGGGCCGCGGTGCGGGCCACGCTGGAGAAAGAGTTGGGTGCCGACGCTGCGCCGCAGAGCCAGCGTTCCCTCCGTCCCGACGATGTCGAAGCCGTAGCCGTCGTCTTTGCCGCTGGGCTGGTTCAGGAAGTGCACGTCGGCGTGTACGCCGGAGGGGAAGCCAATGGCGCAGAAGGCACGCTGCCCCAGCACCAGGCCGCAGTCCCGCTCCTGGTAGGGCAGGTGCCGGCTATGCACGATATCGGCGCGCGCGGCGGGGCGTCCTTCATGCACGACGTGGGCGAAGAGCCACGTCGGATCGCCGGCGCGGAGATCGCCGGCCACCAGCCGCAACCAGTCGAAGAGGTGGGTCCCCATCTCCATCAGCTCGCTGCCGGCCCAGCGTCGCCCCTTGCACTCGCCCCGGATCAGGTAGGGCGTACCGATGGCTCCGGCCTGGATCACGTGCCGCGCGATGGCGTTCCCGTTGCTGCCTCGCTTGATGTGGTTGATGGCCAGCTTGACCCCCGCGTTCTCACAGGCGCTCACCATCTCATCGGCCTGACGCAGGGTGAGCGCAGGCGGCTTCTCGCACAAGACGTGCACACCGCGACGCGCCGCGGCCAGTACCGGCGCGCAGTGAGCGCTGGCAGGTGTAGCTACGATCACCACGTCGAGCTGCTCACGATCGAGCATCTCGTCGTAGCTGGCGTAGAGCGAGCACTCGGGCACCCCGGATGCCCTGCCCCAGGCGGCCCGCTTCTCGGCGATGAGATCGCAGCCGGCGGCCAGCATCACGTCCCGCTCGGCCAGGCAGGCCTGGGCATGGTGGTGCCCCATCCCGCCCAGGCCGATGATGCCGATGCGAAACGAGCTCACCCGAACGCTCCCCGATCGCTCCGTGCGCCCCATTGCGGTCACCGGCGCACTGCGCTGCCGGCCGGCCCGCGCGGGCGATACCGGGATCGCCTGTGGCTCGCGCGCGCTGTGCCGGTCACCCGTCCGTCTCGTTCCATTCCCAGGGGTACCTGCCAGCGCTACCTTTGCGGCCCGTAGCGGGAGAGTACAGCGTCGCCCGCGGTGACCGCGTTGCGCAGCGCCTGCTGGGCCGCTACCTCCCCGTTGAAGGCCCTGGCGACCTCATCATTGATCGCCTTCCACCATTCGTCCCACCCCTTGATGAACCCCGGGGTCTGGATGTCGGGGTCGCTCAGGTTGATGGCGACCTGCCTCATGTTGTCCGGCGGCGGTTTCAGGTACTCCGCGCCAGTCTGCTGCCTCTTCAGCACCGGAATGCTGCCGCGGTCGACGGCGACGCGCCCCTGCACCACGTCGCCGGCCAGGAAGATGATCAGTTGGGTGGCCTCCTCCACCACCCCCTTCTTGGTCGCGGCGTTGGTCAGGACGTGGGGCTGGTCGTTCCAGACGTGGGTGGCCTTCTTCGTCCTGGGGTGCTTGGGGGTCGGCATCAGCGCCCACCGGAAGCGGTCCCCCACCTGCCGCACGGTGTTGCCGATGCCTTGCAGGCCGGTGGGGAACATGCCGATCTTCCCCGCCACAAAGGGATTGGCGAAGCTGCCGCGGATCTCGTTGACCTGGCTGGGCGCCGGCGAGACGCGGTGGCGGTGGATCAGATCCACGATCCACTGGAACGCTTCCAGCCCGCCTTGGTCCGTGAGCAGCGTCCTGGTCTTGTCCGCGTTGTGCCAGCGGGCGCCGGCGGAGAAGATGAGCGGCCCCCAGCAAAACTGGGCGTCGCTCCGCACCCAGATGCCGTACTGCTGCCGGTCCGGCTGGGTCAGGGCCTGAGCGGCGGCGAGCACGTCGTCCCACGTCCAGTTCTCATTCGGCGGCCGCAGGCCCCGTTCCTGGAAGAGGTCCACGTTGTAGAACCAGCCGCTGGCGACGAGTTGGAAGGGCATGCCGTACTGCTTGCCCTTGTCCTGGTAGATGCCGGGCACGACGGAGTAGTCGGCCATGTTCACGCGGTATTTCTTGAGCGCGGCGTCGATGGGGGTAAAGGCCCCCTGGTCCTTGAAGGAGTGGAAGAAGTTGCCTTCGAAGAGGACCACCTCCTGGACGGTGCCGGCGGCCAGCTGGGTGTTCACTGCCGTCCAGTAATCGCCGGTGATTGCCTCCACCTCCACCTTGATGGTGGGGTGCTGCTCGTGGAAGGCGGCCAGCCCCGCCTTCAGCGTGTCGCCACGCGCACCGGACAGCCAGTCTGTTGCCAGCCGGATGGTCACTGGCCCCTTGGATGTGGCGGGCTGGCTCTCGCGCGTGCCGATCCCGCCACACGCGCCCAGGGCAAGGCCGGCCATCATGGTACCCCACGCCCCGGCGGCGCCTGCCAGGACGCGCCGGCGCGTCGCCCCGCTGCCCGCGCTCAGCTTCCAGGGCCGCTGAAACGCAGTCTGAGCGCTCGAAAAGGCGGTCATCACCATACGCACCTCCCTGTGTCGCATCGGATGCCGGCCACAGCCACCCGCCGGCATCCGGCTGGTGGCTACTTCCGCTGGAGCACGGCGTTGATCTTCGGCGCGGCCGCACTCACCGCTTCCTGAGGCGACTTGTCGCCCCGACCCACCGGCGTGAGCACCTCCGTCTGCAGAATGGTGTGCCACTCGACGTAACCGACCGTCCACGGCACGCCCCGCACCACTGGCGTCAGCTCCTCATAGACCTTGAGCCAGCTCTTGGGGTCGTTCTGGGGGATGCCCAGGTTCTTGACGTGTGCCGGCATGAGCGTGGTCCGCGCCGGATCGCGTCCGGTAAGCGCGCCGTAGCGCAGCATGCTCTCGTCCTCCATCAGGAACTTCAGCACCTCGATCGTCGTCGCCTCGTGCTTCGTCCCCTTCCAGAGGTAGAGCCCGTTGGTGAAGAGCACCGGCACCGGCTTCTTGCCGGCGGGGGCGGGATGCGGTACCACGTCCCACGACCACTGGGCACCGCTGTCGCGAATGAACTTCTGGATGGTAGTGATGTTGCCGGGATGGCTGGACATCATCGCCAGGTGGCCGCCGTTGAAGTCGCCCGGCGGCGGCTTGTCCGGCGGCGCGGCCCGATGCCGTGTGGCGAGCTCCGCCCACTTGCCCAGTGCAGCCAGGCCCGGCCCATCGCCCAGGATGAGCTGAGTGCGCTCCTTATTGAGCGTGTCCCCTCCCAAGGTGCGGATGATGGAGAGGTAGTCGCCCTCCCAGGTGCGGATCCAGAACCCGAACCGATCCGCCTCGCCGGGGGCGACACGTGAGAGCGCCGCCACGGTGCCGACGAACGTGTCCCAGTCCCACTTCTTATCCTGCCAGAGCCTGCCGGGGTCGGGCAGGCCCGCCTTCTCGAACAGGGTCTTGTTGTACTGGATGAAGGCGTAGCCGGGGTCGTACGGCAGGGCCATCATCTTGCCCTGCCAATTGAAGTCCTCCAGGACCGCCCTGGCTACATCCTTCAGATCGATCCGTTCCCGCCGGACGATGGGGTTCATGTCCTGGGTCAGGCCGGAGGTGATCAGCGTGGGGCCATTGCGCGTCACGGAGTAGGTGAAGTCCGGTGGCGTGCCGGCAGCGCCCATGGCCAGGGCCTTGTCGAGCAGGCTGTTCGGCCCGGCCGGCGCGCCGCCGATGTCGAACGTTACGTTGGGGTATTTGCGCGTGAAGGGCTCCAGCATCTTCGTCCAGTCGTCGACGTCCTTCTGCGCGCCCGACTGGTTGAACATCTGTAAGCGCACCGGCTGGCTGGTCACGCCAGCGGTCTGCGTCCGCGAGGTCCCCGGCGCCCCGCAGGCCGCCAGCAGCGCCGCGACACCTCCACTCGCTGCGCTGCGCACGATCGCAGCCCTGTTCCAGCGTCTCATCCTTATCCTCCTCCTACGTTCCTTGAGTTCCTGCTGCTCCAGGCCGGAGACGTGGCCGGCTGCTACTGCAGCCTCCCCGGCTTCCGCGGCTGGTAGGCCCACAGGTCTACTCCGGCAAACTCCGCCGGCGGCTCCACCGGCGTGGTCTCCAGCGCCCATTCCGGCCGGAACCGCCGGATCAGGTCGGCCGCATTGCGCCAGGCGATCCGGTCTTTCACCTCCTCGCTGAGCCTCGCCTGCTCAATCTGCGCCTGCAGCAGGCGGTGGTCGTAGTAGGGCGAATCGCTGCCGAAGAGCAGCCGGTCCGCGCCGAAGCGCCGCACCAGGTCTGTGATGTCCCACGACTCGCCGGCATCCGCCGGGTGCTGGGCGAAGTCCGCCCACACGTTGTCGAGCCCGGCCAGGTGCTGGACGGCGGCCAGGTGCTGGTCCCTGGTCATCGAGACGTGCGCCATGATGAAGGCGGTGTTCCGGAAGCGCCGTGCGTGGCCGGCGGCGCGCGCCTCCGTGCCCCGGCCGCCGACGTGGAGCAGCACCAGCCCGCCGCGGGCATCCACCACCTCCAGGGCGGGCCAGAGCTCCTCACCCAGGGCGTGCCCGGAGAGCCCCGGATGGCACATGAACCCCACCAGTCGCGCCTGGTCCATCGCCCGCTCCATCTCGTCCACCGCGGCGCGTTCGTGGCGCACCTCCACGATGGCCAGCCCGACGGGGAAGCGGCTGGGATACCGCCGGCAGGCGGCGGCGATGGCGTCGTTCTGGTCGCGCGTGTCCAACGCGCCCCGCGCCTGCGGGCCCCCAGCGGCGGGGCAGGGGACGGCGGCCACGACGTTGCTCGCCGCCATGCGAGCCAGGTACTTCTCCGCCGTCTGGCCCACCGGCGGCACGCGGTTGATCGTCCGGCCGATGTGGGCGTGGACGTCGATGTACGGGCGCTCAACCATGGCCGCGCGCTCCTGTCGCGGTCGGCATGGTCGACATGGCCGCTGCGGACCCCACCTCCACCTCTACCGCCCGCCGTGCGGCGCTGGCGCGACGCGCGGCGTCGATGATGGCCAGGTTGTGGCGGGCCTGCTCGGGGGTGATGGGCAGCGGGGCGCCCCGCTCCAGCGCCTCGAACGCCGCCAGCAGGAAGGCCGCGTGGCCAGACGTGTCGTCAGGGATCGGCGCGGGTATGCCGGGGAGCGTCTCCGGCGCCACCGTCTCCCAGCCGCCGCCGCAGGAGCAGGCCAGGGGCGCCTGGTCGTGATAGACTACCCGCACGGCCCCTGCGCTACCGTTGATCCACACCCACCGGCCGCGGTGCGCTGGCGCGCGGGCGCACCAGGAAGCCAGCACGGTCGAGAGCCGGCCGTTGGCGTGCTCGAAGGTCAGCAGCGCCGTGTCATCCACGTCAATCGGGAACTTCAGCGTGGCGATGCGGGCCTCGACGTACCTCGCCGGCGAGCCCATGAGCGCCTCCACGGTGTAGATCTCGTGGTAGGCGCTATCGATCAGGCTGCCGCCGCCAAACCGGCGCGAGGCGCGCCAGTCGAGGTCGCTGCGGGTGGTCGCCTCCGGCTTGCTGGCCAGCATCTCCCCCCGCCCGATGAGCGGCTCGCCCAGCGTCCCACCCCGCAGCAGGGCCGCCGCCCCCTGCACCGCGGGCGTGAACAGGAAGTTGTGCACCACGGTGTAGGGCACGCCGTGGCGGCTCACCGCGTCCAGGATGGCGTCCGCCTCATCCAGCGTCACCGCCATCGGCTTCTCGGAGATGATGGCCTTGCCCGCTTCAGCGGCGGCGATGGCCTGCTCGGCGTGGAAGGCGTGCGGTGTGGCGATCACCACCGTATCCACCGGCGCAGACGCCAGCAGGTCGCGATAATCGGCATAACGCTGTGCCGGCGCCACCCGGAACAGCGCCCCTGCCCGCTCGCGGTTGGCCTCGGAGACGTCGGCCAGCGCCGCTACCTCGACCTTCCCGGCCAGCGCGCGGTAGCCGAGTGCATGGGATCGCTGCACGATCCCGCCACAGCCGATGAGACCGGCACGCCGCACGATGCCTCCTCTCGCTCCGCGCTCGCTCCTCTCGCCCCGGAGCGGGGGCGAGCATACCAGCCCGGTCGATAATCGGCAACTGGTTGCAACTATGGCAACGTCGGGCCCCAAACGCGAGCGCCGAAGCGAGTAGCCACTCCGCCCGTCACTCCTGGTCGTGACGCTGGAACCATGCGTATCGCGCAGGGAGGCCGAGGAGTTCCAGCGGCGACACGCTCAGCGCTGTAGCCGGATCGCTTCAGCGGCCGGCGCGAGCGGCTCCCGCGAGGGTCGTACGAGGGCAGTGCCGAGCCGGCTGCCGGCGGCAGGGCAGGCGGCGTCCCTGCTATACTCCCGCCGCCACTCTTGCAACAGGTTGCACCGACTGTGGCGCCTGACGTCACTGCCAGCCGTGTCCCGCGTCGCCGCGCGGCCGGCGCGCCCTCCGCCGGCCGGGGCCGCGTGGCCGAACGCACCCTCCTGGCGCTGGAGGTCCTGGCCGACGCCCCGGGCGGCTTGGGCGTGACCGAACTCGGCCGCCGCCTGGGTGTGGATAAGAGCACCGCCCATCGCTTGCTGGCCACGCTCCAAGCGCGCGGCTTCGTGCGGCTCATTCCCTCCAGCCGGCGCTACACCCTTGGGCTGCGCCTGATCAGCCTGGGCACGGCGGCGGCGCAGGGAGTCGACCTGACGGAGATCGCGCGCCCGCACCTGGAGACGCTGCGGGACCAGACCGGCGAGACCGCGTCGCTGGCCGTACTCTCAGAGGGCGAGGTGCTGTTCCTGTCCAGGCTCACGGGGTCCGGCGTGTTAACGGTCAATCACGGCGTGGGCACGCGCCTGCCGGCCCATTGCAGCGCGCTGGGGAAAGTGCTCCTCGCCGCCTTGGCCGGCAGCGCCGAGGTGGAGCGGATCATCGCCACGCGCGGGCTGGCGCGGTACACACCCCGCACCATCACTGAGCCGGACGAGCTCATGCGGCATCTCCACCTGGTGCGCCGACGCGGCTGGGCCCTAGACGACGAGGAGTACGCCATCGGGCTGCGCTGCCTGGCGGCGCCGGTGTACGATGCCACCGGTGCGCTGGTGGCGGCGACCGGTATCGCCGGGCCGACGACGCGGATCACCCTGGAGCAGATCGACCGGATGGCCGCACTGGTCTGCCGCACCGGTCGCGAGATCTCAGCCGCCCTGGGCTATCGCTGGGGCGCCGGCGATGGCGCCGGGGCAAGCGCAACCCGAGAACCGGGATACGGCACATTCCTGGCCGACGTTCCCCCGGTGTCTCCGCAACGTGGGGCGCAGCGTCGGAGTGGAGATAGTGGGGCCGCGTCGTATAGTGGGACCGCGTGGGGGGGCGGTGCGCCTACGGCCGAATGATGTGAACTCGCCAGCGGCGTATCCGGAATAGCCGGCCATACCCCGCGAGGCCGCAGGGCGGGTGATCCCCACGGTAAGGCATGGGAGACAGAGAACAGGGAGGGAGAAAGGAGCACGCCAGTGGTCTATCGTGCCGCCGTCATTGGCCTCACGGGGATTGCGGCGGCGCCGTTGCGCGCCGGCCCGCTCCATCCGGCACTGGGCGGCGTCTGGCCGCACTCGCACGCGCCGGCCTACGCCGCGCTGCCCAATACGCAGGTGGTCGCCGTCTGCGACCTCAAGGCGGATCTCCTGGACCAGTTCAGGCAGAACTGGCAGGACACCTGGCCGGAGGTGCGCACCTACACCGATTACCGTGAAATGCTCCAGCAGGAGGAGATCGACCTGCTGAGCGTGGTCACCTCGGACCACCGGCATGCCGACATCGTAGTCGACGCCGCCGAAGGGGGCGTGCGCGGGATCTTGTGCGAAAAGCCGATCGCCACCACTCTGGCTGACGCCGACCGCATGATCGCGGCCTGCGAGGCCCGCGGCACGGTCATGTCCATCCATCACTCGCGTCGCTGGCGCCCGCTGTGGCACGCGGCGCGGGCACAGGTGTGGGATGGCCGGCTGGGCGCGGTGCGCCGCATCGTGGGGAGCATCGGCAGCCCCCGCGCGATGCTTTTCCGCAATGGCACCCACCTCATCGACACTATCTGCTGGTTCGCCGGCAGCGAGCCAGAGTGGGTGGTCGGGGTGCTGGACGAGGAGCATGCCGGCTATGGCCCGCGCTATGCCGGCGACGGCGGCCGTGACCCTGCCCTCGATCCCGGCGGCACGGCCCTGGTGCACTTCCAGAACGGCGTGCGGGCGATCGTCAACTGCTCCAAGCGAATGGTGCGCTCCTTCGAGCTCCAGGTCTTTGCCGAGCGTGGCCGGTTACGCGTGGACGACACGTCGGCCGAGATGTGGTTTACTGCGCCCGGCGCCCAGTACGAAAGCCACGTGGCCGTGCCGGTGCCTTATACCCAGAGGGCAGAGACATGCGCCGCCATTCTGGAGCTCATCGACCTCATGGAGCGGGGCGGGACGAGCAGCCAGACCGCCTCGCCGCCCCAGGAGGCGCGCAAGGCGCTATCGATCATCCTGGCCATCCTGCAGTCCCAGGCTGATGGCAACGTGCCGGTGCGGTTCCCCATTGTGGACCGGTAGTGGGCTGGCAGCGGACCGGCGCCCGCAGGCGCGAGCCGTACCCGCCTCTCCCCTGGGAGAGGCCGCCGAGCGCACCGAGGCGGGTGAGGGCCCTCTGTCGCTGCCGGCGCAACGAGATTACACGGAGGGAATATGACCGGCCTTCCTGACCGTCCCTACCAGGTGGGCGTGATCGTCTCGCCCCACCCGCACGCCGCGGGGTACCTCCGGACCCTGGAGGCGCTGCGCGAGGTGGAGGCCATTCACCTCTGCGGCGTGGAGGGGGCAGACCTAGCCTCCCTGGCCGGCGACTTAAGCAAGGTACGCTCGCGGACCGCCAGCGCGGGCGACCTGCTGGCCCGGCCGGAGATCGATGCCCTGATCGTGTGCGTGCGTAACGACCTCTGCCCCCGCATACTGGCGGACGCGGTGGCGGCGGGCAAGGCGGCGCTCTTTGAGAAGCCAGGAGCGCTGCGCGTGGCCGACCTGCGCCGCATCGCGGACCTGGCTCGCCAGCGCGGGGTGCCGCTGGGGACCATGTTCCAGTGGCGGGGCCATCCCATCATCCACGAAGTGCGGCAGGCGCTCCAGTCTGGCGCGCTTGGCCGCGTAATGGCGGTGGAGGCGCGCATGGTCACCTCTCAGGTGCGCTACCGCGACCCCTCCCACTGGCTCTTCCGGCGCGCCACCGCCGGCAGCGGCATCCTCTCCTGGCTGGCCTGCCACTACCTGGACCTGCTCTGCTTCTTCCTCGGCGAGCGGGTTACGGAGGTGGTGGCGCTGGTCGGCCAGCGGAACCCCGAGCGGATTGAGGTGGAGGACACCGCCTGCCTGGCCTTCCGCTTCCAGAGCGGCGTGCTGGGCACGCTGCACGCCGGCTATCACCTGGCAGGGAGCCGGTCCGGGTACTCAGGCGCGGCGTATGATACCTTCCTGGCCCTGCGCGGCACCGATGGCTACGTGCGCCTGCCCCTCTCCGAGGGAAACCGCTATACGCTGGTCAGCGAGGCGCCGGGCTGGGCGGCCGGCGGCCGGCGGGAGCGCATCTTCGAGCTGCCGGCGTCGCCGGCCTACGGTGGCCGCGCTGGCGAGCAGTTTGTGCTGGACTTCCTCCAGGCCGCCCGCACCGGCGGGGTGCCGCCGGCCCCGATTGACGCGGCGGTGCACGTCCTGGAGATTGTGGAGGCGGCCCTGGAGTCGTCGGCGACCGGCCGGCTGGTGCGCGTCGGCTCGGTCGGGCCGGCCGGCTAGCTCCGCATTCCTGACGGCCAGTGAAGCGTTCTCTCTCCCTATGAGGGCGGGTGAGGGCTCCGCTCATGAAGACTCGGGGCTAGTCGTGCGTTCGTCGGACCGTCCGCGTCGGAGTGTCAACAATGGAAAGCAAGCTACGAGCGGGGATCATCGGCACGGCGCGGGTCGGGAGCTGGTACGACGACCTGCTGGCGGAGACGCCGGAGCTGATCCCCTCCAGCCACGCCGGCTGCTACGCGGCGCACCCGCGGACGGAACTGGTGGCCGGCTGCGACTTAGATCCCGAGCGCCTGGCCAGGTTCGGCGAGCGGTGGGGCGTCCGGGCGCTCTACACCGACTTTCGCGAGATGCTGGCGCGCGAGGCGCTGGACATCGTCAGCATCACCACCTCCTGGGCCCACGACCACGCCGCGATTGCCCCTGTGGTGGCGGCTAGCGGCGTCAAGGGCATCTTCTGCGAGAAGCCCATCGCCACGTCCATGGCCGAGGCCGACGAGATCGTGCGCCTGGTGCGGGAACACGGCGTCACCTTCGTCTGCGCCTATTACCGCCGCTGGAACCCCCGCTACCGCGCCCTGCGCCGGCTGATCGAGGACGGCGCCGTCGGCCGGCTACTGTCGATTACCGCCATCGGCGTGGGCAACCTGATGCACGCCGGCACCCATTACGCCGACATCATGGCCTACCTGGCCGGCGACCCTGAGCCGGCATGGGCCTGGGGACGCATCGAGCCCATCCCACCGGACGCCAGGAGCCCGACGGCGAGGGTCGATCCCCAGGGCAGCGGCTACATCGAGATGCAGAACGGGGTGCGGTTCTTCCTGGAGGGCGTCTCCAGCGGGGCGATCGCCTTCGTGATCGCCGGCAGCGAAGGCAAGCTGGCCGTCTACAACGATGGACGCGACGCCGGGCTGTGGCGCCGGCCGGCGGGGAGCGCGGACCGCTGGCTCCAGCGCGAGCCGCTGACCATGCCGCCCCAGGAGCGCAGCCCCACGCTGATGGCGTTGGAAGACCTGGTGGAGTGCATCGAGACTGGGCGCGAGCCGGCCTGCAGCGAGCGCCACGCCGCCCGCGCCCTGGAGCTCTGCCTGGCCCTGCACGCCTCGCACCGGCGCGGCGGGTGCCCCGTGGACTTCCCGTTACAGGACCGCGAGCTCGGCGTGGACACGTGGTGAACGAGGCCGGTGGGTCCCTCGCTAGATTTGGGGGATGGCTTCTGTGGCCTGGTAAGGAGCCGCTTTCATGGACCTCAATGAGAGCATCTTCGCCGCCAAGCTCCGCCTCCAACTTCCAGGGAGAACGGCACAGGGTACCGGCGGCGACGGTGGCGCAGCGGGGGGTCGAGCCCTAGTGCACCATCAGGCCAGCGACCTGGCATGGCTTTCCCTGGTGCGCGGGCTGGCATTCCCGAAGAGGTTGCCTGCGACAGCA
>DAOTTI010000202.1:0-21039 GCA_034437795.1 Chloroflexota bacterium | reverse complement strand
CCCCTAGAAGCAGGGAAGCACCTTTCTCGAACTCCCCCGTCTCGACCAGATAGCCGTTCGCCCCCTAGAAGCAGGGAGCCACCACGGTGTGGAACCAGACGCCGGCCTCCAGCGCCCTCCAGCGCCCCCGCTCCTGGAGGCGCCGGCCGTGCGGTGGACCGTGGCCATCGATCACCAGGTCCGCTGGTGCGGCGACATTGACGGGTCGGCGCCGATCAGTGCAAGTCGCCCCGCGTGCACCGCTTCGACAGGCCCGGTCGGCGTCGACAGGAAGACCGGCCCCGGTTGCACGGGGGCTGCTGGGGCCCCACCACCGGCGCCGCGTTGGCCATGGCGGTCAGCGTCTGGTGCCGGTGGTGGGGCCGCCGCCCTGGCCGGTGCTCTCGAGCCCCATGTCGCTGGGCGAGCGTGGCGAACCGGTCGTCAGATCGCGCTCCCATGGCGCGGCGTCCGTCGCACGCGGCCCTGGGGCGGGTGGCATGGGCAGCCGTGGGGGCATGGCCACACCTTCGCCTGTCGCGGGGCGCACACCCCATGCCGGGCTCAACAACCTACCGTTACTGATCCCTGCAGAAAACGCTAAAAGCAGTACCCCGCATGTCCGGGTTAGCTGGAAGCGGTCGCCTGGCGAGGCGACAGTGGCGCTGTCTGCGCCGTATCCTGGGCTGCGACGGGCGGCGACCGGTAGGCCACCGCGTACAGCGCTCCGCACGCCGGCAGCAGGGCGGCGGCGCTCCGGTACAGCGCGGTCACGCCGAGTGGCGCGCGCAGGGCGCATCCGGCTACGGGGCCGAGCGCGGCGCTGGTGGCGGCTCAGGTAGCGTAGCGCGCCCGCAGCCACGCGCCATCTGCGCGGTGAGCCAGGTCAGCCGCGGAGGCGTCCAGCGCTATCAGCGCCGGTGCCGCGCCCAGCCAGTAGAGCAGGACGGCGGCGCCTACCGCCGCCGCCGACCGCGCGCCGAGCAGGGCCAGCGCGGCGCCGGCGCCCATGCCCAGGCCGGCGAAAAGGACCGGCGCGCGGCCGTAGCGATCGGCCGCCCTGCCCAATGTGGGGCCCAGCGCCGGCTCGCTCACGCGCTGCGTGCCCAGCAGCAAGCCGGTGAACGTGTCGATCCCCAGCACCTGTCCGCTGAGGTGCGCCTGTGGCCCCAGGCGCTGGAGCAGGGCGAACCCGAGTGTGGGCGCACTCAGCTCCTGCGTCACGAAGGCGTGCAGCACGACGCACCCGCCGACCGCCGCCCCCCGCGAGGACGATCGGTCCAGGGGTCACGTACGGATGGTCGAGAGCTGGAGCGCCATGCACGTCGCGCTCTGGGGGCACGCAGACCGAAACTCCACCGACTCCTGTACCGCCGGATCGGCCGCCTCGCGCCGGATGACGCCAAAGCCAAACCGCTCGAAGAAGGGCGCCGCCGTCTCTGTGAGGAGATAGATGCGCCGCACGCCCCGCGCCTGGGCCTGCCGCAGGGCCGCCCGCGTCAGCGCCTGGCCCAGGCCGCGCCCCCGCTGATCTGCCCTGACCGCCAGCGAGCGAAGCAGGGCGCTGGCGCCGTAGACCTCCAGCCCGACCACGCCAACCAGCCGGCCGCCGGCCTGGGCGACGAGAAACTCGCTAAAGCGCTCGGCCACCCCTTCCAGCGGCAGTTCCGCCTCGGCCAGGAGGTCGAGCGCGTCCGCCAGCAGCGCTGCCCTCGCCGGCCCGATCGATACGTCCCTCAGCTCAGATCGCATGGCGTCCCCTCCTGCCGACGTGTCGTGGCGCCGTAGACGCCGGCCTATGGTCCCAGCTCGCCAGCCGGCGGCACGGCCTGCTCCGCCAGGGGGTCAGGCTGCCCGTTGCGCGCCACCTTCTCCTCGATCCACCGGTCGAGGGCGGCCTCCAGGCGGTCGGCGACGTGGGGATACAGGTGCGCGACGTTATGCGTCTCGCCAGGGTCGGCAAAGAGATCGTAGAGCTCGCGGTCGGCCAGCCAGGGCTTGCCCGGCGCCTGCGGCAGGCGGCGCAGGAAGCGATAGCGATGGGTGCGGATGGCGCGGCGGACGTCCGGATTGGTCGCGCCGTGGAAGGCGTACGGGTAGGTCGTATCCGTGATCCCCCGTATTACCGGCACCAGGCTGATCCCGTCCATGGGCAGCTGCTGCGCCGGCTGGGGGATGCCGGCCAGGTCCAGCACCGTGGGCGTGTAGTCCATATGCTGCGCCAGGGCGTGTACCGTCACGCCGGACGGCAGGACGCCGGGCCCCCACCAGATGAAGGGCACGTGCGTCGTCGGATCGTGCACGTACTTGTGCCGGCAGACCACCCCGTACTCGCCCAGGCACTCGCCGTGGTCGGCGGTAAAGAGCAGGACAGTGTTCCCGGCCAGTCCCAGCCGGTCGATCTGCTGTAGGAGCAGCCCCAGCTGGGCGTCGACGTAGCTCACCGCCCCATCGTACAGGGCGATGGTGAAGCGCAGGTCGGCCTGGTCCACGTCCGGCACTGGATCGCCGTTCGGCAGCTCGAGGAGAGGCGGATCGGTGCTGTAGTTCTGCATCGCGTCCGGCGTGTGCGGCCCCGTGTACCAGCGCGTAGCGTACGGCTGAGGGGGGTGTAACGGCCGGTGCGTGTCCCAGGCGTGCAGGAAGAGGAAGAAGGGCCTGCGCCCGCGGGCCAGCTCCTCCAGGAGCGGCGCAGCCAGGAGCCGGACGTTCTCGAAGTCCCGGGCATTGATCCCGTCCTTGGCCGGCGGCTGGTCGCGGTAGTTGACGTAGGTGTCGAAGCCGCGCAGGAACCACGTCCCCTTGACGCGCCGCCCGCTGGTGGCCAGGTTATCCACCGCCGCCGTGGCGTAGCCGGCGTCACGCAGTACCTCCGGCAGCATGACGTGGTGCTCCGCCAGGGGCACCCAGCCACCCATGCGCACGATCTGGTGCGTAATGGGGTCCTTGCCCGTGAGCAGGCTGGTGTAGCCGGGATGGGTGTAGGAGGCGTGGCTGAATGCGCTGGCGAAGCGCACTCCTTCCCGCGCCATACGGTCCACGTTAGGGCTGGTGGGCAGCCGATAGCCATAGCAGCTCAGGTGGTCTGCCCGCAGGGTATCGATCACTACCAGGATCAGGTTGGGCCGCGCTCGTTCCGCCATCATGGCTGGCTATTGTAGTTGCAGGAGCGCATCGATCTGGCGCTTGGCGCTTTCCGTCGCCTCCTTGATGGACTTGGTGTTCTGCACCAGGGCCGCGTCCCACTCGGCGTTGATGATCCTCGTCATCTCGTCGTACTGGGCGATGTACGGCTGATTGCGGGCGAAATTGGCGGAGTCGATGAGGGCGCGGCGGTTGGCCGGGGGCGGCGGGTGCTTGACGTATTCGGCGGCGCTGCTCTTACGCGCTCCCACCGCGCGGTCCTCGCGCGCGGCGAACTGGCGCACCTCCACGCCGGTGAACCACTTGAGCCACTCCCAGGCCAGATCGAGCTGCTTGGACTGGGCGATGGCGGCGCAGCTCGGCCCCTGGACGATGGTCACGCGGCGCGCCGGGCCCTTGGGCACGAAGGCCAGGTCCCACTGGAACGGGGGGTTCCCTTTCTCGATGTCATTGACGAAGCCGGGGATGCCGACGTGCATCGCCAGGCGCCCCGCCAGGAACAGCTGCTGGGTGGTCAGGCCGGCCATCTCCGCCCCGCTCGGCACGACCTGGTGCTTGTGGCGCAGGTCCTGCAGCCACTGCAGGCCGGCCTGCGCCTTGGGATCGGTGAGCAGGCAGGTCTTCTCGTCCTTGTCCAGGATCTCGCCCCCGTAAGCCCAGACCAGGATCTCCCATGGCGGCGCGGTGGCGCCGAAGCGCTTGCCTTCCCCTTCTCCCCTCGTCAGGCGCTTGGCGGCCGCGGCCAGCGTATCCCAGGTCCAGCCGTCGTTGGGCAGGGCCTCTCCGGCGGCGGCGAAGAGATCCTGGTTATAGATGAGCACGAAGTTGCCCATCTGCACCGGCGCCCCGTAGAGCTTGCCGTTCTTGAGCAGGCGCCCGATGGCGGCCGGAAAGAAGTCGTCCTGCTGGAACTCCTTCGCATCGCGCTTGGCGTAGGCGGTGATGTCCGCCAGGATGCCCTTGCTGATCAGGGGCGTGATAATGCGCGGGTTGATCTGCGCCGTATCGGGCGGCGTGCCGGCGGCCACCAGGAGTTGTAGCTTCTCCAGCACCTGGTTATTGGGAATGGCCACCAGCTCCACGCGGCCGCGGGGGACGCGGCTAGGGAAGCGATCCAGCGCGTACTGCAGGGGTGGCTCGATGGGGCCGCCCCAGTACACGTGCTGCACCGTGCCGGCCAGCTCCGCCGCGGTGCGCGCGGATCGGGCAGGCTCCTGCGCTGGCGATCCGCAGGCCACGCCGGCTGCTCCAGAACCCAGCACGCCCAGGGCGCTCAGGGAGCCCAGCATACTCCGCCGGTTGCGGGCCATGGCTACGCCTCCTTCTTTTACTGGTTGCCCTTGCTGCTCTCGCTGCTCTTGCTGCCCGTCCCCGCTTATGGCTTGCTGCCACCGTACTACATCACCCGCGCCATGATCAAGTGGGCGTGCGAGCGACGTTGACGCTCATGATTGAGCCCGGCTCATGCCGGCTGAGAAGCCCTGCGTGGCCAACCCGAATCATTCACACGAGCGAAGCCCTCGCATTGTGCCCTTGGGTGAGGGGACCCCTCTTGGCACGGTTAGCCCTTCCATACCACGCTGGTGCTCCGCAGGGGGGTGACCGAGTGTTCACGACCAGCCAGGAATGCGGGCAAAGCGCCAGGCGGCGGAGCAGGGCTCGTATCCCCCCGGATTCGTGCGCTCCATCTCGCAGGGCCCGTGCAGTATAGTGTGCGGTGCAGCCGCGGGCGAGCCGCGATCGTCAGCCACCATCTGGAGCCAGGAGCGAAGGAATGACAGGGAGCAAGAGCTCGCGCCGAGCACTGCTCACTCGTTTGGCCACTCTTACCGGTGGCGTCCTGCCCGTGACGGCCGTTCCAGCGTGTGGACGGGGCGCCCAGCCGGCCGGGGACTCCGGCGTCAAGCCAACTCCGTCCGGCCCCCAGCGGGTGGAGGTCTGGTGGCCGTACGCGGATAGCAACGTCTCCGTCCCGCCCACATGGGAGGCCTTCAAGCGGCGGTACCCGGACTGGACCGGTGAGCTGACCATGGGCGTGACCTACGAGAAGTTCCAGGCTTCGCTCGCCGGTGGCGTCGTGCCGGACGCCTACTGGTCCGGCTTCGACTTCATCCAGGTCGCCGCCTACAAGAAGCTGTTCGCCCCGCTGGACGCCTTCATCTCGCGGGACAAGATCAATATGGACCAGTACTTCGCCGCCTCCCGCATTGGGGCCGAATACAGGGGCAAGACCTACGGCCTGCCCCGCCACTCCAACGTCCGCTCGATCTACGTCAACCAGCGCGTGATGCGGGAGGAAGGCTTGGATCCCAACAGGGCGCCGGCCTCGTGGGACGACTTCCGCATGGCCAACCAGCGCCTGAGGCGGCTGGACGCGCAGGGACAGCTCGATCGCCTGGGTTTTCGTCCGACATGGCAGATCGGTGGTCCGACGGCGCTGATGTACTTCCAGGCCAACGGCGTGCCGCTGCTAAGCGCCGACGGCACGCAGCCCGGCTTCGCCACGCCCGCGGGTATCGAGGCGCTCAAGTGGATCCAGGACACCGTCGCCGCCCTGGGCGGGCTGGCGCTGCTGGCCGAGTACCAAAGACGGTTTTCGCGGGGCATCGGCGAGGCGCTGGGACGCAACGCCGTTGGCATGGCGCTGGCCGGGATCTGGGTCGTGCCGCGGGACGCTTATGGGGTGGACCCCACGGCCGAGATCGCCCAGTGGCCCGTCCCCGGCGGCCCCAGCGCGCGAGGTAAGACCTTCGGCTACTTCTCCGGCACATCCGGCGTCCTGCCCGCTGCGGCCGCTCGCCCCGAGGCCGGCTGGACCTTCGTCAAGTTCCAGGCGTCGCCGGAAGGCCAGCGCTTCGTCCAGGAGACGCCCGGCTCCTGGGACCAGGCCTGCATCGCCAGCGTAGCTAATGACCCGGCCGTTCTGCAGCAGCAGCCCTGGCGAAAGCGAGCCAATGAGCTGATGGCCCAGGCCCGCCTCTACGCTTACTTCCCCTTCCCCGGCGCCGCCGACATCCACACGGCGATGAACAACGCCCTTACCCCGCTGCTCGAAGGGAAGCAGGGGCCGGACGTGACCATGCAGGACATGAAGCAGCAGGTCCAGAACGTGATGGACCAGTACCGGTAAGGATTGTTGCTCACCCTCTCCCAAAGGGAGACGGAGCTCGTCGCCGGCCGAAGTGGCTACGGGCTAGACCGGCTTAGGGACCTCGGCTTCGGCGCGGTGCTGGAGGGCGCGCATGTAGCCGATGGTGTAGGCCGCCCCCAGCCGGCGGTCCCCGGCCATCTGCGGGATGTGGTCGGGGATGGCCACCCCCGAGAAGCCTACCTCCTGCAGCGCCTTCATGAGCTGGTACATGTCGGCGTAGCCGTTGTCGACGAAGGTCTCGACGAAGTGGGGCAGGGGCGCGCTCACGTTGCGGAAGTGTATCTTGAACAGCTTTCCTTGCCGGCCAAAGTAGTGGATGGCCTCCACGGGTGAGGCGCCCATGGCCTCGCCGCCTTCCAGCCAGCAGCCGAGACAGAGGCAGACGCCGACGTTGGGGCTATTGGCGATCTCCAGCGCCCGCTTGTAGTCGTCGAACCGGCTGAAGATGCGGGGCACGCCGCCCAGGCGGGGGATGGGCGGATCGTCGGGGTGGATGCCAATGCGCACCCCCGCCTCCTCGGCGACGGGCGCCACCTCGCGGATGAACCGCGCGAAGTTGTCCCACAGCTCTTCCTCGGTATATTCCCGGCCGTTGGTCAGGGGCAGCGCATAGACGTTCTCCCGCCAGCGCCCGGCGCGGGCCCTGGCCAGATCAAAGGCGCGGGCGCGAGCGCCACCGCGCGTCGTCTCCGGCTCGGTGCTCCAGATGCCGTTCGCCATGTGAGCGTACGTCGTGTAGGGGATGCCAGCCCTGCCCAGGGCCTGTAGGTGGCGCTTGTACTCCTCCACCTTCCGGTCGCGATCGGGCAGGTTGAGCACGATCGCCGGCTGGTTGTGCACGTCCGAGTTCCCGAAGCCGTAGATGCGCAGGCCGTAGCGCTCAAAGAGCGCGCGCCGGCTGGCGTAGTACTCATAGCCGGCGTGTGCCCCGTCGGTCCAGAGAGTGACCCACTCCACGCCCATCTGCCGGACCCAGAGCAGGTCTTCCTCCGCCGGCTCAGGGGACAGCTGCGCCGCCACCTTGATCCCCGGCGGCACGGGGATCATCCGTGCCCTGGCCACCTCGGCTGAACGGGTGGCCATGCCCGCATTCCCTTCGGTCGTCGCTGCCATGTTGCCTCTCCCCTCTCCGTCTGCTCGTCGTGTGTGCGCCCTCAAGGGTGCCAGACCGGCTCCCAGCCCGGCCACTGGCACGCATGACGCACCCCCTCACCCTGTCACTCCCTGGGTCGTAACCACGGAACCAGGGCCTCACCTGCTACCTACTGGAGCTGGAATCGGGGCATCACCTACTACCTACTGGAGCTGGAATCCGGGCATCACCTACTACCACCTACTACCGCGCCGTGGAAAGCATGGGCGTTAGCAGATCCGGCCGAGCCGGATGGCCGCGGCGTGCCCCGGCGGCTCCTCACCGATCCAGCGGTGGTCCGCCGGCTCGGAGGCCAGCTGGTAGCGCGAATCGCAGGACAGGCGCACCCGATCGCTCTGGTTATCCAGGCTGCAGTGCAGGGTGTACATGCCGAACGTCAGCACGTCGCCCATGCGGAACTCCGCCGTCAGCCAGCGGCCCCCGAGCGTGTCGCGCAGCTTGACCGGGTTGCGTGAGAGCTGCCCGGTGAACATCTTCTGCCCCGTGGCCCGCTCCGCGGCGTGGGGCAGGTTGGTGCAGTAGGTGTCCACGTCCTTGCGGCCGTAGGTGTTCTTGAGGCGCTCCAGCCGGTGCGAGCCTTCCAGGACCATCAGCCCGCCCATCTCGTACGTGATGTCGCTGAGCGGCGTCCAGGCCGTGTAGAGCCGGCTGGTGCCGCGCCCCATGAAGACGATGTCGTAGTGCGGCGCCGTGGCGCCCCCCGGCAGGCGGGGTCGCAGCCAGGTATAGGTGTAGTGCAGCACGTCGCCACCCAGGAGGTCACGGTAGAAGGCCATCATCCGGCCGGCGTAGAGCAGGCGCTGCAGCGCAGCCGACCGCCGAGCCAGGTCATTGCGTACCCCCGCCTTGCCGGGCGCCGGCTGCCGCGCGGCGATCCCGTCGTCTACCGGCGTCCCCGGCTCCAGCAGTCCTTCCTCCGCCAGCATCTCCATGATGCTGTGCCGCGCGCCAATCACCTCGTCACGGTCCAGCAGGCCCGGCAGAAACAGGTAGCCGTCTTCCTCCATCCGCTCCCGCAGCGCAGGCGTGTTCCCGATCAGGTGGTCCGAGCGGCGCAGTTCGCCAAACTTCTGCGGGCTGGTGTCCACCTCATGCTTGAGCGCCGTCAGTCGGGGCAGGGCTGCCGTGGCCATCGTTGCTCCTTCCTCTCTCCATCAGCGTCAATTCGCTCAGTGCCAGCGTCGCTCAGTATCAGCTCGCGGCCATGCCGCTCTGGCGACCCGCATTGTGCCACGCAGGGGGTGGCACGTGGCCAGATCGCAGTCCGGCCGTCGAGCGGCCTTCTATCCGGCACCGGCCGCCCGCGCCGGCCAACCGGTACCCTTTGGCCCGCCACACGGCGCAGTGCGCGTGATAGAAGGGAAGGATCGGAAAGATGAGCGATTGGATCGAGCTCTTCGACAGCAAGAGCCTGGACGGCTGGCGCGGGCGAACGGGGCAGGGTCAGGACGCGCCGGACCACAAGTGGAAGGTGGTGGGCGCGGTGCGCCTGCATCCGGCGAACGACCAACTCCTCCTCGGTGAGGCGGGGACCGGCATCCTGATGAACGGCGATGATGGCCGCACCGCCGACCTCCACACCGTGCTCGAGCATGGCGACTGCGAGCTCCACCTGGAGTTCTGCGTGGCCAGGCGCTCCAACTCCGGCGTCTACCTGATGGGCCAGTACGAGATCCAGATCCTGGATAGCTGGGGCACGCCGGACAGCGAGCTGACGACACACTCCTGTGGCGCCATCTATCCCCGCTGGATCGCGGAGACCCGCACCGCCTACGACGGCGTGGCTCCCCGCACCAACGCCTCGCGCCCGCCGGGCGAGTGGCAGACCTACGACGTCGTGTTCCGCGCCCCCAGGTTCGACGCCGCCGGCACAAAGATCGCCAATGCCCGCTTCGAGCGCGTCCTGCACAATGGCGTGGTCATTCACGAGGGCGTGGAGTGCACGGGGCCGACGCGGGGCGCCTGGCACGACCAGGATATCCCCCGTGGCCCGCTGCGCCTCCAGGGCGACCACGGCCCCGTCGCCTACCGCAACCTGCGCATCCGCCTCTTGGACGGCTAACCTGGTAGAGAGAGGGGCCTGAACGCCGGCCGTGAAGGACCCAGGATAGACCAGCGTCAGCCCCCGCCACTCGGCCCTCGCTACTCGCTACTCGGCCCTTACTACTCACCAGCAGCTTACTCGGGCGTCCCCTGTGCCCAGCGCCCGAGGCGCTCGGCCAGGAGCCGAAACGTGCCAGCGCGGTCGATGTGGTAGATGCGCAGCATGCGGCCGTGCGTCCGCGTGTGGTCGTAGGCGAGGTCCCAGTTCACCGATGGCACGGGGACCTCCTCCCACTCCGCCAGGGATGGGGCGACGAGAAAGGCGATGTCCCCCAGGTCAAATAGACCTTTGTCCGGCGCTGCCCACTGCGGCCGACGCCGGCGGATCTCGACCAGGTAGCGGCCCAGCGCGCCGTGCGGCGCAAGCTGCGCCTCCGCCTCCGCCATCGGCTGGCGCAGATACGTCCCCGTATCGAAGAGCACCAGCGGTAGCGGGCCGTGAAAGAGGGCGCGGGCGGCGCGTACGTCGTTGTAGACGTTGAAGTTCCAGCACTTCTCCGGCCAGCGGGTCCGGCCGTGGTAGAGCACCACGACGCGGTCCACGATCGACGGATCGGCCAGATAGGCGGCCACCGCATCCGTCGCGGGGCCAAGGAGCACGATCCACAGTGGGTGCTCCGGCGTCGCCTGCCTTGCCTCCTCGACGATGAAGCTTACTCCCTCCGAGGGCGAGGGCTCGTCACTGTAGCGGAGCGGATGGCTGCCGCGGAGCACGGGCACGCGGCCGGCCAGGCCGGCTGCCGCCAGCACGCGCTGGATCTCCTCATAAGACTGCTCAATGCCCGCCGCGCCGCCCCGATCGCCGAAGTGCGCCGCCACCAGGCCCCGCAACTCGAGCCGCTCCGGCGAGCGCAAGGCCAGGGCGATTGCGTACTGGTCGTCCACCTCGTTCGCCGCGTCGCTGTCAATCACGACGGGAATGCGCTGCCCCGGCGGGGGCACAACCGGAACGCGTCGGGATAGGGTCATAGCGCTTCTGGTTCCTTTGCATGTACTGGCGCAGCCAGGTGGGGCGTCACGGGGCCCAGGCGCACGGCCGTGGCCGTCGTCCCCCCTCTCGGCCTTGGAGAGGGGGCCAGGGGGTGACGTCTGTCCGCTCCCCCCTGGCCCTCGTCCCCCCTCGCCGCGTCTCCGTGTCTCCGCGTCCCCGTGTCTCCGCGTCCCCGCGTCTCCGCGTCCCCGTGTCTCCGCGTCCCCGTGTCTCCGCGTCCCCGCGTCGGAGCGGGGGGCCGAAGGGGGTAGGGGTCCGGCGCAGCTGATCCGGACGCGATACGCATGTGCCCCGTCTGGACGCTGCGGCGGCTGCGCTGCCCTACCTCGCCGGGAAGCGGGTATTGTACTCCGCCAGCTTCTGGTTGATCTGAGGCACGAGCTGCTCGATCAGCGGCTTGACCCCGCTCTTGCCAGCGTAGGCGTCTGCCAGCCCTTGCTCCAGCAGGCTGGGCAGCTCGGCCATCGCGGGGTGGAACGGTGGCGTGCGGGCCGTCCTGGTGTCGTCCAGCGGCACGTCAAAGCTATAGGGCGGCGTCTGCCGGCGGAAGGCAGGGCTATTGGCCTGGGAGCGCCGCACTGGTTGCATGACCCCTTGCTCCAGCAGCATCTCGTACACCTCCTTCTCGGAGAGCACTTTGACGAACTCCCAGGCAATGGCCTTCTGCTTCGAGCCGGCCACGATGGCGTGGCCGGAGCCCCAGCCGATCGTCAGCCGGGGCCGGCCAGGGAAGGTGGGGAAGGGAATGACGTCGAAGTCCTCACCCTTCGGCTTCATCTGCTCGCGATACGGGCCGGCCTGCCAGTAGCCGGTATGCTGCAGCCCGACGTTGCCGGCCGGAAAGCTCGTCGGCGGCCCCTGAAAGGTGACCGGCCGCCACACCCCATGCTTGCCCCGCAGGTCGGCCGCAAACTGGATGGCGTCGATGGCGCGCGGGTCGTTGAGCTGGCAGCGGGTGAAGTCCTTATCGAACACCTCGACCCCTATCTGCCAGGGCAGCAGGTACCAGAGGCGCTCCTGGGCGAGCGCTGCGCCAAACTGCACCTGGCTTTCCGGGACCGCCGGAGGGACCCTCGTGAGCTGCCTGGCCATCTCCAGGAACTGGGGCCAGGTTAGCGTCTGGCGCGAGTCCGGCGCGGGCAGGCCCGCGTTGGTGAACAGGCGCTTGTTCCAGAACACCACCATCGTGCCGGGATCAAAGGGGAAGAAATAGAGCTTGCCGCGAAACCTGCCCGCCTCGATCCAGAAGGGCACGAAGTCGTTCACGTCGAAGGACTTGTCTCTGGCCACGTAGGGCGTCAGGTCTTCATAGAAGCCCTGCGCCGCCTGGCCATGGTAGGTCGAGCCCACGGCGAAGGCCACGTCGGGTGGAGTGCCGGCGGCGATGAGCGTCTCTAGCTTCTGATTGAAGGAGTTGTTGTTCGCCTGCTGGTCGCGCCGGACCTCCGCCTGAGGAAACCTGGCGCGGAAGAGCCTGATCGCGGCCTCGAAGGCCGGCTCGTATGGCTGGCGCGTCAGCCACTCCAGCGCGGCCGGCTGGGCTAGCTCCGCGCGGCCGGCCCCACCGGCAGCCGGTTGCCCTCTCCCAAGCAGTCCGCAGGCAGCGGCCGCTCCTGCCGGAAGCGTCACACCTGCACCGGCCACGGCCCGACGAGTGACGCTCCTGCCCCAGCCCTCCTCATTCATGCGCTCTCCCTCCCCGTCAGTGCGATGCCCCCATGACGCAACGAGCCCTTCACCTGCTCTACACTGCACGCCTCTGATCCGCAAACGCTGATCCGAAAACGCTCGTCGCAATACTACCCGCCGCTCTCCATCCCAAACCACACCATGCGTCCCCCTTACGTATTACGCATTACGTATTATGCATTGCCCCCTACTCCGCCGGCATCCGCGCCTGCACCTTGATCACCTTCCCTTCCCGCCGCACGCTGATCGTGTCCCGAACCGGTGCGTCCATATAGGCCTCGGCGGCGATGGCGTCCTCGTGGCGTTCGCAGAAGCGCGCCAGCGCCTCGATCGCCAGCGCGATGCGCGCGGCGTCCCCCGCTTCCAGCTCACCCGGCTCGGCCGGGCCGCCAACGGCGGCAAACTGGGGGGCCATGGGGCAATCGGCGGGCCAGCCGTTGCGCTCCAGTTGCGCCAGGTACTCAGGGCGCAGGTCCTCCCGATCGTCAAAGCTGACCAGGAAGCACCGGCGCTGCAGGGCGCCCAGAAGCTCCGCTGCGTCCGGCGCGGCCGGTGGTGAGCCGGCCGGCGCCCCCGGCCCGCTGAGCACCCCTTCCCCGATCTCGCGGAACCGCCGGTAGTCGTCGAGCGAGGTGTAAAAGGCCACGCCGAACAGCTCCTCGTTGGCGCCCAGGACGCAGGCGTAGAGCGGCCGGCCCTGGCCGGCGCCCGCCTTCACCGTGCCGGCTATAACCTCCCTGAGCTCCACTGGCGGCTGGTCGTACATGAACTGCCACGGCTTCAAGCGCCACAGGCGCGCCGCCGCGGCGCACAGCGGCCGCAGCGCCTCATCCGGCAGCGCCGATTCCGGCCGGTTCTGGTCCTCCAGGTACTGGAACAGGGAGCTGAATAGCTCGTCGAACCTCTCGTCCGGCTCGGAGATGTAGAGCTCAATCTGGGCATCCCCGCGCAGGGGCGCGAACTCGCTCGCCAGTCGCTCATCGAAGAGGACCACCTGCCCGGGGAGCTCCGTACGCGGGCCGAAGGGCGCCGGTCCGGGGGAGAACAGCGCCTCTGCCAGCAGCGGCGCGCGCTGGCCGGGCGGCCCGAGCATGAAGCCATAGACCATGCCGCTGGCCTCGTGGACCCACACGGCCGCATCCGGCTGGTAGGGCTGGCCGCCCTTCTCTTTCAGGGTCACCGGCACCGTACGAACGTCGCCCAGCACGACGAGGTCGCGGTTGACGGGGAGCCGCCCGCCCGCCTCGCCCCCCGTCCGTTTACGCCTGGCCATCGTGAACTGCTGCCTCCGCCCATGAGGATACGCCTTGTGCCGTCTTGCCCGCCCTTGCGGTATGATGCCCGCACTCGTGGAGGCGGGGGCACGTCGGTGGCAGGATGGCGGGGTACGTGTCGCCCGCGCCAGGCGCGAGCCCCTGCCACACGGGGTCAATGTGAACCGTGAAACCGGCCGCAGGCTCCGGCCCCCCACGAGCCAGAGGAGGAACGAGAGACGTGAACGCTGCGCTGAAGAAGCTCGGGTTTGGGCCCCGCGACCGCGTCGTGGTGCTCCACGCCGACGACCTTGGGATGTGTCAAGCGACGGTCAGCGCCTTCGCGGACCTGGTGGAGTTCGGCCTGATGTCGTCGGCGTCGACGATGGTGCCCTGCCCGTGGTTCCTGGGGGCGGCCAGGTACTGCCGCGAGCACCCTCAGGTAGACGTGGGCGTGCACCTCACACTCAACAGCGAGTGGGCCACCTATCGCTGGCCCCCGCTCTCCACGCGCGACCCGGCCTCGGGCCTGCTGGACGATGAGGGCTACCTGCCCCGCCGCCAGCAGCCGGTGTTCGACCGCGCGCCGGCCGCCGCGGTCGAGCAGGAGGTGCGAGCGCAGGTCAGGCGGGCCGTGGCTGCAGGGATCGACGTCACGCACGTGGACACGCACATGGGCACGGTGGCCCATCCCAGGTTCCTGCCGGCGTACGCGCAGGTGGCGCTCGAGCACGGCGTTCCCTGCTTCGCCCTGCACCTGGACGAGAATGGCTGGCGCCGGCGGCGCGGCTTCGATGGGGAGAGCGCCGCCGCCGCGGCCCGACTGGTCCAGGAGCTGGAAGCGCGCGGCATGCCCCTTTTCGACCACATGACCAGCCTCCCCCTCCACGAGTCACACGACCGCCTGGCGGCGGCCAAGGCCCGCCTCGATGCCCTGCCCCCGGGGCTGAGCCTGTTCATCTTCCATCCCGCCCAGGACACCCCGGAGCTGCGGGCCATCACCGCCGACTGGCCGAGCCGCGTGGCGGACTACCAGGTCTTTACCAGCGCGGCGTTGCGTGACTACGTCCGCGCCGCCGGCATCCAGGTCATCGGCTACCGCCCCCTGCGCGACCTCCTGCGCTCCTCACTTGGGACCAGCGGAGGGGCCACCGCGGGCGCCTAATGCAGGAAGGTCGCCGACGCGACGAGATGGTTGACGAGACGGTGGCAAGACCGTGGAGCACGGCCGGCGCGGCAGGGTCACATCGGGCCGCTACGGAGGCTAAGGGCCACCGAGGCGTCACACAGGGTCACTACGGAGTCACAGAGGGTGACTAGGAGAGGCAGAGCATGAAGGTGTCGGTACTGTCGTACTCGTTTCGCGGGCTGCTCGCCGAGGGCAAGATGGACGTGTTCGGCTACCTGGAGACCTGCAAGTACCGCTACGGGCTCCAGGCGGCCGACATCTGGAACGGCTTCCTGCCCAGTACGGACGAGGACTACCTACGGAAGGTGAGGGAGGCGCTAGACGAGCGGGAGCTAGAGCTGGCCGACCTGTGCGTGGACCGGGCGCACGTCTGGGACGACGACCCGGCAGTGCGCGAGGCCAACTACCGTAACGCCCTGGCGCACCTGCGGGCGGCGGAGATCCTCGGCGCGCGGTTCGTGCGCATCGACGCGGGCAGCCGGCGGGAGACCTGGTCGGATGCGGAGTTTGACCACATCGTGGCGCGCTACCGCGAGTACGCCCAGCTCGCCTGGGACCGCGGGTTTAAGATGGGTGCGGAGAACCACTGGGGGCCGGAGAAGCACTGGCCCAATCTCAAGCGCCTGTACGAAGCCGTGGACCATCCCGGGTTCGGCATCTCCTGCCACATCGGGGGCTGGGCGGGCACCCAGGAGGAGAAGGATGAGGCCGACCGGCTGGTGGCGCCATGGGTCTGCCACACCCACTTCCCCTGGAACATCACCGAGGGGCCGCTGGAGGAGAAGATGGCTAACCTGCGTAACGCCGGCTACCAGGGCTACTACAGCGTGGAGCACCACTCCGGCAAGGACGAGTACGCCGAGGTGGCGGTCCAGCTGGCCAGGGTGCGCGCCGTGCTCTCCAGATGGGCGGCCCGGACCGCTCAGTAGCCGCTCAGTAGAGGCCCGCTCGCCTGGATTATTCATGGCCGGCGATGTGTCTCCTCGCCCTCTAGGAGAGCGGGAGCCCGCGCAGCGGGTGGCGGTGAGGGCTCCGCTCATGAACAACTCGTAAATAGGGCGGGCGCAGCAAGCGCTGGTACGTTCGTGCAGGGCAGGACCGCCGCGCATCGAAGGCCGCGGCCAAGCGAATGGACCAGCCGATGCTGAGGGTAACCGGCGGCTACGAGTACCTGGCGAGACGCCCTTTGCCACCTGCCTCTGCGATCGTTCCCGTTAATCCCGTTAAGACGTGGCTCTCAACTCGCGCTGGTGCGCGCTCAGCGACCAGGGCGTCGTCACGGTCGGAATGCGCCGCTATCTCGTCACCGTTTCTGGCTGGCCCAGAAGGCGTCCAGCTCAGCCTGCACCTTGCGCGTCGCCTCCTGGAGCGCCGCCTGGGCGCTCTGCTTGCCCTGCACCGCCTCCATCGTGGCATCCTTCTGCGCCTGCCATAGCTCGGCGATGATTGGGCTGACCGGCCGGTTCCTGGCCGTCTTCATCTGGTCCAGCCCCCGCTGCACCAGCGGCAGCATCTCCGTCGGCGGCGGGAAGCGCTTGAGCAGCGCCTCGTCGATCGCCGGCTGCCCGACCGAGATGCCGTAGAAGAACGGCTGCCCGGCCGCCGCCAGCCGGCCGCGGTCGCCCTCCGTCCGCGCCGCCAGCGCTGGCTCACTGACCAGGTACTTGAGTAGCTCCCAGGCGGCCGCGGGGTACTTCACGCCGGCGGGGATGGCCCAGGCGTAGCCACCGGCCCAGGTCACCGGCGGGTCCGACCGGCGGGCGGTTGGCATCGGCGCGACGTCGAACTCCGTCTCCGGGCGCACGGAGTAGACGCTGGGCACGTTCAGGTTGGTGGCAGCGAACATGGCCAGCTTGTCGTTGACGAAGGCGTTGATCGTCGCGCTCACGCCCCGCAGGCCCGCGAACCGGTTGGAGAAGGCGGTCTGAGCGTCCCATCCACCCTGCGCCTGGACCAGGCGGATCAGGAAGTCCAGCGCCTCCACGTTCTTTGGCGCATCGAGCGTCACCTTCCTGCCGTCTGCCGTGAGGTACTGGCCCCCACCGTTGGCCAGTGCCCACTGGTAGAGCAGCTCCGTACCAAAGGTGGCCATGAAGCCAAGCTGCTCGACGCCGTCCGCGCCGCGGCGGGTGAAGCGCACGGCCATGTCGCGGAACTCGGCGAAGTCCCGCGGGGGCTGATTGCCCAGCCCGCCCAGCCGGAAGGCGGCCTTGTTCCAGAAGAGCAGCCGGTTATCCATGTCGTAGGTGAGGCCGTAGAGCCTGCCGTCCAGGGGCCCAGTCATCTCGGCCAGACCCGCCGCGTAGAAACGCGCTTTCACGTCGAACTTATCGCGCTTGGCGAGATCGTCGATGGCGGTCAGCATGCCCTTGACCACCGCCGAGCCGGTCACTGGCCGGTTCCACTTCACCACGTGCGGCGGGTCGCCGGCCGCCATTGCCGCGATCAGTGCCTCTGTCCCCTTGAGGTCAAAGACCTCCTTGTCGTAGACCAGCTCCACGCGCACGTTCGGCTGTTGCGGGGGCCAGCCGGCTAGCTGCGCCTTGACCGCCTCCTCGGACGGGCCCCGCGTCCACAGCTGGACATCCACCGGGCGCTGCGGTAGCCCTTGCGGGGCAGCGTCCCCACCGCCTGCGCTACCCGTGCCGCGCGGCCCGCAGGCCGCCAGCACGGCCGGACCTGCGGGCAGCAACATCCCTCTCTGCAGTAGCATTCGACGGATCACGGTTTCCCTCCTCGCTCCTACTCGCTCTTCGCCAATCGCTACTCGCGGCTCATACCATTCGCGACGGACCTCAAGAGAGCCGAGAAGCTGGCCAGGTGCGCCGCCAGCAGGCGGTCCACGTCGTCGCCCGGCACCTGCGTGCCGCCCTCCAGGATCCAGTGGTTGCGTTCAGGATAGCGCACCTCCTGGAGGGCGCGGATCAGCGCCGGCCAATCCACCACGGCGCCGCCTGCCTGCTCCCCATTCGGGCCGCTGCGCCCCGCGGGGCGGTGGGTGTCTGCCGTACCGTCGTTGTCATGCAGGTGCGTCAGCGCGAGCCGCAGGCCCATCTGGCGCGCCAGGCGCGCCGGGTCCTGCCCTGCCACCACGGCATGGCCGCTGTCCAGGGTAAAGCCCACCGCCGGCGAGCCGAGCAGGTCGGCCACGGCGGCGAGGTGCTCCCAGCGATCGCCGAAGCCGTGGCAGTGGTTCTCCAGCGCCACTACCACGCCCTCCTGCTCGGCCACCTGTACAGCCGGACGGAGCGCCTCCGCATTGGCGGCGGCCAGGGCTTCTACGAGGGTCCGGCTCCCCGCTTGCCCCGCGGTCTCCACCGCCGGCACCGCTCCTCCCACCGGCTCGAACCGGTGGCGCCAGCGGGAACCCTGGCGCTGGGGCAGTTCGCGGGTGCGGGACGGGTCATGCTCGGCCACGTCCGTGCCGCCGCCCAGGTCATTGCCCAGGTGAAAGGCGATGGCCGGCGCCCCCAGGTACGCCGCGACACGCACGTCTTCCACCGACTGGTGGCAGAAGGCCTGGTACCGTTCCGCGGGCGCCAGGAAGGAGAAGCCGAACGATCGGAAGTGAGTGGCCGCCGGGCGCAGGCCGAGGTCGCGCGTGAGCCGGCGCACGGTGGCCAGGGCATCCGCGTCGCCGGCCAGGCGCCCCGCGGCCGCGCTGTAGTCCACGGCGCGGTAGCCGTGGCGGGCCAGCGCCCGCAGCGCCTCCGGCAGCCGCCACCGGCCAAAATGGTTGATGCCAATGATGGCGCCGTCGCCGTCCACCTTTTCTAGGATGCTACCCTGCCAGACGCGGCACCGCTGCACAGCGAGGGCGCCCCGGCCGGCTGCCCAGGGGCGGCGCCTTCGGCATGCTACCCTGCTGCGCGATGAACCCGCCAACGCCCGTGGCTGCCGTTCACGTGCGGCGCTTCCCTACCAATCCCATCATCCGCCCGCGCATGGATGCGCGGATGGGCGACAACATCAACGGCCCGTCGTTGGTGCGCGCGCCGGACTGGGTAGCGCGCCCGCTCGGCCGGTATTACCTCTACTTCGGCCACCATCGCGGTACGTACATCCGCCTGGCCTACGCCGATGACCTGGCGGGGCCGTGGCGGACGTATGAGCCGGGGGTGCTCGATCTTACTGGTTCCTACTTCGTCAAACACATTGCGTCGCCGGACGTGCTGGTGGATGGGTCCAGGCGGGAGGTGCGCCTCTACTACCACGGACCCCTGGCGGAAGGAGACCGGCACGGGCCCCACGGCCGGCATGGCCAGGCCACGCGGGTCGCCATCTCCACCGACGGGCTGCACTTCACCGCGCGGGCGGAGGTGCTGGGCGCGCCGTACATGCGCCTCTTTCGGTGGGGCGACTGGTATTACGGCATCGCCATGCCCGGCATCGTGTATCGCTCGCGCGATGGGCTTGCCGGCTTTGAGGAGGGGCACAATCCGTTTGCGGCCATCGCCACGGACATGCGCCATGCCGCCGTGCTGCGGGATGGCGACCTGCTCTACGTCTTCTATACGAACCGCGGTGATTGTCCGGAGCGGATCCTGCTCACCACGCTCGACCTGACGAAGGAGTGGACGGCGTGGCGGGCGACGGAGCCGGTGCCGGTACTGGAGCCGGAGCTGCCGTACGAGGGCGCGGACCGGCCGCTGGTGCCTTCACGCGGCGGCCCGATCCTGGAGCCGGCCCGCCAGCTGCGTGACCCGTACGTCTTTCAGGAGGATGGCCGCACCTACCTGCTCTACGCCGTGGCCGGGGAGCAGGGGATCGCCATCGCCGAGATCGCCATCATCAGGAAGTAGCTCATCGAGATGGCCGTCATTCGGATGTCGACGATCAGGATTAGGGAATAGATCAGCACGAAGTAGCGCCCCCGCCGGTGCCGGTGTGGCCATGCTTGGCCAAACCAGTGCAGTGCTACTCCAGGTACCGCCGCCACTTGTCCACAACGACCGCTGTCTTCTGGGCCGCGTCTTGCAGCGCCTCGCGCACGCCTTTCCTACCGGCCAGCACGTCCCCGGTGACGCCGGCGATGATCGGCGCCAGATCGGCGTTGCCGGGTATGGCGGGGACGTTGTGCGAGTGCGGCACCATGTCAATGAATGTGCGATGGTGCGGGCTCCTGTCCAGGTAGGCTTTGCTCTGGCCAACCGACCGGCGTGATGGGATGCGGGAGAGTGCCAGTGAGAACGCCAGGATGTTCTCAGGGGCCATCAGATGCTCGATCACTGCCCAGGCAGCGTCCGCGGCCTTGCTCTCCCTGGCGATGTGCAGGTCCGCCCCACCCTGCCAGCCGGATTGCCGGCCTCGTGGCGGTAAGGGCAGCGCAGCGACGGTGAAGCTGAGATCCGGCACGGACCGCTCCAGGTCGGTGATGATGGTGTGCGAGTCAATCAGCGTGGCGATGCGGTGCGACGCGAAGACGCCACCGGCCCTCCCTATGGCCTGGATCTGGCTCCGGAACTCGTCCAGCGCCTGTGCGCCTCCCTGGCGATCGATAAAGCCCTTCATCCAGGTCAGGGCCTGGATGGCCCGCTCGTCGCTGGCGAAGGCCGGCTGCCAGTCTTTGGTGAAGTAGTCGCCCCCGAGCTGCCGGTAATGCACCAGCCACAGGCTCGGTCCAGCGTTGCCCCAGGTAGGGTGGTAGCCGGCGCGTTCCACCACTCCGCCGCTCACCCGTGCGGTCCTGCGCGCGGCATCCTCCAGCTCTGCCCACGTCTTGGGCGGCCGTTCCACGCTGAGCCCGGCCTCCTGCCACAGCTGCTGGTTCAGGAACAGCACCCACACGCCCGAGGAGTGGGTCACGGCGAAGACGCGCCCTTTCCACGATGCATCCTGCAAGTGCGATTCCCACAGGTCATCGCGAGGGAGCGCCTTGGATTGCTTGAGGTAGGCGTCCAACGGACGGCTGAGCCCCTCCGCGCCGAGCTGCGCGGCGTAGCCCCGGTTGGCCATGTACAGGTCGGGCAGCGTGCCGGCCGCGGCCGCGGTATGGAGCTTCTCGATACTGGCGGCCCCGCCCGGTACGACGTCCTCCACCTCCAACTGAAGCGCGGGATATCTGGCGCGGAAGGTATTCAGCTGTTCGGCCCCGATGCCTGCCCCCATCTGCCCCCACGGCGCATTGATCGCCCAGAACGCCAGCTTGCCGGCTATCTGTCCCGACGGCTGGCCGCGGCCGCTGGCTGGCCCATTGCCGGACGAGCCTCGCGGCCCGCAGGCGGCCGGCGTGAGTGGCGGGGCTGCCGCCGCAAGGAGCCACAGGACCGATCGCCGCGTCGTCTTGCCTCCCATGCCTGTCGCATTCATGTCCCTTCCCTACTCCAGTTGTTCCTACTCCAGTTGTTCCTACTCCAGTTGTTCCTACTCCAGTTGTTCCTACTCCAG
>DAOTTI010000201.1:0-17426 GCA_034437795.1 Chloroflexota bacterium | reverse complement strand
GACCACCAGCACTCGCTTGCCGGCCTGGCTGGCCAGGCGCTCCGCCAGCACGCTGCCGGCGAACCCGGCCCCCACGATCAGGAAGTCGAAGCCGGTACGGATAGTAAAGGAGTACCCGCTGCAGCGTGCCCCGGCAGGCATCGCGCCAGACGCGCCGGGAGGAGAGCAGGCATCGGACCGCGCCTCCGGCGTCGTCGCGGGCGCGTATCGGCCGTTCGCCCCGTTCGGCTGCGTGGCGTGACACGGAGCACCGTCCGATGTAGCGCCGTTCGGCTGCATGGCGTGAGACGACGTGCTGCTCATCAGCCACCAGGCTATCGCCCGGCCGTAAGGGCGCTGTAAGAGCGGCACAAGGATCGGATAAGCGTCGGGATCGAGCGGCAATGGCCCTGGATCGCTCGGTACGGCCTGACAGGCAAGCCTTCGGATGGAACCAGGTTGCGGTCGAGTAGCGGGGACCCTGAGCCTGGCCCGGGTTATTCACCGTCGGCGATCTGTTCCCTCTCCCTATCGGTAGAGAGTTAGGGTGACGGCTCCAGTGATGAAGGATCCAGGCTAGGGATCCCCTCCTGGCGGAAAACCAGGCACGTCGACCGCGGCACGGCGGTCTAAACGCTAGCTCATGAGGCACGACGGTTCGCAGGTGGAGATGCTGCTGATCATAGGTTGACTGGAGGGGGCGTAATGAACGCGCACGAGATCGAAGGGCCGTCTGTGGAAGCGATCGGCGATCAGCTCGCCGACCAGCGGGAGGAGCGAACCGAAGAAGCGGACCGCGAGATCCGCGAGGTCCGCGTCAGCATGCGCTGGCTCGAACCGCAGGGTGACGTGGTCAAGCGCGCCGCGGACCGCTACGGCATCCCGTATCAGACCTGCATCAAGCAGGCTGCCTTCCGCCGGCGGAGCTGCCGGCTGCAACGTGCTTGAAGCCACCTCCGGTGGTGGCGCACGTTCAGGCGACCTGGCGGAGCCGCCCGCTGCGCACGTCGTAGATGAAACCGGTGACCGAGATGTCGTTGGGGATGAGGGGCGACGCGCGGATCGTCTGCACGTCGTCGCGGACGCTTCGCTCCAGGTCGCTGAACGGGAGAAAGTCGATATCCGAGGCGTCGGCGTTCAGGTCGCGCCGCAGCTGATCCCGAAGCTGCTCGTTGGTGAAGGCCTGCATGCCGCAGTCCGTGTGGTGAATGACCAGGAACTCGCGCGTGCCCAGCAGCTTGTGTGAGATGACGAGCGAGCGAATGGCGTCGTCGCTCGCCCTCCCACCGGCGTTGCGGATGACGTGGGCGTCGCCCTCCTGCAGGCCAAGCATCTTGGCAGGGTCCATCCGCGCGTCCATGCAGGTGAGGATTGCCACCCGCCGTGCCGGTGGCGCCGGCAAGTGACCCTTATCGAAGCTAGCGGCGTAGCGCTCGTTTGCGGCCAGGAGCTCGGGTAAGACTGCCATCTCTACCTCCTCCAGTCCCGCTGCCGGGGCCGGGGTGTGGACTGAGAATAGGTATGTTACTCTACGAACTCCACAATAGGCCGGCACGGCGCCGGTGTCAAGCGCCTGCCAGACTGCCAGACGCAAGTAGCGTCAGCCACTCAGGGCAGCTTGGAGGGCAGCGTCGAGGGCAGCGTCCGCCGTCGGGTAGGTTCCGCAGCGGCCGGTGCGGGTGCCGTCAAGCAGAACGCAGTATCGCCCGGGTTCTACCGCCGTGATCGTCGCCAGCTTGCCACCGGGGAGATCGACTAACGCCCACCAGCCCAGGGGGCTCGCTCGGTATGGGAGGCCACGGCGTGCCACCGCCGCCAGGAGCGGCGGGCGCGCCGGTACCTGGGTCACCACGGTACGCGCCGGCCCCAGGTGGCGCGGGCCAGAGCGGGCACCGGCTCGTGGCGGGTGCGGAACAGGCGGCGGAGCAGACGGGCAGGCGCGCGACCGCAACCCCAGCCAGAGACGCCACATAGCAGCCAGCAACTGCGATCCGAGCCAGAGATGCCGCCCCCTGATCCGGTCACTCCGGGCCCGAACAGTTCCGGTTCGGGGGACCCTACCTGGGAGAGACGGCCCAAGCGCCCCCGCAAGGGTACCCATGCAGCTACCTCCCTCTTCTGCACATGCGGACGCCCGCCTCGCGGGACATTTCCCCGCCGGTCAGTGCCCGCGCCACAGCGCTCTGGGGCACTCCAGCGCTATCCTGGCGCGTGTCATTGCGGCCACGCAATACAGTGGGGCTAGTGGAGCACAGCAAGCGCCCGCCAAAGCTGACCAGCGTGAAGGGTCACTGCGGCCACGCACTGGAGTGAGGCTAGTGGGTGAGCGCTACCTGCTCATACCCCTGGTGGGTGAGACGGCTGATGCGCCAGCGGAGGGCGCAGAACCGCGCAAAGGCAGCCAGCGAGTCAGTGAGCCCCTCGCGAGCGAGGAAGGCCTCGTACCCGCGGTGAAAGGTCGTGGCATCTCGCCCGCAGAGACCGCGAAAAGCCCTGGCGAAGCGCTCACGAGCGAGCGCACTATGCACCAGCCCTTGCTGGCCCAGCCAGTCATTGTAGAAACGGAAAAAGTCGCGCTCCGCCATCCGTTTTGCCCTATCTGCTAATCTTAGAATATGGACAGGTTCAGACTAAGCATACCATATCGCAGCCAGGCTGGCAAGAGCGGCCGTAGCCGGGGCGGTACCTGCAAGGTCCATATGGCGCCAGGCCATGGCCACCGTGGGCAGGTCGTCTCCCCGTGGCGCCGACCAAAAGGGGGGTGAGGTCCGTGGCCGAAAGGGGCAGTGCTCCTCCGCCTCTCGCGCCTCTAGCGCGCCGCGCTGGTGCCCGCCAGCTCCTCCTCCCGTTGCGCCGCCAGCATGCCCTGCAACCCCTGGACGTGGGTCTCGAAGATCTCCCGCGCGGCGTCCAGGATCGTAAAGACCTGAGGATCAATGACGCGGTAGTAGACGCTGGTGCCCGCCTTGCGCCCCTCGATGATCTGGCGGCTACGCAAAATGGCCAGGTGCTGGGACACGGACGATGAATCGATCCCCAGTTCCGCCTGCAGTTCACTGACCGTACGCTCGCCTTGGCGCAGCTGTTCGAGGATGTGGATGCGCGACGGGTGCGCCAGGGCTTTGAAGAACTCGGCCTTGAACCGGTGTAACGATGCCCTCATATCCTCACTTCCTCAGAAGATTAAAAGGTATCCGCCCAGGCAGTCAAGCAGGCTGGTCACGCTGGCCGGCAAGGCTGCGCCGTCCCGTTAGATTACAATCTTGCCAGGTTCGCAGACGCCGGCGGCTGGTCGGCCTGCGCGGCCGGAGAGAAAAGAGAGGCAGGTATGGCTCAGACACCCAGCGCCAGCTACAGCATCATCGTGCGCTGCCAGATTGAGAACCGGCCGGGGATGCTCGGCCGGCTGGCCACCGCCATCGGCGACGCCGGCGGCGACATCGGGGCCATCGATATTGTCCGCTACGAGCGGGGCACCCTGGTCCGCGACCTAACCATCAACTGCCGCGACGACACCCATGGCCAGGCCATTGTGGCGGCCATCCGCGCGGTGCCCGGCGTGGCCGTCGTGAACGTCTCGGACCGCACGTTCTTGCTCCACCTGGGGGGCAAGATCGAGGTCACACCCCGCGTCCCCATCAAGACCCGCGACGACCTCTCCATGGCCTACACGCCGGGCGTGGCTCGCGTCTGTCGCGCCATCGCCGCCGATCCCAGCGCCGCCTTTGCCCTGACTATCAAGCGCAACACGGTGGCCGTCGTCACGGACGGCACGGCCATCCTCGGCCTGGGGAACCTGGGACCCCTGGCCGCGCTCCCGGTGATGGAGGGCAAGGCGCTCCTGTTCAAGGAGTTCGGGGGCGTGGACGCGTTCCCTATCTGCCTCGATACCACTGACAGCGATGCAATCGTGGAGACGGTGGTGCGCCTGGCGCCCGCCTTCGGCGGGATCAACCTGGAAGACATCGCCGCGCCCCGCTGCTTCGAGATCGAGGACCGGCTCAGGGAGCGCCTGGACATTCCCGTCTTTCACGATGACCAGCACGGGACGGCGGTGGTCGTGCTGGCAGCGCTGCTGAATGCCTGTCGCGTGGTGGGCAAGCCCCTGGAGAGCCTGCGCGCTGTGATCATGGGTACCGGTGCCGCCGGCGTGGCCATTCTCCGCATCCTGCTCGCGTCGGGCATGACCGAGATCATCGCCTGCGATCGCGCTGGCGCCCTCTACCGCGGGCGTGAGGCGAATATGAACGCAGTCAAGGAGTGGGTGGCGGCGCACACCAACCCACGCGGCATCCGCGGGTCGCTCGCCGACGTGATCGCTGGCGCGGACCTGTTCATCGGCGTGTCGGGGCCGGACCTGCTGACGGCGGACGACGTGCGCCGGATGGCGCCCGATCCGATCGTCTTCGCCCTGGCCAACCCCGACCCAGAGATTGCGCCGGAAGCCGTGGCCGGCCTGGTGCGCGTGATGGCGACCGGGCGCAGCGATTACCCCAACCAGATCAATAATGTGCTCTGCTTCCCGGGGATGTTCCGCGGGGCGCTGGACGTGCAGGCGCGCGAGATCAATGAGCCCATGAAGCTGGCCGCGGCGCGGGCCTTAGCGGCAGTGGTCACCGACGAGGAGCGCTCTGAGGAGTACATCATCCCCAGCGTGTTCAACCGCCGTGTGGTGGAAGCCGTGGCCGGCGCCGTGGCCGAGGCGGCAGTGGCCACGGGCGTGGCGCGCCGGCCCCACGCCGCGCCGGGGCATGGTGCAGCGCCGGCAGCCCCCGGCTCTCTCGGGGTGCCGGTGAACGCGTAGGCGTCGCGGCTGGCCAGCACCCGATGGCGTAGCGACCAGACCAACAGCCTGCGGCACTTTATTGAATTGCAATATTGCCATGCAGCCACTATGGGCGTATGATGGCGGTGGAGGGTGTCAATCATGGCGCCAGATACGGGGGAAAGCGCGAGTGGCGGTAGCGCGGCCAACGAGCGAGATGGCCGGCAGCCCGCGGTGCTGGCCGTGGCTACCCATCTCGAGAGCGCCGCCGTCTGCTGGGGCGGTAAGCTAGGGGTGCTCGTTCTGGCCGGCCCCGGCGGGCAGCGACTGTGGCTGGCGGTCCGGCCGGCAGAGGCGCGCTGGCTGGCCCAGGAGCTGGCGACCGGCCGCAGCCGGTCCGGTCGCGGCAGCGGGGCTCCAGCCACCGGCGCAGGTGGCCAGCCGCCGTCTCTGGGCGGTCCATCCGCGCGCGCCATCGGCCTGGCCACCCGAGACGATGGTGGGCCGGTCGGGATCCTGATGGTCGGCCGGCCAGGCGCCTTACGGGAGGTCGCCTGCACCCCATCGTTCGCCGCGTTCCTGGCCCTCCGGCTACGCCTACCCCTATGGGTCACGACCGAGGATCTTGAGCGGTGGGCAGTGACGGAGGACCGCGCGGCGCCGGTCGGCGGGCCGGAGACCAGTGACGCGGGCAGTCTGGCGGCGGCACGGCGGCTCGTCGCCGGAATCGTCGCGCTGGATCGGCTGTAACGCAGCCGATCCCTGGCCTAGCCTACCAGGGCTCCCGGCGGAGATGGAGCCGGCCTCGTCGCGGGTCCGGCGGGTAACGCAGCCGATCCCTGGCCCAGCCTATCCGGGGCCCGTGCCCTGCACTTCGTGGCCGGCTCGGCCCGGCAGCGCCACGCCGCGGTGGCTACTCCACCCGGCCGAACCTCTTGATCTCTTCCAGTTCCTGCTCCGAGAGTGTCTTCGGCAGGTCGCTCCGGGCGACCTTCGCCGCCTGCACCTGCTGCCGGATGCTCTCCACGACCTCGGGGTTCGCCAGGGTGGTGGTATCACCAACGTCCATAAAGTTGGAGATGCTGGCGATCACGCGGCGCATGATCTTGCCGGAACGGGTCTTGGGCATGTCCGGCACGATCCAGACGTTCTTTGGCCGCGCGATCTTGCCAATGATCGTCTCAATGGCTGACCGCACCTTCTCCTCGACGTCCTGGCTCGGGGCGTACCCGGGCTTGAGCGCGACGTACATCTCCACCGCCCGTCCTCGGACCTCGTCCATCACCGGCACCGCCGCCGCCTCGGCGACCTCCTCCACGGTGAGGGCAGCCGACTCGAGCTCCTTCGTACCCAGGCGGTGGCCGGCCACGTTAATCACGTCGTCCACTCTCCCCAGGATCCGGAAGTACCCGTCGGCGGCCTGCGTCGCGCCATCCCCGGCGAAGTACGGCCAGTGTCGCCAGTCCTTGCTCTCCTTATTGCGGCAGTACTTGGCGTAGTACGTCTGCACAAAGCGCTCCGGCTGGCCCCAGATAGTCTGGAAGATGCCCGGCCAGGGATTACGAATGCAGATGTTGCCGGCGCGGCCGCTGCCCGCGGGCACCTCCTTCCCCTCCTCGTCAAGGATCACGGGATAGATGCCGAGGACCCCCGGGCCGCAGCTGCCGGGCTTCATCGGCTGGAGCGCCGGCAGGGTACTGCCGAGGAAGCCGCCGTTCTCTGTTTGCCACCAGGTGTCGACAATCACCGCCTCGCCCTTGCCGACGACGTGGTAGTACCAGCGCCAGACCTCGGGCTCGATCGGCTCACCCACGGTGGTCATGTGCTTAAAGTGGTAGTTGTACTTCTTGGGCTCGTCTGGGCCGGCCTTTCTGAGCATGCGGATGGTCGTCGGCGCCGTGTGGAAGATGTTCACGCCCAGCCGTTCAGCGATGCGCCAGGGCCGCCCCGCGTCCGGGTAGGTGGGCACGCCCTCGTAGATCACGCTGGTCGCGCACAGGGCCAGGGGCCCGTAGACGATGTAGGAATGCCCGGTGATCCAGCCGATGTCCGCCAGACACCAGTAGGTGTCTTCCGGGTGGATGTCCTGGTAGTACTTGGACGTCCCCGCAACGTAGGCCAAGTAGCCGCCGGTGCTGTGCTGGCAGCCCTTCGGCCTGGCGGTCGTGCCGCTGGTGTACATGAGGAACAGCGGCGCTTCAGCGGGCATGGACACTGGCTCGACCCGCGCCCCGCGGTACTCGCGGAGCAGGTCATCGACGAAGAAGTCGCGCCCCTCCACCATCGGCGTGGGCGAGGAGTACTTTCCCAGGTAGCGCCGCCAGACCAGCACCTTGTCCACGGTCACTCCTTGCTCGCGGGCGACGTTCACCGCCTGGTCGGCCTTCAGCTTGTGGTCCAGTAGCTCGCCGTTGCGGTAATAGGTGTCCATGGTGACCAGGATGTGGCTCCCGGAGTCCACGATCCGATCGCCGCAGGCAGCGCCGCTGAAGCCGCCGAAGACCTCGGAATGGATCACGCCGAGCCGGGCGCAGGCGAGCATCGCCACCGGCAGCTCGGGGACCATGGGCAGGTGGAACGTGACGCGATCCCCGGCCTTGACCCCGCAAAAGTCGCGCAGCAGCGCAGCAAATTCGTTGACCCGTACGTAGAGATCCTGGTAGGTAATCGCCTTGATGTCCTCGCTCTCCGGCTCCGGCACCCAGATAAAGGCCGCCTTGTTTCGGTTTTGGGCCAGGTGCCGGTCGACGCAGTTGTAGCAGGCATTCAGTCTGCCCCCGACAACCACCTCCAGAACGGGGGATTGCTCGTGTCGAGCGTGGTATGCCAGTACTTATCCCAGGTAAGCAGGTCGGCGTACTCTTTGAAGCATTCGGGGAAGTTCTTCTCGCTGAACCGCTCGAATATTGCCGGGTCGGCGGCATTGTCCTGGCCGATGAACCTGGCCGGCGGGTAGAAATACTCCTCCTCCCGCCAGTGCACGGCGATCTGCGCTTCGGTCACGTCAACCGCTTCCGTCGCCTCGACCATGACGTACCTCCTTGCTAGGCGCGCCACCAGTGCTCGCTTGGGGGATCACTCCTGGTCGCGTCTGGCCCGCCCGAGCGGGCTAGACAGCCCTGCCTGTTTCGGGTGACCACCGGCCCGGCCGCGCCGGGCCTACAACTGGCCCATCAGAGGCGCCAGCCCCGCCATACGCAGCTCTCCAGCAGAAAGCCGGTCAAGCCAGAGAGGCTCAGCCGGGTTCGCCATTCACTCGACCCAACGCCTGGGCGACCCAACCCGCGGGTCTGGCATCCACACACTGGAGATAGTGCCAGTATACCGCTGGTCCACGCCACGTCACTACCAATGCGACCGATCCGGCTTGAGCCGGCCCGGCCAGCCGGCGTCCTCTCCCGTTCTATGCTCTGGAGCCAAAGTGCCTCGTCGAGGCGCCAGAACCTGCGTCTGCCAAGGACTTCCTTGCAGGTGCACAGACGGCTGGGCTAGGGTGGGGGCACGGGCGCCACATGGGTCCCGCGGATCTCCACGTGCGCTACGGCGACGTTGTTGAGGTAGCTTGCCTCCAGAATGGTGCGGTCCGGGTTGGCGATGGAGTGCAGGGCATAGAGGCCGTCGAGCACGTCGGTGATGTCCACGGATTGCCCCTCCGTCGTGTTGTCGTACACGTCGGCCCAGCCGGTGGAGATGCGCTGGCCTTCCGGCTCACAGGCCGTATAGACCGCCTGCGGGGAGGCGCTGGGCATGTCGGGCCTGACCAGGTCACTGTCGGTGAGGCACCACGTCGTCTTGTCGCTGGTAGTGACCTTGTGGCCCAGCTCGTCGCCGCGGGAGACCGACCGCAGCTCGTACATCATGAAGCCACGGTCGAAGGGCCAGTGGTCGTGCTCCTCATGCCAGCGGAACGCCCCGACCTCGACCTCGACGTGCGAGCCATCGCGCCGGTAGATGCGTTGCGTGGCGCGGTGCTTGCCAGACCCGGCATCGAGATGGCCCCACAGCTCAAGCGGCCCCGGTCCGACATTCGGAATGATGGCGGTGAACCAGAGGTAGCGCCGGCCGGTGTAGCGGTCCACCTCGATCCGAAAGTCGGCTGCCGGGACGGGCTGCACGTCCGGCAGCAGCAGGAGGTCAGGGTCGGTTGACCTGGTCGCGGGCGCCTGCTGGGATGCCGGCGCGTTCTCGCCGGAGGCGGGAGCGGGAGCGGTCATGGCCGTGCTCCGCACCCACTGGGAGCAGGCCGCCGCCAGCGCGACGGCAAGTGCCAGCCCGCCGGCGAAGGCGGCCAGGCGGGCCCTGCTCCCTGCCGCCAGCAACGATCTCGCTCTAGCCCAGCTACCGTCCGGTCTCAAGGCTGTCCCTCGCCCTCTGTCCCGTTGCCGTATCTTCATACGCCCTATGGTCCCGCGGGACGCAGCGTTCTTCGGCTGACCCTCGCTCTGTCTCGTGTTGCCGGCCGCCACTACGCCGGCCTGCCCCGCAGCGCGCGGCTGCCGTAAGCCACCGCTCAAGGGACTGGCCCCGGTCCCGTGTCCGATGCGCACCTCGGCGTGCCCAGTGAGCGGGAGCCGTGGCTCCCCGCACCGTAGTTCAAGATTCGGGCCGCCGGGCGCGGGCGCTTACGGCCGACGTTCACCGCGCGGCCAGACCCTCGGCGGTCGCCTGCTCCTGGACGAGCAGTCTGCAAGGACGTCCGGCCGCGCCGCGAGACATGTGGCGCAGGCCTTGCCACGACCGGCGTCGGGAGCGCCGGGTCGGTCGCCGGGCCTGTCACGCCCGGCGGAGCGCCATCCGCGCCGCGGTGCGCGGTCACGCGAGGAAGGGCCTGGCCGGAGGCGGCCATGCGGGACACGGGTCTTTGGCCGCAGCGGCAACAGCCGCCGCGGCGCTTCCACCTGTTGCTGTTTCTCACCAGCCTCCTTGCCCCGATTGCGGTGACGGTCCTGGCGCTGCTCCTAGCGCTAGGCCACCTGGTCGATGCCGCGCTCGCGCCGGCGCCGACAGGAGCACCGGCGCCCGAACGGTTCGCCCAGCCGTCGCCGACCGGTCCCGCCACGCCGGCCGCTATGGCGCCTGCTCCCGCTGAGACGGGCGTTCCTCCGGGCGCCTTAGCCCCGCCTGCGGAGACCGCGCCAGGGGCGGTTCCCGCCGGCCCTCCGGCGGCGGGGCCGCTCGAGCGCAACGGCCGGGCGGAGGTCGCGGGCGTGCCGGTTCAGCGCGAGCCGACCAGGCCGCGGGGGCAGGCCCACGGCAGGGGCCCAGCCTCAGTGGCGCCGCACCTGGGACGCGCCGGCGCCGGTGCGCCCGCGACCATGCCGGCCATGGTCCTCGTCGCGGTAGCGCTGATTGGCCTTGGCGCGGCGGTGAATGCCCGGCGAGCGAGACCGCACGCGGGATCGCTCCCTTGCGCCCGGCCTGATCCTCCAGCCAGCTGGCCGTAAGCCGGCCAACCCCCCGTCAGCCCGGTCGCGCCGGCCCCGCAGCGCGCCGACCTGGAAGCAGCGCACCGGCCAGCCAGGCAAACAGCGCCGGCGCCACGCCGGAGACGGCACACCCCACCACTGCGTACCGCGCGAACGCTGGCCAGCCGTCATCGCCCAGCACCGGTTTGAGGGCCAGGCGCACCGCCAGCACCAGGACCAGCCCGACGGCACTCTTGGCGACCTGCCACGCCAGCGGCCCGCGACGGTCAAAGTCAAGATAGCGCTCTTCAAGCAGGGTCCCGAACCAGACGCCGGCCAGCGCTCCCAGCGCGCCGGGCAGATATCTTACCTCCAGGCGGGCGACGAAGGGGACCATCTCCGATACCAGGAGCATGGCCGCCGGCGCGGCCAGCGCCAGGAACAACTGTGCTTCGAAGGGGAGACGGCCGCCCGCCCGCGCGGCGTGCGGCCAGACGCCGATGATCAATAGCGCGATGCCCAGGCCGATCAGCCAGCCCAGCAGGACATCCAGCGGCCAGTGCACTCCCAGATAGAGGCGCGAGACGCCCACCAGTACCACGGCCACCACAGCCAGGGCCGTGAACCAGGGACGGCGCAGGTGCCAGGCCAGGGCGGCATAGAGCGCCGCGCTCCCCTGCGCGTGGGCGCTGGGCTGAGAGTAGACCGTGTCCAGGGCAACGTCGGCGACGCGGAGTGCGCCACCTGCGGCCGGCCTGAGAACGCCAAAGAGGCCCTTCAAGAACACGTTCAGCCACGCCTGGCAGACGGCCAGCGTGGTGAACAGCCGCGCGAACGACCGGTCGGCAACCCAGAACAGGACAGCCGCCAGGCCCAGCAACCAGTCCTCCTGATACAGGTAGGAGATCGCCCGCCAGAACGCGTCCCAGCCTGGCCCGACCATCACCGCCTGGAGCCACAGTAAGACGTCCATGGCCGTCCTCTTCGCCTCACCATCCCGTTAGCCCCGATTCTTCGCCAGCGGACGCGCCACCTATCTAACAGCGCCTTCAACCTATCTCGTGGGGCCCTCACCCTAACCATTTCCCTTTGGGAGAGGGAATCAGCGCGTCCGCCGCGTCGATCGCCAGCAATCTCTAACCCTCTCCCACAGGGAGACCGATGGGCCGTCGTGCAAAAGGGGGTGGCCCCGATGATCCCTAACCCTCTCCCTGTTGGTGAGGGAATTGAGTGGCCTCCCAGGGGAGCAGGTCGAGCGTGCGCACACGTTCAAGGTGCCGCCAGGCCATAGCGGTCGTTCCGCCTCAGCGCGTCGGACCGGGGACGGCGCGGCCACCCAGGGGAAGGTCCTCTCCCTGCGGCCCTCGTCCCCCCGCTCCGTGTCGAAGCGGTGGTGGCGGGGCCAAGCCGCCCGGTGGGGCCGAGTGGGGCAGGGGTGCGGCGCGGCCCCCACCGAAGGCGGGTGAGGTCTGTCCCCCCTCTCCCGCATGCGGGAGAGGGACCGCGGGTGACGGCTGCCCTCCCCGCGTCGCCGCGTCCCCCCATCCGGGCGGAGGGACAGGGGGGCTGGGGTCCGCCGCGGCTCACTCGTCCCACCAGTCCGTCGTGTCCCCTAGCTCCATCCGCAACTGGCGTAGCTGCTCCTTCAGATCGCGGACCACCTCCTGGTAGTCCGGATGGTGGTACACGCTGTGTAGCTCGTATGGATCCTGCTCCAGGTCGAACAGCTCCCACTCCGGCGGGTCAGGCTCCCGCTCGTAGTAGTAGATCAGCTTGTAGCGCGACGTGCGGACGCCGTAGTGGGCGTAGACGTTGTGGTGCGCCAGGTGCATGAAGTACCGGTAGTACATCGCCGTGCGCCAGCCGGCCGGCGCCTCGCCCCGCAGCAAGGAGCGAAAGCTCCGCCCCTGCATCTCCGCCGGGACCGGCAGGCCGGCGTAATCGAGGAACAGGGGCGCGAAGTCGACGTTGAGCACGAGGTGGTCGTCCACCGTCCCAGGCGGGATCTCCCGCGGGTACCGGATCAGGAACGGCATGCGCAGCGACTCTTCATAGAAGAACCGCTTGTCGTACCAGCCATGGTCGCCCAGGAAGAAGCCCTGGTCCGACGTGTAGATGACTACCGTGTTTTCGGCCAGCGCCTCCTGGTCCAGGTAGTCCAGCAGGCGCCCCACGTTGTCGTCGATCGCTGCCACGCAGCGCAGGTAATCCTTGATGTAGCGCTGGTACTTCCAGCGCTTGAGCGCCGCCGGCGTGAGCCCCTCTGGCGGCGGGCCCTTCGTGTCGCGGTCGGTCAGGTCCCGGTCCACGCGCATCCTGGCCGCCGCGGCCGCGCGGGCACGGTGCCGGTAGTCGTCGTCGAAGGTCGGCGGCTCAGGAAGCTCCACGCCGTCGTACAGGCGCGCGTGTCGCTCGTCCGGCTCCCACGGCCGGTGAGGCGCCTTATGGTGGACCAGGAGGCAGAACGGCCGGTTGGGGTCGCGCCGGCGCAGCCAATCCAGCGAGAGGTCGGTGATCACGTCCGTCACGTAGCCCGGGAAAACCTTGCGCTCGCCTAGCTCGATCATCTCGGGGTTGTGGTAGAGCCCCTGGCCGGGCAGGACGTTCCAGTAGTCGAAGCCGGCCGGGTCGTACGGGTCGCCGTGTCCCAGGTGCCACTTGCCGATCACCGCCGTCTGGTAGCCGGCCGCCTGCAGCAGCTTGGGGAAGGTGGTCTGGCGGTTGTCCAGCTTGTCGCTGAGGGTCCGCGCGCCGTTGACGTGGCTATAGGTGCCGGTCAGAATGCTGGCGCGGCTGGGCGTGCAGATGGAATTGGTGCATAGGCAGTTGTCCAGGCGCATGCCCCCCGCCGCGATGCGGTCGATGTGGGGCGTGACGTTGAGCTGCGGGCGGGGCGGGCTAGCGGGATGGGGGCTGGACGGGCCGTAGGCGCTGATGGCGTGCGCCGCATGGTCGTCGCTCATGATGAACAGGATGTTCGGCCTGGGCTCTGGCATCGATTAGGCGTTCTCCTTCGTGCTCCCTGTTCGTGCTCCGTGCTACTCGGCGGTGCCGGCGTGCTCTGCTGGCCGCGCGGTCTCCGTCGCGCTTCCTATTACCCGCTGCTGCCGGCCGGCTTTTCCCCGCTGCTGTCGGCCGGCTTCGCGTACCTCGCCCGCCAGTGCTCGGCCGAGCCGTCGTCCTGCGGCTCGTAGCCCAGGAGCTCCCTGGCGTTGGTGAGGTCCCACTTCTGCTCGCCTCCGCCGGAGTCGCCGTAGAAGATGCCGAACGTCAGGTCCGACTCAATGCAGCGCCAGACGAGCTGGGCCAGGTCACGCGGGCTGAGCCAGCGCGACCGCCCCGGCTCGTAGTACCGCCCCGGCTCGTCCTTACCGTTAAAGTTGGCGATACGCAGACAGAAGACACGCACCCCCTTCCGGTCGGCGTAGAGGCGCCCCAGCGCCTCCCCGAAGGCCTTGCCTGCGCCGTAGATGCTGTCCGGCCGCACCGGCGCGTTGGGGTGGGAGCAGATCCCGTCCTGCTCGTTCAGGCCGGTGACGTGGTTGGTGCTGGCGAAGACGACGACCGGCACGCGGTTGAGCCGCGCCGCCTCGTAGATGTTGTAGACGCCGCGGATGTCCACGTCGATCGTATTCTTGGCCCGCTCCGCCTGGGTCATCCCCCGCCGCACCGGCGCCAGGGCCAGGTGAATGATCGCGTCTACGCCCACCGTGGCCTCTAGCATCGCCTCGAAGTTGGCCACGTCGCCGATCACGACCTCGTCGCCGGGCGTCACCTCGGGGATCGTCGTATGAAACAGTAGGCGAAAGTCGTACCGGTCGCGCAGGTGCTGGCGCAGGGCGGTGCCGACGACGCCGGCCGCGCCGGTGATGAAGACCTTCTTGCGCCGGCCGTCGCGCGCCGCCGGCTCCGGCCGCATAGGCTCGATCTGGGTCATGGCCCCCATTATCGCCATTGGCGGGAGCGCAGTTCCAACGCCACTGCGCCCAATCCCGCAGTGCATGCGCAGTGCATGCGGGGAATTTGTCCGGTAGACTAGGGCCGAGAGGAGCCGCGCCCATGAAGCTGCGCGATCCGATCAACCGCTACCTCCGCGCCACGCGCCTGAATGCCCGCGCCCTGACCATGCGCGCCGCTCAGGAAGCGGCCCACTTCCTCGCCACCGGCCAGCACCAGGAGATCCGCGGGTTCTTCTACGAAAAGGACGATGAGCGGGAGACGCGTAACCGGCTAACGCAGTACCAGCAGTGGCTGATGGCCGCGCGCCGCGCGGGACGCTATCGGGGCGGCACTGAGCTGCGCCGCGTGCTGGCCAGCGGCCGGACGGAGCCCCTGTGGTGCGAGCCGCGTAGCTTCTTCGACCTGAGCTTCCAGGCGCCGATCGAGCCCGTCCAGGTGCCGGCGCTGCCGACTGGGGCGCAGCCCTCACCTCGGCCGGCGCCACAGGGGCAGCAGGGCGGCGTCCTGTGGCGCCTGATGCGCGCGGTCGTCGCCTGGCTCTGGCAGCCTCCCGTGGCGTGACCACCGGAGCCAGGTCTGGGCTATCGCCCGTGAAGGCAAGCGGTACGGGCAGGACCAGCAAGCAGGACCAGCAAGCGTCGGCAGCTTGGGCCGCCGCCGGCCCCCGCGGCCGTGACGACGACCGTCATTGACCCGAGTAAGACCCGCAGGCTCGGCAGTACGGACCGCCGCGGGCCGGCGCTGAGCTCCGGCAGGCGAACTCCAGGAGGATCACCGGCATGAGCAGCACCGGCAGCACGGACCACGCGCCCGCCGCGGATGGCATCGCGGCAACGGCCAGGGAGGGGGCGGAGTCGGTCTACCGCTACGTCGCGCGCACGGCCGAGCGGGTGCCGGACGGCGTCCGCTGGCGGACCCTGAGCTATGAGAACCAGCCCCAGTACGACCTGAGCGTGTTTAACGGCGTGGCGGGGATCAGCGCCTTCCTCGCCACCTACTACCACCTCACCGGCGACGAGCAGGCCCTCGACCTGGCCCTCGGCGCGGCGCGCTGGTGCGCCCGGCCGGAGCGACTGCGCGAAGGGAGCGTGGAAGAGTGGCGGCAGGACGGCCTCTTTCGCGGGCGTGCCGGCGTGGGGATGGCCTGCCTCCGTCTGGCCGAAGTGACCGGCGACCGCGCGCTGCTCCAGCCGGCGCTAGAGATCGCCGAGCGCCTGCGGGAGAAGGGGCCCAGTCCGGTCACCGACGTGCTGGATGGCGCGGCTGGCGAAGGGATCTACCTCGTCCGCTTTGCCGAGGCGACGGGGCAGGAGGCGGCGCTCGCCGGCGCCGTCCGTATCGGCGAGTGGCTGGCGCAGACCGTGATCCGTGATGAGCGGGGCACCTACTGGCCGTGGGAGGTGGGCAGCCAGGAGTACGGCCAGTGGTATGGGCTCTCCTTCGCCCCCGGGCTGGCCGGCATCGGCTACTTCCTGCTGCTCCTGTATGCCCTGACACAGGATGGGCGGTGGGCGGACCTGGCGCGGGAGGTGGGCGAGACGCTGGCGCGGCACGCCAGGCTGGATCACGGCGGGCTGAACTGGCCGGACACCCTGGATGAGACAGAGCTGCGCTGCCAGTGGTGTAACGGCGCGCCCGGCGTCGGGCTGTTTTTCGTCAAGGCCTACGACGTCCTCGGGGATCCTGCCTCTCTTCGCACGGCGGAGGCGGCGGGCGAGACGACCTACCAGTACGGCGACGTACGGAGGAACCCCGTGCAGTGCCACGGGCTGGCCGGCCAGGGGGAGCTGCTCCTCGATCTCTACCGGAGCAGCCGCGACCGTCGCTGGCTGGAGCGGGCGCATCACTTCGCCCAGCTAGCCCTGGCCTACCGCACCGTCACCGCGGAGGGCGACGTCTGGCAAGCGGACGATCCCGGCTACTCGTCCCCCGACTTCATGTGCGGCGCCTCCGGCACCGGCCACTTTTTCCTGCGCCTGTGGCAGCCGGACCGCGTCAGCCGGCCATTCTTGTAAGAGATGGTGTGTTGATGAGGCATTGTGGACGTTTCGAGAGCAAGAGGCAGGTGGGAGGGACACGGGCGTGACCGTCACTCGGCGGGGGCTGATAGGGACCGGCATCAGGAGTGGGATTGGCGGCGCGCTCGCCGCACCGGTCGTGGCCGGCTGTAACCTGCGGGGAGCAATGACGGGCGCCCGCGGCGCGGCCACCGCGGCGGTCGGCAGGAGCATCACGTGGTTCATGCGCGTCGGCGCACATCGGGCTACCATGAGGGGCGCGGCACGTCAAACCGCAGTGGAGTGGCTACGTGCGGGCCAGCGCTCGTCTGGTAAGCGTAGCTCGGGTGAGCGTGTCGCTAGCGGAATGGTCACTCACGTCGCTGCGGCCTTCGTGGAGAGGCTCGGCGGAAGGTGGCGGCAGCCTGCGCCCTGCACGGAGGCCGAAGGTGCGCATGTGCACGAGCGGAGGTAAAGTCATGGACACGGGCAGGCAGCGCGTTTCGCGCAGAGGGCTGCTGGCGTCGCTGGCCCAGACCGGCGCCGGCGCCGCGTTCGCGGCCTGCGCCCCGCCCGGCGCGGGCAGCGGCCAGGGGCAGCAGGCCAAGGCGCCGGTCGCCCTGGAGGCGTGGTCCCCATGGGAAGGCACGCCCGGAGACTGGGAACGGCGCCTGGCGGCCTTCCAGCAGGTCCATCCGCACATCAGCATCCGCTGGACCGGCACCGGTTTCGCCACCTACCTCGAGAAGGTGACCACCGCGGTGGCCAGCGGCACGCCGCACGACCTCTCGTACCTGGACAATCAGCATCAGGGTTTCTTCGGGCGCAACAAGCTCTTGCTTGATCAGGGACCCTTGGGCAAGCGGGACAAGGATTTCCGCGTCGAGCAGATCGAACCGAGGGCGATGGAGCTCTACACCTACGAGGGCACGGTGCTGGGCTATCCCTGGATGCTCACCACCGGCCAGGTGTTCTTCAATCGCGCCATCTTCCAGGCGGCGGGCCGCCCCACGCCCGAGCAGCTCTTCCGTGAGGGCAGGTGGACCTGGGATGCTATGGCGCAGGCAGCGGTGGCCCTGACGCGCCGCGGCCCCGATGGAAAGGTCGACGTGCTGGGCCTCTCGCACATGTCCATCTGGCGGCTGGCGCTGAACAGCAACGGTACCGACCTGTTCGACGACTTCCGCAGGCCTAATATTACAGTTCCCCTTGGGGTCTTAAGCGACGCCGACGGTGGCAGTCTTGGGCCAGCTTCTGGTGGCGACGACGCCAGCGGGACCAGGCCACGACGTCCGCGAAGGTCGGTGGTGGGCGCGTGGC
>DAOTTI010000200.1:0-55038 GCA_034437795.1 Chloroflexota bacterium | reverse complement strand
GCCACGCGGAAGGCCTTCGCCAGCAGGCGGGGGCTCTCGCCCGGCCGGCGCGCCACGGCCGCCCAGCGGGTGAGCGGCCTGGCCAGTGCCACCTGGGCCAGCTCCTGAAATGCGCCCTGGCCGGCGCGCGCCAGCGGGGCATGCCCGCTGAGCAGGAGCACCGGCGACTCCGCCGCCTCCGCCATGGCCAGTGCGCCCAGGGCATTGGCGTGGCCGGGCCCGGCCGTCACGAGACACACTCCCACGCGCCCCGTCAGGCGCGCCCAGGCGTCCGCCATGTGGACGGCCGCCCCCTCGTGGCGGGTGTGCACGATCCGGATGCGCCGGTCCAGCAGGGCGTCGTAGACCGGCAGGATCTGGTTGCCCGACAGGCTGAAGACGCATTCCACGCCGGCCGCGGCCAGGGTGCGGGCGGCCAGACCGGCCCCGGTAAGCGGTTCGCCGTCCATCGGTGTCGCTCACCGTACCACACTGAGGGCAGCTTGCCTCCTGCGCGTGCGGTAAGCTGTACGCCGCTGAGAGCGCGGCCAGGCAGCGTCTGGACGGGGCGCCTGGAATGCGCCACCCTGCCGCGACGCGTGCAGGGCAGCTGGACGGACGTGGCGACCATCACCTGGCGTATTCAGTCTGCCCGGACGCGTATAGGCCAGCCGGCCGGCGCGTCGGCAGGGGCGACGACCGGCTGAGCCCCGAAGAACAGGAAAGAACGGGAAAGAGAAGGAAGGGAGAGCAGCAGCGATGGAGCGGAAAGCGATGGAATGGAAGGGAGCGTACGGGGAGGAGCGTTCAACCGGCGCGCGTATGGGCCGGCGGCCGGGCGGGATGAGCCGCCGGCACCTGGTGGCGTCGGCGGCGCGGCTTAGCGCCGTTGCGGGGCCGGTGCTCGCGGTGGCGTGCGCCGGCGGCCTGAGCGGGGCGCCGGCGGCCCGGACCACCCCGCCGAAGGAAGTGACGGTCAGCTTCGCGCCCGGCTCCTGGGGCACGCGCGCCGGCCGCAAGGAGGTGACGGAGGCGATGCTCAAGGAGTTCGGCACCAGATTCCCGCATATCAAGGTCGACCTGCAGCTGGAGGCGCCGTCGCCGACCCCCAACCAGACCTGGATCACTCGCGTCGTCTCCGGCGACGTGCCGGACCTGGTCATCAGCAGTGGCGCGCTGTTCGAATGGATGGCCAAGCGTGGCGTATGGGCGGACATTCGCGGGGCGCTTCAGAAGGTTGGCTGGAAGCAGGGCGACGTCTACTTCAATCCGAACACGGTCAGCTACCAGGGGAAGCAGCACGCGGTGCCATTCGTGGTCCACCAGGGCGGGGCGCTGGTCTACAACAAGACGCTCTTCGCCGAAGCCGGCGTGCCCGAACCGACGAAGGACTGGACCTGGGACGACGTGCTGGAGGCCGCGCGGAAGCTGACGCGCCCCGAGAAGAACCAGTGGGGGATCAACGCGGACTTCGGGCACGGGGTCTTCTTCGCCAGCGTCTGGGCCAACAACGGAGAGGTGCTCAGCAAGGATACGCGCCAGACGCTCTTCGCCGGGCCGGAAGGGGTGGAGGCGATGGAGCTGCTGAGCGCCTTCGTCACCCGCCACCGCGTCTCGCCGACGCCCCAGCAGCGCAGCGCCGAGCGCCTGGCCTTCAATGCCGGCCACTTCGCGATGGAGATCAACACCCCCGGCCGGCAGAGCGACCAGGGCATCGGCGGCAAATTCGAGTGGGACGTGACCTACTTCCCGCGGTGGCCGAAGACGAAGAAGCGGGTCGTGATCGTCGACTACTCGGAGTGGGCGGTGACCTCAGCGGCGGAGAAGCGGGGCGTGGTCGAGGCGGCGACGCAGCTTGCCGCCTTCTACACCAACGACTTTACCCAGGGATTGATCGCCGACATCAGCCCGGCGGGGACGACGCCGGCCAACAAGAACGTGGCCCGCTCGCAGCGCTACCTCGCGCCGCCGCCCAAGAACATGCGCGTGATCGTCGACATGCTGGACGGTCGCGAGGGGACGGAGCCGCGGGGCTGGCCGTACTTTGAGTACTACCAGCAGTGGCAGCTCCCCATCCGCGACCTGATCCCGCGCATCCTCAACGGTGAGATCAACGTCAAGGACGGCTTGCAGCAGGCCGCCCAGCAGGCCGACAGGGACGTGGCCGGCGTGCGCGGGCAGTAGCGCCGGCACGACAACGCCGGTGACGTGGCCCAGGTGGCCGGCCAAAGCGTATCCGCAGCACGCCCTGACCACGCCCGAACCCCGCGCATCGGGGTCGACAGGGCACCAGGGGCGGGCCATCACCAGAACGGGCCGCCGCACGTATCATCCCCAGGAATGTGACGCCAGGGGCGCAGGCGCCTGGACACGCTGGGGAGGATCGCATGGTTGGATGGCTCCGAATGGGGTCGGTACTGGCGGCATCGGCCCTGCTGCTGAGCGCCCGGGTCGCCGCCGGGCCGGCGCTCACCCGCGCGCAGTCGCTGGAGTGCCTGCAACCGGCCGCGGACGGTTGCGCGCTGGGCCTCCACCAGCCGGTCTCGGCGGCGCTACTGGCCCCCGGCGACGTCCACGTCTGGCGCTTGAGCGTGCCGAGCACGATCGACCTGCGCGTCACGCTGGCGGGGGTTCCCGCCGGCGCCGCGCTGCTCGGGCTGCACGTCTACGGGCCGGATGGGGCGCTGGCCGGCGAGGCCATGACCGACGGGCAGCAAGATGGCCTGGTCGCGCTGCCGGCCGTGCCGGGCGAGTACTGGCTGTACGTCGATAGCCCGAACGGAGAGGCTGGCCAGACCCCCTACACGCTCCTGGCGAGTGGCGAGGCCCCGTCCCCTCCCCCGCCGGTCGCGCCGCCCGCGCCGGAGCCGCCGCAGCCGGCGCCGCCGCCGGCCCCGACACCGGCAGGGCCGCTGCCGGTTGCGCCGGATACGGCAGGCCGGCTGACCACGCTCCGTACCCTTACCGGCCACGCCGCGCCGGTGCAGCACCTCGCCTTCTCGCCGGACGGGCAGGTCCTGGCCTCCGCCTCGGGCGATGCGACGGTCCGGCTCTGGAGCGTGGCCGGCGGGCAGGAGCTACGCACCCTATTCCCCTACCGCGTTGCCGTGGAGAGCGTCGCCTTCTCGCCGGACGGCCGCACGCTGGCCGCTGGCTCAGATGACCCGCGGGTGAAGCTGTGGGACGCCGGCAGTGGGCAGCAGCTTCGTGTCCTGGACCAGGGCGCCATCGTACGCAGCCTGGCCTTCTCCCCCGACGGACGCACCCTGGCCGCCGGCTCGGACGATACCCGCGTGCGCCTGTGGGACCTGGCCACCGAGCGCGTCACGCGGACCTTTGACCAGCTGGGGCTGGTGCGTAGCGTCACCTTTTCAGCCGATGGACGGGTGCTGGCCACCGGCGGTGATGATGGCCGCGTCCGGCTATGGGATACCGCCAACGGCTACCCGATCCGCAGTCTGGACCCGGAGGGGCGCGTCTACGGCGTGGCCATCTCCTCCGATGGGCGCGTGCTGGCCGCCGGGACCGATGTCGGGAAGATCCGTTTCTGGGACGCGTCGAACGGGCGGGAGATCCGCACCGTGGAGCAGGGCGCCAGCGTGCGGGCGGTAGCCTTCTCGCCGGATGGACGGATGCTCGTCGCTGCGGGGGTCGGCCCATCGCTCAAGCTGTGGGAGGTGGCCAGCGGGCGCGAGTTGGCCACGCTGGCCGGACATACCGGCGAGGTGCGCGCGGTGGCGTTCTCGCCGGACGGGCGCCTGATCGCCTCCGGCTCGACCGACGGCACCGTTCGCCTGTGGGGAGTGCCGTAACCGGCGAGCGCCGGCACTTCGCCCCATCTGCGGGGCGCGCGACGGGAGCCGGGGAGGCGGGCGGCAGCCTGCGTCCGAGGGGGCCGTCAAAATGAGGCGGCGCCGAGCCTGCCATTCTTGCTTAGTGGAGCCTTCACCCTAACCCTCTCCTACAGGGAGAGGGGGACCAGACCCCGCGACCGACGAGCGGACAGCGCCCCTAACCCTCTCCCTGTGGCAGACGGGACACTCCCACAGCAGGAGCCCTCACTCTAACTCTCTCCCTATGGGAGAGGGAAGCTCCTCGGCCGTGGCGCCAGGTCAAGCTTCGCAGACGATGATCTCCCAGGTGTGCAGTACGGGGAGCACGACGCAGTCACCGTCTAGCGGCAGCTCGGCATCCAGGGCCAGGGCGCGCACCCGGCGCGGGCCTTCGGGCAGCCCGTTCGCTTCGCCCAACGGCAGGCGCAGGCGCACGTGATGCACCGGCACCACGTCGTGGCGCACAGTGCCGGCACCGCAGGTGTTCACCAGATGGCAGATGAGCCGCGGTGCCTCGCCAGCTTGGGAGCCATCGGAAGGCGAACGCTCCTGGCGGAAGACGGAGAGTTGCACCCCGTATGGCGCCGACTCGAGCTCGGCGGGGAAAGGGCGAGGAGCGACGGCGCGAACGGCATTGGCGATCAGACGGGCGTGGTCCGGCAGTCGGAAGCGCCAGGCCAGCTTCCCGATCTCGCCGGCGAAGTAGAGGGCACGGCCCGACGGGGCCGGCGGTCCAGGAGCGTCCTGCCCCGCGTTCTGGGCCGAGATACCTGAGACGCCTGGAGCGTACCATACCGCCAGCGGCACGTCCGTCCTGTCCGTCGGAATGGAGGCGCGCTCGGGGGGCGCGCCGACGCCGCTCAGGGGCGCGAACGGGGGCACGAGGGTGAGCAGGGCGTCGGCGCCCGTCGCCACCTGAACGGTGCAGAACGCGAACTCGTTGGGCAGGAGCTGTGTCTCGCCGATCGCGGCAAAGAGCGGGTGATCCGTCCGTTCGATGCGGCCGTACGACGCCGACTGCCCGCCGATGACGTGGCCGGTGTAGCGGACCCCCAGCACCTCCTCCAGCGCGCCGGCGTCACGGGGGCGCCCCTCCCCATCATGGAGGCCGGTGGCAAAGCTGGCCACGATCCCCTTGCCCGCCGCTGCGAAGCGCCGGATCGCGCCCGCGGCGTCATCCGAGAGGCAGGCGGCGTTGGGCAGGACCAGGACGTCGTAGGGCGCCAGACGCTCATCGGTCAGGAACTGGTCGGGGATGATGGTGAAGGGGAGACCGCAGCCCAGCAGGGCCTCGCAGAAGCCGAAGAACTCCTGCTGGTAGCGCTCCTCCGGTTGGTCCGCGCCATAGCGCTCGAGCGAGGCGCGCGACCATAGCAAGGCGACGGGAGCAACCGGCCTGGCGTTGCGGAAGAACGCCTCGTGCCGCTTCAGGAAGGCGTTGCACTCGGCGTGGATGGGCAGGTTGCGCCGGTCGTAATGGGTGTCCGGTGTGCCGGTCATGGCGTGCCAGGCCCAGGCGCCATGCGCAACTACCTGCGCCAGCCACATGCGGAGCTCATCTATGGGCAGACCGGTGTGCCGCCAGGCGAGACCGGTCGTGGGGTGTACGGTCGCCCATGGCACGTCCGGGTCGGAGATGGCGCGGGCGTACTTGGCATGGACGGCCGGCAGCCAAGGCGGGGGGCGCCCGGTGGCGATGGGGTCGCCGGAGGCGGTGGTGATGACGGAGCAGCCTTCCCGTAGCCGGAACAGGTCCTGCCCGCTCTGCCACGGCCGGCTGGAGGTGATGGCGCCGAACTCGCTGGTCCAGAAGCAGCCGGGGCGCATCTCCTGAATGACGCGATACATGGCCCCGAAGTTCGCCGCCATGCGCTCGTAACGCCACTCCACCCAGCGCCGGAAGCCGAGGTCGTGCCAGTCCTCCACACGCGGCAGCTCCGCTCCGACGTCGCGCCGGTAGGCGCGGGCGCAGGTGCCGCACCAGCAGGGGCGAAATCCGGCTGCATTGATGAACAGGCCGTCGAGCTCGTACCGGCGGAGCAGCTCACGCAGCACGGGGAAGGCGACGGCCTCATTGCGGTAAGGGGCGTTGGGGCAGGTGTAATAGAGCAGCCCCCACGGCCCCGGCCGTGGCTCGCCGACGATGATCGGCTGCCCGTCGCGGTCCCGCGCGAACCAGTCCGGGTGGCGGGCGTAGACGGCATCGTCGGCCAGGCTGAAGTCGACGCGGGCGACGAAGTACAGCCCGTTGGCATGGGCCGCGTCCACGCACTCGCGGACGAAGTCGCGCCCGTGGAGGTAGGGATTGACGGTGTGGTCGGGGACCTCGGTGGGGTACCAGGCGTAGATGCCGCCGGCGTTGGCGATGGCCACGTTGTTGTCCATCTCCGCCAGCTGGCGCATGAACACGTCCGGCCGGTACCTGGGCGTATCCCGCGCCTGCAAGTTGGTCTGGCTGATGCGCAGGGGCTGGCGCCACCAGTATGGACGGAACTGCCACGACGCCATTGACGGGGCTCCTGGTTGGTGAGGTGGTGATCACGCCCTCCTGAGATTCTTCGCCAGCCAGGCGTTGCCTTGGCGCGTGGCCTCCATCAGGGCGTCCTTGGGCGACTTCTGCTGCGCCCAGGCTTCGAGCAGGTAGGGGCAGATCGTCTCCTCGGTGAACTCGTCCCAGTTCGGCACGTGGGGCTTGGGCCGGTTGCCTGGCATGCGCAGGATGTCGATGATCTGCTTCCAGCCCGGGTCGTTCGAGTAGGGCGGCTTCTCGTAGACGCTCTTGCGCACGGGGATGGTGGCCACTTCCGGCTGCCACTTGCTGGCGACCTCGTCCGACGCCAGGTAGATGATGGCTTCCCAGGTGAGGTCCTGGAGCTTGGAGACCTTGAGCATGGAGAAGGTGTTGTGCTGGGCCTGGGTGGCGAACTGCTTCTTCCTGGGCATGGGACCGATGCCCCACACCAGGTCGGGGGCCGTCTGGCGCACATTCAGGAAGCCGGCGCCGGTAGGCATCCAGATGGCGACCTTGCCCTTGTTGGCGTCGGGAATGGGATCGGCGGGCGTAGGGGTGGACTTGTCGCGGTACATCAGGTCCACCATGAACTGCATGGCCTCGATCGACTCCGGCCGATCCAGGAGCACCTGCGTCCGGTCCTTGTTGAAGACGTCGCCCCCGTTGCGCCAGACGAACTCCATGAACCAGTTGAACTGCTGCTCGCGGGGTTTGCCGGCGATCTCGTAGAGGCGAAAGCCCCACACGTCGTTCTCCGGCTTGCGCAGGCGCCGCGCAAAGTCGCGCAGCTCGTCCCACGTCTCTGGGCCCTTGTCGGGGTTCAGGCCGGCCTGCTGGAACAGCGTCTTGTTCCAGCCCATCATCACGAACTGGTGGTGGTGCGGGATGCCGGCCAGCTTGTTCTTGTAGCGCGAGCCTTCCACCGACTGGGTCGTGAAGTCGTCCAGCCTGATCCGCTTATCCTTGGAGACCAGCCCGTCCAGCTCGACGGCGTAGCCGAGCGCCGCCATGTCCAGGGCTTGATATTCCTTGAAGCGGACGAAGTCCGGTCCGGTGCCGCCGGCCAGGGCGGCGATGAGCTTGGTCATGAAGTCCTGGTTGGTGTAGATCTGCAGTTCGACCGTGGTGCCCGGGTGCAGCGCGGCGAACTGGTTGAGGTACTTGAGCAGCACGTCGCGCTCCATGGCGCCGTAGGAGCCCCAGAGCTGCAGGAGGCCGGTCTGGACCCGCTTGGCGGCCCCACCGGGCTGCGCCGTCTCGCCGCCGGGGCGGCAGGCGCCGGCCACGATCGCCGGCGCGCACGCCGCCAGCACCGTGCGCCGTGTCCTTCTTCCTTCCGTAGACATCGCTTCCCCCTTTCAACTAAGCGACCATCGTAGCACGTTTCTCTGCGGAGACCGGCCGCGTTCAACCGGCCCCAGCGACCCGATACGGGAACCATAACCGAGCAGTTGGAGCGGAGGCGCTTGGGGACTGTCCATTGTGGCCACTCCATTCTGGGATGATGGGGACCACCTACGAGGCACAGGGCCGATGTCGCCCGTGCAGGTGCGTAGGACGTGGCCGATGAGAGCAGATGGCGTGCGGACCTGCCGCCGGGTTCGGCATGCCGCGGAACCCCCGCCCTAGCCCTCTCTCACAGGGAGAGGGACGCAGCTTTCTTTGCGGCAGGCGCGCCAAGGCATCCCAGCCCTCTCCCCCTGGGTGAGGGAACCGGTTGCCGAGCGTGAATAAGGCGGGCTCGCTAGCCCGCCGCCGCGGCGGCCTCTGCCGGCGCCCCCGTCTCGGAAAGCAGGGCATCCACCTCAGGGAAGGTATGGAAGGCTGGCATGGGCAGGGTATTGGCCGCCTCCGGCAGAATGAGCACCCGCGCATCGCGCCCAAGGCGGCTCAGGGCCTCGTCGACCGCCCGCTGAAGATCCGGCTCAAAGCGGGCGTTGTTCTTCTTGAGCACCGTCTGGGAGGGGCGGTTCACGGCGAAGACCACGTTGCAGAGATAGCCGGGGCGGCGGGCATAGTACTCGCCCCGAATGGACTTGCAGCGGTCGGAGATCTCCCGCGGCGAGAGCGCCAGATCACGGCGCTCGTGCTCGCGAAAGATCTGGTCGAAGGTCCAGGAGGCCTTCTCCCGCTCCCAGGGGGACGGGACCGCCTCGGGGCCGGCCGGATGGCCAATGAAGATGAGCGTGCCCGGCTCGCGGCGGGGATCTTCCCAGCGGGCGCGGGTGCCGATCGCCGCCTGCTCCAGGGGCGACGGGGCATGCGCGCCGCGGGCCAGGTTGGCGCCGAGCGTGGCGATGGTCAGGTCGGCCTTCCTGCCGATCTCAGCGCCCCACACCTCGCGGTCGCCGTAGGCGATGCCGGCGCGGTGCGCCCAGAGCCGGTGCCCGCAGAAGGCGCGCAGGGGCTCGCCGAACCGGTTCACCACGAAGTTGACGATGTAGTTCAGGTTCACCATCTCGCCGATGTCGTCTACGTCGGCGCGGGACGGGTTCTGGCCGTAGGAGCCGTACTCGCAGTGTGGCGAGAAGTTGCAGGAGTGGTTGCGCAGCACGGTGAGCCAGAACGACGTGGCGGGGGTGATCATCTTGGCGCCGCCTTCGTACCCGTGCGTGTTGTGCGGGGCGATCCGCCCTACCACCACCTTGAAGTCCGCTTCCGCCACCAGGCGGTTAATCCACACCGGTGTGCCCCGCGGGGAGAGGCCGATGTAGGTCATGTTCGCTTCGTCGAAGGCGTCGTGCGGCAGGCAGCGGTACCTGGCTACCTGCTCGGCGCCGACCTTGCGCACCAGGTCATCGTGGCCCATCGGCTGATGCACGCCGCTACCGGTGAGGATGGTCACGTTCTCTGGGGTTGCGCCGGCGGCGTGCAGCTCGCGCAGGACGGCCGGCAGAACGCGGTAGGCTGGAGTCGGCCGCCCCCAGTCGTCGGTGATCACGGCGATCTTCTTGCCGGCCAAAGAGAAGGAGCGCAGGGGCGGCGCGCCGATGGGGTTACGCAGCCCCTCCTCCACCACCTCCTCCCAGGTCTTCGTCGCCGGCGTGTACTTCGCCTGGGCGATAGTGATCTGCTCATCCGGCACGCGCACGTCAACCGAAAAGCGCTGCTCACCAAGGGCGAGTTCGATGTTCATGGGGTTTCTCCTCGTTGAGTGGGGGTCCGCTCGCTTTCGCTCGCTGTGATCAGGTGGTGATCAGGTAGTGGTCAGATGGTCTTCGTCGGAAGCGGCGTCGTAGCTGGCCGCGGCATCGCGAACGTACCTTGACCGACAGTCGGGCGGTGTCTCGCACCAGCGAGGATGCCTGTTCGTACGGCAGGAAGCCGAGGTCGCGGGCAAGATAGAGGGAGCTCTGCGTTTCCATGAGTGATCCCCTGGCGATGTACAGGAAGCGGCTCGTGTCCTGCGTATTGCGCCGGCCATAGCACTCGGCGATGTTCGCTCCGACCGACGCGGCGGCGCGGCGGAGTTGCGACGTAAGACTGAAACGTTCGTCTGCCAAGGAAGCTGTGGCCCGATAAATGCCCACGGCCAGCGCCTACGCTAGCTGCCAGATCTCTAGCGGCTCGAACCCCGGCATCTCCTTCCCTCACCCACCATCTGCCACCTGATTACCACGTCATCACCACTTGATCATCGCTTGATCACTACCTGACCACTACCTGACAACCACTTGACAACCACTTGATCACCACCTGACCACTACCTGACAACCACCTGATCACGACTTAATCTCTATTCCCGCCTCCGCCAGCCCTTCCTTGATGGCCCGCAGGCAGTTCATCCACGCCCCATCATAGTGGCCGATGGTGAGGGCGTCGGCGCCGCACTGGGCGGAGATGAGAATGCCTTGCTTGACCAGCTCCGGCGTCGCTTTGGGGCGGGGTGAGATGGCGGAGAGGAAGTACTTGTCGATGCCGATGGCGCGCCGGATGCCGTGCAGGTAGGCCCGCTTCCACTCCATGCGCGCGGGGTCGCCCGTCTGCTCGGAGTAGTCGGAGCTGCGCACGCTATCCATAAATTGCCCAACGCTCTTCAAATCCAGGCCCATCAGCTCAGGGTAGGCGGCGTAGTGGTTCAGGCGCACGTCGATCCCCGGCTTCACCTGGTGCACCGCCTCGTAGATCTGGCCAAAGAACTCGGTGATGCTGTCCGTACGGAACTTCAGGAACTGGTAGAGCTCAGGGACCTCCGCCAGGAGGGCCGTGGCCGTGGTGGTGGAACGCCACAGGAGGTTGAGCTCGAAGGCCTGGCGGTGGTTGTAGCGGTCATAGCCGCCGGCGATCCAGCGCAGCCGATCGACGATGGCGTCCCAGTGCAGGCCGCGCCGTTCGGCCCCCGCGCGGCAGTAGTCGCAGAAGCAGCCGCCGAGGGTGATGCCGGTCAGGCGCTGCACCTCGCTGGAAGTAAACGGCACACCGCTCGGGCCAGAGACGCGCCCGGGGTTGAAGCCCCGCACGCAGGTCTGCACAAAGTCGATGTCGTAATGCGCGGCCAGATCGACGTAGAGGGCGATGCCGTAGGCCCGCACGTCGGGGTGGTTGAAGCAGATCTGCTGGTCGAACGGACGGCCGGTGATGTCGCGCTGGATGCAGTCGGCGAACTCGCCGGCGGCCCGCTCCTTGTCGAGCCAGGTGTGCGAGAGCTCCGCGCCGGTGCCCATGCCACGCCGGCGCGAGCCGTCGATCAGCTCCTGGAGCCAGTCGCGTCCCCGCAGCTCATCGTTATCGGAGAGGCGGGGCTTGATGCGGCTGTGCCGGTAGCTGTCCGGGTTGGGCTGCCAGTAGGCCCGCGAGTCTTCCGTCCAGTAGACCTTCCGGCGCGGGTTGTGCGGGTAGTAGAAGTCCGTTAACGGGCGCTTCTCGTCGTGCATCAGCGCCACGAGGTAGGTGCAATTGGTCAGCGTCTCCCGCTGGAGCACGTCCAGAATGTGGTCCAGCCCCTCGTCGAGCAGGTCCCAGGCGTACAGGCTAGCGACGACCTCTTTCCAGATCACCAGGCTCATCCTCCCTTCTCACGTCTCACGCCGTTCGCGCCGCGCGCGGGGCGCAGGCACCTTCCGGCCCCCTACCCGCTCGCGCGAGGCCGGAGCGCCATGGCCGCCCCGCTGGCCGGGGCCGCAGGTGCCCTGCCCGCCCGCGCCGAGCCGGCGTGCGCCGTGCAGTGTACGGGACGGCGCGCCGGCCGGCGACGCTACTTCCTGATCTTCTGGAAGTAGATGTTGGAATCGCGCGAGCGCACGTTGATCAGCGATGCGGGATTGGTGGCCGGATCGCCGTCCTCCTGGGCGTTGGCGCTGGGGTTGATGTCGCGGTTGTCACCCCACACGGCGTAGGCGGTGGTGGCGTTCGCCGCGACGCTGACATAATCGCCGATGAAGGGCGTGATGGCGCGAATGGAGCCGAGCAGATTGGGGTTAAAGGACTGCTCGGTGAGGCGCAGCTCCGGCCCAAAGGCCAGGGGCCCGGCCGCGCCCGTGCTGGCCTGGGCATAGAACACGTCCATGCCGGTGCAGCCGCGGCCAGTGGTAGCGCCGGCCGGACACTGGCCGCTGACGGGGCCATTGGGATTGAAGCTGGGCTCGCTGCGGCTGTCGTACCAGATGACGGAGAGCCGGCCGCCGGCGGCCGCCAGCGAAGGCATCAGCTGGTGGCCCGCCAGTGAGTGCGGGCTGACCGGCGCCTCCCAGGTTGCGCCGCTGGTCTTCGACCGGCTGATCATCACGTCGGCGCCGCTGCCGGGGTTCTTCTGCTGCCAGGCCACGTAGACGCCGTGCTCGTCGGCCGCTAGGCTGGTCAGGGCGAAGGTGCGGAACACCGGCGGCGTGCGGCTGGCGTTCTGGCGGTAATCGACGAACGTGGCGACCTTCACCGGCGCGCCGAACGTCGCCCCGCCGTCGGTGGATCGGGCCACGAAGATGGCGCTATCCTGCGGGTTGGAGACGAGCGGATTGGGGTCGAACGTCCGCCAGGAGACATAGACGTCGCCGTTCGGCGCCACCGCCAGGGCGCAGCCCTGCATGTTGCTGGCAGCGGCCACGTCCGCCAGGGAGTAGGTCTCGCCATGGTCGGTCGAGCGGGCCACCTTCAGGTGGTCCTGCGCCCCTGTGAAGCGCGCCCAGCAGACGTAGACGTTCCCGTGGTGCGGGGAGGCCGGAGAGTTATCGACGGCCAGCGCCTCCTTGTCCTCCTGGCGCCCCAGGCCCACGGTGCCCCGTTCGACCACGACGGTCTTGCGGTAGGCGACGCCATCCGGCGTGACCTGGTACTTGGCGACGGCGATCGCATTGGTGTCCTGCGGGTCGAAGTCCGGGCGGCCGGGCGGCGTGCGCTGGAAGGCGATGAAGGCGAAGAACAGGTGGCCGAAGTTGTCAAAGGAGAGCCAAGGGTCGCTGGCCGCGCGATTGCCGCGGATGGGAGAGGCCAACCCCTCCGGCGACGTGTCGGTAGGGAAGCCCGGGATCAGCGCCTCGAAGTCGAATGACCGGCCGCCGTTGGTCGACACCGCCAGGCCCTGCCAGGCGTCGCCCGTCACGGCCAGCGTGCGCACGTCATTCATGCCCACGGCGATGAGGTCCGCGTTGGTGGGATGCACGGCGATCGACGGCTCATTCTGCTGCAAGACGTCCGGTGGCTGGCCGACCTCAGAAAAGTAGGGGTCGGTGGGAAAGAAGTCATGGGTCGAGACGCGCACATTCTTCCCGACCAGGGCAGGGGTCGCCGACTGGGCCGGCAACGGCTGCCCCTGCGTCACGGCCGGGGCGAGAAGCAGGAGCAGGGCGCTCAGTGCGATCCCTGCTCCCTTCGTCCGGCGAATGACCTGCTGGATGGGCCGGCTGGCGAACCGGCCCTGCTGGCTGCGATCCATCTTGCTCCCTCCCCGTAACACACGTGGCTCGCTCCCTGCCGGCGCGAGCCCCAGAACTACCCTTACCCCCAAGGGCACGCGGTCGATGGTACCACCAGCTTCTCTGCCGGCGCTCTCACCGCGCGCCTGGAGGGAACCTACAACCCTTCCAGGGGTGGAGGCCGCCTACATCGCCAGCTCGCGCCGGTTGTTTCGGGCACGCTGAACTCGACCAAGCTTCCAAGGGTGGGGGCGCCGCCTACACCGCCAGCGCCTTCACCGGCGACGGCGGCTTCTGCGGCAGGGGCAGGTTCTCCTCACCGAGCCAGCGTTCCAGGGGATGGCCGCGGTCCTGGAGCGGCAGGGGGACGCGGGCGCCGGCGCGGCGGTGCGATTCGTAGACGCCCATGATCATCTCCAGGGCCCAGCGCCCATCGCGCCCGCTGCTGCGGTGCTCGCGCCCTTCCTCGATCGCGGCGACCAGCTCCTCCACCATGGCCGTGTGATACGGCGCCTGCCGGCCGCGTTCCTGATATGGGCCGGGGGCGATCTCCCGCGCTGGCGCGTCAAAGCGCTCCAGGCGGCCCGGCGGGGCCCAGGGACCGCGGTGTAGATAGACGTCCACGTGGTTGCTCGTTCCGCCCAGAAAGAGCACCCCGTCGGTGCCCAGCAGCTCCAGGCTAGGGTGCCAGGCCTCGCCGGTCGCGGCGCTGCGGATCGGCTGGAAGTAGGACTCCAGGGTCGCGGTCAGTCCCGTGTGCCAGCCGGGGCGCGGGCCAAAGCCGAAGGTGGCGCTGCAGCGGTCACCCAGCACCAGGCCACAGTCGCGGTCGCGCGGCCAGGCCGTCTGGCTGTAGACGACGTCGCGGACCGTCGCCAGTCGCTGTCGGCTATCCGGCTGGCCGGGCCCGGCCTCGCCGACCGTCAGGTGGCCGGACACCCAGGCGGGATCACCGGCATAGATGCGGAGCAGATCGAAGACGTGGGTCAGCAGCTCCATCAGCGAGTTTCCCGCCGGGCGCCCGCCCTTGTCGAGCATGCGAGCGGCACGCACCTCGCCGATGGCCCCCTCTTGCAGCAGGCGCTCGACGAGGAAGGTGTTGGGGATCATGCGCGTCTGGTGATTGATGGCCAGGCGCGTCCCCGCCCGCTCGCAGGCGGCGATCATCGCGTCCGCTTCGCCCAGGGTGAGCGCAATCGGCTTCTCGCAGATGATCCCTTTCACGCCCATCTCGGCGCAGGCGATGGTGATCGGCGCGTGCTGAGGGGCCTGCGTGCAGATGGCGACGAGGTCGGGGCGCTCCCGCTCCAGGAGCGTGCGGTAGTCGGTGTAGAGCCGGTCCACGCCATAGGCCCGCCCGGCCGCCTCTAGGTTCGGCTCATAGACGTCACACAGGGCCACCAGCCGGACGTTTCGCGCCGCCTGAAGCCCCCTGGAATGATCGCGGCTCACGCCGCCGCAGCCGATCAGCGCTGCTCGATACACGGTTCGCGTCGCTCCTCTCCGTCCGTATGCTGTCCGTATGCTGTGTCGTCCCCGCGGTTCGCGGGATGAGCGCTACCGGGTCTTCCGAACGGTAACGGATCACCGTGGCCCCCACGGTCCCCGGGATTATGCCTGGCGCGAGCGCGGCGTCAGAGGTCCACCGGCTGGCCGGAGGCCACGGACTCGTAGGCGCCGTCGATCACGCGCATCAGGGCGCAGCCCTGGCGGGCGGTCAGCACCGGAGCGGCGGTGCCGTCCAGGCAGGCGACGAAGTGCTCTACCAGGGCCAGCGTGCCGACGCTGTCGCCCCAGGCGAGGATGAGCCGGTGGGCCCGCTCGTCACCAGCGCCGGCGGATGCCCCTCCGTGGATGAGCAGGGCCGGCTGCCCGCCGTCGAGGGCGATGGTCCCCCGCGTCCCGCAGGCGCGGACCGCCATCCGCCCTGCCGGATGGCTGCGCCGGCCGGTCCGGCCGGTGGAGAGGGTGACGACGGGGCCGCCGTCGAGCGTAAGCGACAGGGTGGCAAAGTCCTCCAGGCCCAGGTCGCGGTGCTCGGGGAAGAAATAGGCACCGGCCGTGGCGTAGACGCGCCGCACCGGCTGGGGACACAGGTGCTGGACGAGGGCCAGCGGGTACCAGCCGACCTCGGCCAGCTCGCGCTTGGCGATCACATGGTGCGACGATTCCGTCGGATCGGTCGCGCCGCCGGCGGCGTCGCGGAAGGTCCACACGTCGCGCGGGCCGGTGCCGGAGGGGACGCGCCGCGTGGCCAGCCCGCGGGCGTCGCCCTTGGCGAAGTGGAAGTCCAGGTGCAGCGCCAGCAGGTCACCGATCGCGCCGGCCTGCACGGTGCGCCGGAGCGCCACCACCCAGGGAGCGGCCAGGTGGCTGAAGACCAGCGCGGTGACGCCGGCGCCGGCCACAGCGGCGGCGACGGCTTCGGCGCGAGGGGCGGTGGCGGCGGGCGGCTTATCCAGCCACAGGTGCTTGCCGCGCCGCGCGGCCTCCACCGCCAGCCGGTCGCGCCGCTCGATCTGGGCGCCGACGCTTACGGCATCGATCTCGGGGTCCGACAGGGCGTCGAGCGACTCGACGTACGGGACGCCGTACTCCGCCGCCAGCGACCGGTTGCGCGCGACGACGTACGGCTCCTGCCCCGGCTCGTCGATCACCGCCACGATGCGTAGGCGCAGGTGTCGCGCAAAGGCGCGGGCGTAGCTGTCCTGGTGCATGGCGTTGCTGAGCAGCGCCAGCCGGTACAGCGGCGCTTCGCCGGCCCGCCGCGTCTCACTCATGGCCGGCAACGGCCTCCACCTAGTGGGTCCTTTGTCATGCCGATTGCCATTCCACTCGGGGAGCCACTGGCCACAGCCATGCCAAGTGACCCACTAGCCGGCCGGACGAGCGGCAGGATAAGGAAGTCCTACTCATGGCCGGCAATGACCTCCGGCCGGCCGCTGGCCAGCGAACGCCGGACGGCCGCGGCGTAGCGCTCCAGCGTGTCACCGGCGGGCGCCACTCCCGGCCCCATGTCGGGGCCTGCGGTGCCAGGGTACCGCTCGACGGCCCCCTGGTCGCCCAGGAGCAGCAGGCTGGGCGGCTCCGGCCGCGGTGGGGGCAGCGGGCCGCTGTCCGCGCGCGGCTGGCCGGCGCCAATGCCCAGCAGCGCCACGGAGCCATCGCGGTGGCGGACGGTGAGCGCCAGATGGGCAAGCTCCGCGGTAGGCCCAGAGACGCCAGCGGCGTAGACGTCCACCGCCTCGCCCAGGACCTGGACGGCAAAGTCCAGCGCGCACGCCGCCTGCCGGAGCAGGTCGCCTGCGCTCCCCGCCTCGGCCGCGTAGCGGAGATAGAGGGGCGCGCCGACGCGGCGCGCTCGCGCCGCCTCGATCAGCGCTCGGCCGGTGGGAGCGCCGGCAATCGTGTCTATCTCGTTCATGCGCTTCTCAAGGCCACTGCGTCCATCGTGGTCTAGCATGTCTATGCGCTCCCCAATGCCTTACCCGCCCGCGGGCTGCTGGGCTCCCCTGCCCGTACCCTTGCCGCCAGCCGGCCGCAGGGCGCTGCTGCGGTTGCTCCCATGGCCTATCAATGGGGCTTGCTCCAGCGAGCTGAGCTGCGACAGCTGGGCCATGCTGCAATACTCACTCCCACAGCTCATCAATGGGGATGCGCAGTCCGCGGAAGAGGTCTGGCTCGAAGACGGCTCCCGGGCCGCAGGTGGCGCCGGCCTCGTAGCCGCTTTCGCGAAGCCGGTACGGGGTTAGGCTCCGTGCCTCCGGATCGGCCACCCAATAGTGGGGCACGCCGGACGCCGCGTAGCGCCGCATCTTGATCCCCAGGTCGCATGCGCGAGTGCTCGGCGACAGGACCTCGACGACCAGATCCGGGGCCCCGTCGATCCCGTGGTCGGTAATCATCGTCGAGCGCTCTTGGGAGACGTACACCAGGTCCGGCTGCAGCGCATTCTCGTCGTCGAGCACGACGGCTATCAACTCTATCAGGGCATCATTGCCATTGCCCTTGAGAGCTGCAGCGCATTCTCGTCGTCGAGCACGACGGCTATCGGGGCGGCGTACAGGCGGCCGGCGCGCCGCGGCCAGATCCAGGACCACAGGTAACCGAACAAGACCCCTGACGCGCCCTGGTGTTTGGCTGCCGGAGGCGGGGTCACGTACCGCCTCCCGTCGATCACTTCGTACCGCTTGCCATCATCCGGCGTATCCCAGATGTCGCCGGCCTGGAAGCGCACTGTAGCGGGCGTTGCCATGGTCAGCACCTGCTCGTGGGCGCGATGTGACCGGCCATCAGCTCCGTGGCACTCCTGCTCCCGGCGAGGCGCCAACAGTTTGCCGGCCATGCATTCTCAGGGCCGGGCCAGCAGCCATGTGACCCCTGTACCAGGAGCAAGAATGCTAGAGCACTGATGGTCACCCACGTAGTATACGCCGTCCATCCATCGCTCTCAGGCAATTCGGCGCCATTGAGGAAGGCCGCCCGCCTCGCTATACGGCGCGGGAGGCCAGGATCCCCGTCGCCATCATCCTGGCCATGCTCCAGTCCAACGCCGCGGGGCACGCCCCCGTGCGGTTCCCCATACGTGACGCGTAAACTTCCCCTCTCTTCAGAAGCCTCAGGGGCGCGGGAGGGGCTCGAATGGGGAGCAGGAAGGAGCCACGCATGTATCGAGGCAGCTATCGGGCGGCGGTGATCGGGCACACCGGCTGCGGGAACTACGGACACGGCATCGACCACGCCTTCACCGGCCTGCCGCGCGTGGAGGTGGTGGCGGTGGCTGATCCGGACGAGGCGGGACGCCAGCGCGTCGCGGAACGGATCGGCGCTCGCCGGCAGTACGCCGACTATCACGAGCTGCTGGAGGCGGAACGCCCCGACGTGGTGGCGGTGGCGACGCGCTGGCCGGACCGGCACGAGGCGATGATCACGGCCGCGGCGCGCGCTGGCGCGAAGGCAATCTACTGCGAGAAGCCGCTGGCCACGTCCTTGGACGAGGCCGACCGCATCCTGGCGGCGTGCGACGCGCGGGGGGTGAAGCTCAGCGTCGCCCACCACAACCGAGTCCGGCCGGCGCCCCGCCTGGTGCGTGACCTGGTGGGCGCCGGCAAGATCGGGCGCCTGCGGGTGATCCGCACCTTTGGCAAGCAGGACCGGCGGAGCGGGGGCGAGGACCTGCTCGTGCTGGGCACGCACCTGATGGACCTGCTGCGCTTCTTCGCGGGGGACGCGCGCTGGTGCCACGCCCGCGTCCTGGCAAACGGGCGTGATGCCGGCCCCGCCGACGTCGGGCGATCGCAGACAGAGAACCTCGGCCCCATTGCGGGGGACGACATTATCGCCGGCTACGGTTTCGACGGCGGGGTCACCGCCACGTTCGAGTCGACGCGGGCGGCGGATGGGGGCGGCAGCGCCTACTACCACCTGGAGGTGTGCGGTACGGCCGGTATCCTGGCTTTCTGGAGCGACCCCGGTTCGCCGGTGTACTTCTACCCGCGGCCGTTCGTGCTGCCCGGCTCCCCCGATGCGTGGCAGCGGTTAGAGCCGGAGCCGATGCCCGTACCGAGCGGTGCCCCGCCGGATGCGGGCGCCTTCTTTGCCAGCAATCAGGCGCTGGTGCGCGATCTGCTGGCTGCCGTAGAGGAGGACCGGCCCCCGATAAATAGCGGGTACGACGCCGGCGCGGCGCTGGAATTGATCCTGGCCATCTACGCATCGCACCTGGGCGGCGCCCGCGTTTCCCTGCCACTGGCGGAGCTTACCCACCCCCTGGAGCGCGCGGCCATGGCCGGTCCCGTCTGAACCTTGACCAAGCCGACCAAGCCACCCATGAGCCTGCTTCCTTCAGCCACCTGGCCACCGCTCGCGCCACCCGGCGACGACCGGTACGGGCGCGCGACCATCACTCCCGCCGAACCGGTCGTGGCCGGGGCCTTTGGCACCTGGACCATCGAGTACGTTGCCGGGCTGTACGGCATCGACGACGGCGGGGCCCTGCGCATCGCCTTCCACACCATCAGCGATTGGGGCGCGCCCCAGTTCTCTGATCCTGCCGCGCCAGACTACTGCACCATCGCCTGGACCATCCCTCCTCCCTGCCGGATCGAGGCGCGCTACGACAGCGAGCTGGGTGTGCGCCCCTGGAAGCGGGTTATCCAGTTCCGCGTGCGAGATGCGGCCGTGCGGCCGGGTGACCGGCTGCTGGTGACCATCGGCGACCGGTCGGGCGGCTCGCCGGGAGCCCGCGCCCAGACCTTCGCCGGGCGCATGCGCTTCAAGGTGCTGCTCGACGCCTTTGGCACCGGCGTGTACGTGCCGACCGGCGAGCCGGTGACGCTGCCGGTCGTGGCCGGCCCGCCGGACCACCTGCGCGTGCACGCCCCGACGGACGTGCGGGCCGGCGAGCGGTTCGCGCTGACCGTTGTAGCGCGCGACCGCTGGGGGAACGTCGTCTGGCGGCGCCGCCAGCCGGCGCGGCTGGACCAGCCGGGCGTATACCGCCTCCCGTTCACCGACGAGGCCACCGGCCTACAGGGAACGAGCAACCCGGTGCGCTGCTCTCCGGCCGCCTTGCACTCATCGACGCACTCCTCGACCGGCGCTCACGCAGCGGCCGAGGGCGCGCCATCGGCTCCCCCGTACCGCGTCTTTTGGGGAGACCTGCACGCCCAGACCGAGGAGACGATCGGCAGCGGCACCCTGGACGAGTACTTCACCTTCGCCCGCGAGTGCGCCGCCATCGACTTCGTCGGCCACCAGGGCAACGACTTCCAGATCACCCGCGCGGTCTGGGAGCAGATCATGCGTAAGACGCAGGAGTACGATGAGGCGCACCGGTTCATCACCTTTGCCGGCTACGAATGGTCGGGCAACACGCCGGGCGGGGGCGATCATAACGTGCACTTTCGCGGGGGCGCCGGCCAGCGTTACGACCTGCATCGCTCAAGCCACTGGCAGGTCTATGACCGCTCGGACGAGGCGACGGATCGCTACCCCGTCTCCGCGCTGTACGAGACCTTCCGCGGGCGCGACGACGTGCTGCTCATCCCCCACGTGGGCGGGCGCTACGCCAACCTGGCCAACTATTTCGATCAGGCGCTGATGCCCCTGGTGGAGATCTGCTCCTGCTGGGGGGTCTTCGAGTGGTTCGCCGGCGAGGCCTTCCGGCGCCGCGCCGTGTTCGGCTTCTCGGCCGGGAGCGACGACCACACCGCCCGTCCGGGGATGAGCGCGACGCCGCGGGGGCACTTCGCCACCGGTGGCGGGCTGACGGCGGTGCTGGCGGCGGAGCGAAGCCGCGACGCGATCTGGGAGGCCCTGCAGGCACACCGCACGTACGCGACCACGGGCGCCCGCATCCTCCTGGACGTGGTGGCCAGGGCAGGCGGCCGGAGCGCTCCCGTGGGCTCGATCCTGGAGTGCAGTCAGGGGGAGACTGTCGAGCTGGCGGTGCAGGTCTGTGGCACGGCGCCGCTGTGGCGGGTGGAGGTGCTGCGCTGGCTCGACCGGCCGGAAGTGGTGTACGCGTACCCGTTTGCGCCGCCGGCCCTGCCCCGCGGGCGCCACCACCTGCGGATCGGCTGGACGGGGGCACGGATCCGCGCGCGCCACCGTCTCACCTGCTGGGACGGGACGCTATCCCTGGATCGCGGGCGCATCGTGGCCGCCGCCGGCTGGGGCTTCGACCAGCCGGAGCAAGGGGTGATCGAAGCCGGCGAGCAGGTGGTCCGCTGGCGCTCGGAGACGGCTGGCGACTGGGACGGGGTGGTGGTGGAGTGCGAGGCGCCGGACGACGCCGTGCTCCGCTTCGCCAGCGGCCCCGCCACATTCTCCTTCAGCCCGCGCGACCTGGGCGCGCGCCCGATGGTGGTGGATGCAGGGGGCGAGAGCCAGCGCGTGGAGGTGGAGCGCGATCCAGGCCCTGCGCAGCCGCTAGACGTCGCCTTCGTCTACCGCGCGGCGGCCCCGGCCAGGGGCCGGGATCCGTACATCGTGCGAGTGACGCAGCAAGATGGGCACGTGGCCTGGTCAAGCCCGATCTTCCTGGCGGTCAGCGAGGCCACCGGCTGAGAAGGCGGCCAGACGCTGGACGGCACGGGCCCAGAGCCGGCTCACTTAGGATTGTTTCTGAGCGGAGCCTTCACCGCTGCCCGCTGCGCGGGCTCCCGCTCTCTCAAAGGGAGACGGGACTCGTCGCTGGCCGCGCAGAATCCAGGCTATTTGAAGGACGATGTCGAAGAACGTTGCAGGAAGGAAAATGAGATGAGTATGAGCGAGAGGCCGGCGCCGGGCGTGCGGTTCGGGCACGTGGCCTTCCGCGTCCGCGACTTGGAGCGGAGCATCCGCTGGTACGAGGCGGCCTTCGGCGCGCGGGAGGCCTTTCGCGCCAATCGTGAAGACGGCTCGCCGCAGCTGGTCTATCTGGAGTTCGCGCCCGGGCAGTTTATCGAGCTGTTCCCCAACGGGAAGAACCCCATCCAGGAGCCGCCGGAGCCGGTGGGCTATGCCCACACCTGCCTGGTCGTCGATGACCTGGCGGCGACGCTGGCGCATCTGGCGGCGCTGGGCGTTGCGCCGGCGGCGGCGCCGCGCACCGGCCGTGCGGGCCAGCGGCTGGCCTTCATCACCGATCCAGATGGAAACCGGCTGGAGCTGATGGAAATACCGCCGGCTTCGCCAATCTATCGCCCTCCGCCGCGCGCCTCGGGCGCTTGACTTTTCGCCGCCGGCCGGTAACATGCTACCGCGGGAGGAGTACGGACATGCCACGCACGTTGCAGGAAGGCGATCGGATGGAAGGGGGCGCGACGGCGCCGGCGGCCGGTGCGGGCCAAACGCGACGCCAGCTGCTGGCGGGCGTGGCGGCCGGCTCAGCCGCGGCGGTGGCCGCCTGCGGGCCATTTCCGACCCCGGGGATGAAGCGCGCTGAGAAGGCGCCCGTCACCCTGCGCCTGGTCTGGCGCTCAACGGAGGCCGAACACACGTTCGCCACACGGATCCCCGTCTTCGAGGAGCGCAACCCGCATATCAAGGTGCAGGTGGAGTTCACCGACGAGTATCTGACCAAGCTGGGGGTGCTGTTCAGCACCAACTCCATCGGAGACGTGATGTTCCTGGAGGCGGACGACGAGGCCTTCTTCGGTTTCTGGGCCGCCCAGGGCATGCTCACCCAGCTCGATCCGTTTATCAAGCGGGACAAGTATGACCTGAACGTCTTCTTCCCCAAGGCCATCGAGGCCCTCAAGATCATCGACGGGAAGATCTGGGCCTTCCCCTACAAGGCCTTCATGGCCCGCGTCGGCCTGTTCTACAACATCAACGTCTTCCAGCAGAACGGCCTGCGCATCCCCGACGACAACTGGACCTACGACGACCTGCGCCAGGCCGCCCTGCGGCTGACCAAGCGCAGCGGCACCGACGTCGACTTCTGGGGCGGCGGGCGCAACTTTGGCGGCGACTTCAGCTTCATGGCCATCACCCGCGCCTTCGGCGGCGACCTCTATTCCCCCGACGGCAAGCGGACCCTCATCGGCAGCGAGCGCTCCCGTGAGGCCATCACCTGGTGGCTCGACCGCTACCACAAGGACCGCGCTGTGGCGCTGAACCCCGGTACGCCCAACCCGCGCCAGCTCCTGGAACAGGGGAAGGCCGCCTTCGCCGCCGGCTTCAACCCCGGTGACCGGCGCCTGGTGGCCAACGCCCTCAACCCGGCGGGCATCCAGTGGGGCCTGTGCCTGATGCCCAAGGGCCCAGCCGGACGGCGGGGCGGCGCCTTCTTCCTCACGCCCACGGGCATGGCCAGGATCACCAAGCACCCCGACGAAGCCTGGGAGTTCCAGAAGTTCCTGGCCGAGAAGGAGACGGGGGTGATCATGGGCTTCCCCAGCCCCGTCAGCGGCCAGACCTCGGCCCACTTCGGCGTGCGCAAGGACGTCTACACCGACCCGCGGGTGCTCAACGCCCCCGACATGCCGCCCGGGGTGATGGCCGCCCTGGCGCGGTCGATGGAACTGGACGAGCCTTTCTACACCGCCCACAACTTCCTGGCCAACGACGTGGAGCAGGTCCTCAACGCCGAGATCGCCAAGGCGGTGCGGGGCCAGGTCCAGTACGACACCGGCTTCTTCCAGAACCTGGCCGGCCAGATCCAGGCCATCCTGGACAAGCCGGCTCCTACTGCCCCGAAGTAGCTCCCGAACTGGCGCCGAGCCCGCTGCCCTCTGCCCCACCGCCTTCTAGCCTGGATGTTTCATGGCCGGTGGCGCGCGTCAGGTCGTGACGACGAAGTCGAACCAGGCCACGATGCGGTCGGGAGCGCGCTCCTGCACGGTGACCAGCAGGGCGGGGTTGTAGATGCCGTCGCGGGTATTACCCGGCTCATCCGGCAGGTAGAGCTGGGTGGTCAGGACCGGCCCGCCGGGGGCCTGCACCTTGACGTGGATGTGGCGCGTGCGCCCGGGATAGACGCCCGGCACGATCGTCTCCAGCCGGTACATGCCGCTGCTGTCGGTGAAGACGTGGCCGCGCAGCCGGTAGCCGGCGTTGTCGTAGGCGCCGCGATCGTCCGCCTGCCAGAAGTCGAGCTTGGCGTTGGCCACGGGGGTGCCGTCGGGCGCGAGCACCCGGCCGGTGATGATCAGTCGCGTGCCGGCCATGCGCGGTTCCAGCAGGGAGTCGCGCTGCGGGGAGCCGGGCTTGAAGTACGGACCTTCAGTCTGGGCCGGCGTGAGCGCGAGCGAGACGGGGACCGGCACGGCCGCGGCGGCAGGCGGCGGGGCTTCGACGGTTGCCGCTGCCTCGGGAGCGGCCGAGAACTCCTCGGGGGGCGCCTGCGCCGCGGCGTCGGTGGCATCCTGGGCCAGCGCTTCGGTCTGGATCGAGGCGTCCTGGGCCTGCTGGGCGCGGACGCCGGGGAACGTGCAGCCTGCGCCCGCCAGCAGCAGCGCAACGGCGCCCGCGCGCAGCAGGCGCATCGGGGAAAGCCGGGGTAGCGTAGTCGGGGAAACGCTCATCGTAGCTGGGTCCTTTCACTTACCCAGTATCCCGCCAAGGCGTTAAGGCGCCATTAACCGGCGGCCAACGCTCAGCAAATCTCCCGCCCTGACGGACGGTGGCGCTACTCGCAGCGCTCCAGCACGCGGAAGACCTGGTGGATAGTGGAGCCGCCACTCCCACCGCGGGCGGTACCGCCCCCGGGGAGGTAGATCCAGCCGTCCAGAAAGGCGGCGCCGGTGACGCCATGCACCGGCACCGGCAGAGGCTCCAGCGACTGCCAGCTGTCGGTGGCGGGGTTGTAGACGTCCACGTCGGGGAAGACGCCGCGGGGGTGGGCGTCGTTGCCTTCCCCACCGAAGACAAAGAAGCAGCCGTTCACCCCGATCCCGTTGACGCCGGCCCGCGGGCGGGGCAGCGGGGCCGCGGCGGTCCAGGCGCCGCTCGCGGGGTCGTAGACTTCCAGGGCGGCGGTCATCTCGCTGCCGACGCCGGCGCCGAAGCGGCCGCCGGCGACGTAGAGCTTGCCGCCGATAGCCGCGGCCGCCAGGTGATTCCGCGCCGTCGGTAGGTCGGGCAGCACCGTCCAGGTGTCGGCGCCGGGGTCATAGACGGCGAAGTCGTGGCCCCGTGGCGGGCGTCCCCCCGCGACGTAGATCCGGCCGTCGATCACGCCTGCGGCCATCGCCGAGCGGGCGGTGGGCATGGGGGCCCGCGGTGACCACTCGCCGGTGGCGGGGTCGAAGGCGTAGACCGTGTTGACGAACACGTCCTGCGCCGCAATGCCGGTGGGGCTGACCTCGCCCCCAATGACATAGAGCAGGCCGTCCACGGCCGCAGCCACCGTGTGGTGCGTCGGGACTGGCAACGGCGGGGCGTAGTCCCACGCGTCACGCGCCGGGTCGTAGACCTGGACGGTGTTCACCGTCCGGCGGGTGGACGGGTAACCGCCGATGACGTAGATCCTGCCGGCGAACTCTGCCACTGCGATCTCCGAGTTGGCCTCCAGCAAGGGGGCACGCTGCCCCCACCGCTCAAGCGTGTCCTCCTGGCGCACCGGCCCCGCCACGGGCTGGGCTGCGGGGACCGGGAGTGCGGGAGCGCGGGCGATGGACCGCGCCGCCCCGCTCGCGATGCCAGCCGCAGCGAGCGCCACCAGAGACAACAGCACCACGGGCCACGTGACGCGCCTTACCAGTACCAGCGCCAGCCGACCCTGCATCGCACGAGCAATTCTCATTCTCATGGTATGGCTCCACATCTCGGCAGCCACTCGTAGTATGGCGCATGGCAACGGGCCAGATCGACCGTGGTGCAGGGTACGCGCAAGACATCCGGATATGCTGTGCAGACCCCACAGAGGCCAGCACGCGCCCTTCTGCCCGCGAGCGTTTCAGCCAGGGGTCCACAAGTGTGGCATCGGCCCGCGCGCCTGGGCGCGCCAAGCGACGGAAAAGTGTTCCGGAGATGCGGTTCACGCGCCATGAGCGGCACGCTAATTGCGTGTAGACCATGGGGCGCCACCGGCAGGCAGTCCGTTCGGCCCTTGCTGATCGCCCGATCGCGGCTACCTGCGGTGGCGGTACACCATGGGCGCTACTGGTGGGCGGTCCGTTCGGCCGAGGGGGACGCGGTATGCCGTCGTCGCTACATCTGCACCCCTCCTTGTAGGCGGGATCGGGTCTCCAGAGCGGGTCTCCGGAACCGGAGCGGGCGCACGCAGGCGCGCGGATCTGCCGGATGCCCCAAGTTGGGGCGAGTCCAGCGTTGAGTGAGTGTGAGGCATCGGCCGGCACCGTCCCCCGCGCAGTGGCACAGGCCTTCCGAGGTCCAGGCAGGACGCCGGCCGGGCGCCGTGCTGACGTGCCCTGGACCGGGTCGCACCCAAAGGGCAGTCGCCTCGGGACCAGGTGCCATTCTGCAGTGCAGGGGAGATTGGGCCCAACAGCCACGATGACCGCGATGGATGTGATGGATACGACGCTTACGACGCTGATGATCACTTACGGCCGGCAACTGCTCCGGCGTCTGGCCGACGCTGAAGGGGAGCGGGCGGCCGCCGTGGCGCGGCTGCGCCGCGCGCGGCTCGACGCCCTTACCGGCCGGCGCTACGACGCGGCCGAACTCGACCGGCTCGTCGTCGACTACCGCACGGCCCATGGTGAGGCAGATGCGGCGCTCAGCCGCTGGCTCTGGTGGTGGTGGCAGGCGCGGCGCTACGCCCCGGTGGCGGCCGCTTTCGTGCCGGCAGACCGGCCGGCAGGATCATCAAAACGGGCGCGGCCGGCGTTTACTTCCTGAGGATGTTGCGAGAGGGAGCGCCCAGGAATGGATGAACAGCGCGTCGCCGAACGGCTCGCCAGCGCCGAACGGCGGCTGGTCAGGTTACAGCAGCGCCTGCACCGCGCCGTAATGCGGAGCAAGCAGGACGATACCGAGCTTGAACAGCTGGCCCTCCAGTACTACGAAGCCAGGCGGGAGGCCGAGGCGGCGCTGGAAGCCTGGCGCCGCCTGCAATCGACCCCGCGCACTGCTGAGGCGCAGCCTCAAGTCGCGCCTGACCCGCCACCGGCGCTGGCTCCGACGGCGCGCCTGCGGTTCGCCCGCTGGCTGTACGAGCAGGGCTACATCTCCGGCTAAGTCGGCGCTGGTATGTTCGTGCCGCCATGTGCATTGATGCCCGGCCGTCCTGTCCCGCACGAACATACCAGCGGATACTTAGCCGGCTTGGCTTGTCGCCGCCGCCGGCGCGGCCGGCGCCGGCAGGCCGGCGAAGAGGGCCTGCGCCACTCGCTCCAGCGTGGGGATGCCTCGCACCTCGGTCTCCAGGAGGGGGACGATGGCGCGGACGGCGCCGTCAAACTTCTCCCAAATCTGGGCCATGTACTGCTCCTGCATCGCCACGCGGTTCCGTACGAACTCAGCGGTGCGCTCGTCCACGCTGGCCGCGTCAATCACCATGTTGACCACCACCCCGCCCACGGGGATGCCAAAGTCGTGGAACCAGTTGATGAACCGCGAAATGACGGCGATGGGGAGCGCCTCCGGCAGCGTGACGAAGAAGAAGGCCGTCTTCTGCGGGTCGGTCAACAGCTGGCGCGCGTGCTCCATCCGGTCGCGGAAGCTCAGGAGATAGTCCATCAGCGGATCCTCTTCCTTCTTCTTGGTAAAGGAGAGGAGCTCGCGCAGGGACTGCGCCTCCTGGCGCGACTTGACCATCTTGTTCACCCACAGTGAATAGACCTTGGACATGCCCAGCAGGCGCCGGGCGTTAGCCGTGGGCGCGGTGTCGAAGACGTAGACCTCGTACTCGTCGCGGAACATCAGGTCGATCATGTTCTCGAACATGGCCGACTCTTCGAAGGCGGGGTTCATCGTCGCCGAGTCGACGAACTCATCCGCTTTGGTGCTGATCTCCGCGTACTTGAGGAACCACTGGATCTTGTCCTTGATCTCCCGCTTGGACCGCTCGATCGTCTCGCGCGTGTCGATCTCGTAGGCCCACAGCCACGGCACGCCGGTAACGGGCGTATGGCGGCCGAAGACGTCCTGCCCCAGCAAGCTGGTCAGGCTATGGACGGGGTTGGTGGAGGCCAGCAGCGTGCGCCGGCCCTGGCGCGCATGCCACAAGGCTGTGGCGCCGGCCATCACCGTCTTGCCCACCCCGCCTTTACCGCCAAAGAACAGGTACTTGAGCTGCGGGTGGGCGGCGAAGAACGCCGGCATCGGTTCAGCAATCGCACCGGTAGTTGTGGTCCGTCCGCCTGCGCTCATGCGTATTCCGTCCTCGTTCCCCTTCCCGACACCGGAAGGGGGTTAGGTCGTTAGGTCTGCCCATACATGATCTCGGCGAGCCGCTCGATCATGGGCAGGCCGGTCACGTCCCGCTCCAGCTCAGGGACGTAGGCCAGAACCTGCTGGCCAAACGTCTGGCGGATCTCCTCAAGGTAGCGCCGCTGCATATCGATGCGGTGGCGCAGATAGGCGGGGATGGCCTGCTGGCGCAGCTCCTCCGGCAAGACGCGGTTCACGACGTAGCCGGCGATCGGCACGTCGAACCGCGCGAAGAGGTCGGCCGCCTTGCGGGTATCAAGGATGATCATCTCTTCCGGCACGAGCACGAAGAAGAAGGCGGTGCGCTCGCGGTCGGTCAGGATGCGCGAGGAGATGTTGATGCGGTTCTTGATGTCCTGCAGCTCGCTCAGGATCTTGTCCTCCTCCAGCGTCTTCTGGCGGCGCATGATCCTGGCCACCTCCTCATACTCGCGCATCTGCTCCCGCAGCCGGGTGATCTTGTTGATCCACTCGTCGTAGACCTTGGCCATAGACAGGTAGTAGAGCGCGTGGCCGAGCGGGACCAGGTCGTAGATGTAATAGTCGTAGTCACCCTGGACGACGATGTCCACCACTGCGTCGAAGATGGCGCTCTCCTCCATCGCCGGCTCCGCCGAGGCGGCCTGGATGTACTGCTCGATCTCATCGGGGATCTGGTCGAACCCGTACATGTCCAGGATCTTCCGGCGGATCTCATCCTGATACTCCTTGATCCGCCGGTCGGCGTCGATCTCCTGGGCCCACAGGTTCGGCATGATCGGCACCGGCCCCTTGCCGAAGATGTCCTGCTGGAAGATGTCCGAGAGGCTGGCCTGCGGATCGACCGAGAAGACCAGCACCGTATGGCCCCGCTTTGCCAGCCAGTAGGCGGTGGCGGCGGAGAACGTCGTCTTCCCCAGCCCTCCCTTGCCGCCAAACATGATGTATCGGCGCTCGGGATGCTGCTCAAAGACGGCGCGCAGCGATCGCTGTGCAGTCAGTGCCGGTGGTGCTGTCGCCATGGCCAGTAGCTCCCTTATGCCATTGCGTCCGTCAGATCCTTCTCCCGCAGCATGCGCCGCTTCCAGGTTGCGATCTGCGGCACGACGTACGGCAGCAGACGGAGCGAGTAGTACGGCGGCAGGATGGGCACGCCCAGCAGGTCGCCCATGGTGATCAAGATGAAGAGATGCTCCATGCTGGCGCGGGTGCGAAGCGCCTGGCGGGACATGTCATGCGCCGCCATGCCGTAGAAGATCTCTTTAAGGGTCTGAGCGAAGCGACCCAGGCGCCCCTGCTGCTGTGCGCCCGCTTCTTCCTCAGGCATTGCTCTTCCTCGTATGGAGTGATGATCAAGTGGTGATCCGCTCGGCTGCGCCTCGCGATGATCAAGTGCTGGTCAGGTGGTGGTCAGGTGGTGGTCAGGTGGTGATCGACTACTCGACTTGATAACAACTTGACAGCTACGTGATCACCACCTGACCACTACAACTCAATCAAATCCAGCTCCTCATGGTCCAGCGGGTGGCGCTCGCGCAGCACCTTCCGCTTCCAGGTTGCGATCTGGGGCACGACGTAGGGCAGCAGCCGCAGGGAGTAGTACGGGGGCATGACCGGCAGGCCGGCGATGTCGCCGAAGGTCACCAGAATGAACAGGCCCTCAAGCTCGTGGCGGAGCTCCAGGGCCGTCTGGGCGAACTCGTGGCCGGTCAGGCCATAGAAGAACTCCTTAATGGCCTGCCACTTGCTGGCCGGCGTGAAGGCGCCGGCAGCCTGCGCCACGCGCCCGCCGCCGGCCCTCAGGCCGGGCCCTACCACCGCGCTCAGGGCAGGCGCCGATGGCCCGCGCCCTGAGGGCGAAGCCTGAGCGCTCGAACTCTCAGGCGCCGCCGGTGGGGACGCGGAGACGGCGCTCTCGCGGTATGGTCCCATCTCCGCGTCCCGGCGATGTGCCATTCCCGACCCCCGGCTTCTGACTCCTGGCTCGTGGCTGCCCGCCATTCGCTACTCGCTACCCGCCACTCGCTACTCCCTAGTCGCCGGCGCCGGCAGCGCCCACGGCCGGCGCGGCCTTCGGCGCGCGCGGGGCGGCGGCGCGGTAGCGCTGCATGGCCTTAACACCATCGTAGCCGATGAGCAGGGCGGCGGCGATGATCAGGAGCGAGACCCCCAGCATGAGGATGGCGCCGACCACGGGCACAATGGCCTCTGGCTTACCCCAGTTCGGCACCAGCACCGTGGTCCACAGGTTGTAGTCGATCACCACCTGGGCGGCGATGGTGGTGACGTACATGAAGAGCCCCGGCAGACCGATGTAGGCTGGGTTGCGGCGGGTGGAGATGAGCCACACTGTGACGATCAGCATGGACAGGGCCGCCATCAACTGATTGGCCGAGCCGAAGAGCTGCCACAGATAGACCCAGGTGCCACTCAGCACCAGGATGCACATCACCGCCAGTGAGATCAGGATGCCCACGTGCGGATTACGCAGGATGGGGAACCGGTCCCCCGCCGCCTCCGCAATGCTCACCCGCGCCACACGGATCACCAGCTGCACCACGGTGATGACGATGACGACGAAGACGACGAACCCGATCTGCGTCCCGTACGCCTCCGGCAGCCCGAAGACGCTGAGGAACTTGCCAATGCCACTGGCGAAGCGCGCAGCCCCCAGGCCGGCGCCGGCCACGGAGATGGCCAGCAGCGAGAGCAGCCCCAGCGCCATCTCGGTGAACATGGCGCCCCCGCCGACCGGCAGGGCGTCGGTCTCCTTCTCTAGCTGGCGCGCCGTCCCCACTGAGCCGATCAGGGCGTGCCAGCCGGAGATGGCGCCGCAGGCGATGGTGACGAACAGCATCGGCCACAGCGGCATCCACGCCTTACCCGCTTCCACTGCGAAGCCCAGGCTCGGGTCTTTGATCGCCGGCAGGGTAAAGGTAGCGACGTCCGGCCGGAAGAAGACGGCCAGCCCCGCGCCCAGGGCCGCCAGGATGATCGTGGCCGCCGTGATCCAGAACCCGATGTAGTTCACCGGCTGGGCGAACCGCCATATGGGCAGGATGGACCCCAGGTAATAGAAGACGCACGAGGCCAGCAGCCAGAAGATGTACGAGGGCATGATAGAGATCCGACCCTCCCGCTCGCCGATGCGCTGGACCACGGGGCTGAAGTCGGGGAATTCAGCGATCGGCCTGTTCCCAGTCAGACTATTGACGGCGCTGTTCACGTTGACGATTAGCTGGCTGACCGGCCCGTAGTGCGCCACCGTCTGATCCCCCACACGCTCCGTCCAGTTCCCCGCCGGGCCGAGCAGGATGAAGAGCACCGTGACCAGGACGGTAATGGTCGTGGCCAGGATCAGGTCCACCTTCCACCGGTAGAGCATCTGCCCGCCGAGCATGCCCATCAGGGCCAGGACGATGATGGCGATGGGCACGGCCGGCTGGCTGGCCAGCACGCCGGCGATCAGGTTGCCGAAGGCCCCCGCTACCAGGGCCAGATAGAAGAAGATGAAGGTCAGCAGCACCACACGCGTCCGCGGCGCGATCAGCTTATGCGCGATGGCGGAGAGGGAATCGCCCTCGTTGCGCACGGAGACCATGATGGCGCTGTAGTCGGACGCCCAGCCGATGAACATGACGCCCAGGAAGAGCCAGAGCATCGCCGGCAGCCAGCCCCACAGGAAGCCGGCGGTAATCGCCCCGACGATGGGCCCCGCGGCGGCGATGGACTTGAAGTGGTAGCCATAGAGGATGTTGCGGCTGGTCGGTACGAAGTCCACGCCGTCCATGTACAGCGTGGCCGGCGTCGCCCGCTTGGGATCGGACTGGATCACGTTTCGGTCGATCCGCCGCGCGTAGTAGTTGTAGCCAACGAAGATGACCGCCGCGCCGGCGATCATGGCGAAGAGTGTGTTCATACTCATGCACCTCCTCATACGGCCACCGTGGCGGCGCGCCCTGCGTCGCCACGGGCATCAGTCACCAACTTCTCGATGACCTCCTCTGCGTGAGCAAGATCCCCATCAATCACATAGGCGCGTCCACCGGTGATCAGCGCGGGGAAGCGGCGCACGCCGTAGCGCAGCGCCTTCCAGAACCCCTCCAGCGACGCGGCGTCGACGACCTTGATCTCGACGCGCCCGCCATAGCGCGCCACCAGCCGGCGTATCCAGTCCGACAGGAGCGCGTACTCCTGGCGTAGGTCGTCGGGAAAGGCGGCCGCCTCCTGCTCAGCGTGGATCTTGGGACCTAGCCCGACGTGCCGGAAGACGACCTCGCAATGGGTACAGTGGAAGAAGGCGGTGGGAGCGTAGGCAAGCACCTCCACGCGAAGTGGCGCCGCCGTCGCTCTGTTCCGTTCCAGGGGAGACCGCATCGCTGACCTCCCGTGTCTGGTGCTATCGCTCTGCCGGCTGCACCAGGCCATCGGACCCCGGCGACCCGGACCGTGCCGGCTGCTTGAGGTCGTCTGACCCCTGGCGGCAACTGGGGCCTGATGGCCCCAGCGCTGTCATTCTAGAGCCATTATATGCCGGCTGTCTCTTCCTGGAAAGTCCCCTGCCGTGCGCGGATGCCACCGGGCCTTTCGGACGCGGCGCCGTTGCCTTCCCTCTCCCTGTGGGGGTCGAGCCCTCTCTGCCTGTCGTCGCCCCGCCTCCGGTGGGAACCTGGGGCGGGGGAAAACTCGCCACTCGCCACTCCTTCCACTCGTCCCGCCTCCGGCGGGAACCCTGGCCAGGGTGAGGGAGCAACCAGCGCGAAAAGCTCGTTGTGCCCGCCGTGCGCTCGGCTGGCGCTGCCCTCTCGGCAGCATCGGCGGCACTCAGTTCACCGTTCTTCGAGCCGGCGCAGGGCGAACCAATGCCGGCCTGCTGCCGCGACTGACGACGAGCGGCGCGCAGTTCATCGCTCTTCAAGCCGGTGCAGGTGCGCTGGCGCCGGACTGCCGATGGCCCGTAGCCAGCGCCCAACGTACGCGCCGGCCCCGCTGACGACCAGCGCCGCCGGCAGGCCAATAGCGACGGTGGCCAGGCGGCTCGCTGCGTCTAGCCGTGGCGCCGGCAGGAACGCGGCGATGTAGGGGAAGGCCACCAGGACGTACACGGCCGTATAGAGCGGGGCGCCCATCCAGGCTGTGGCCACGGTGATCCGCCCCTGCCGGCGGAGCCACCAGGCGTGCCAGGCGTCCAGCGCCAGCGCGGGCGGCAGCAGGAGCGCGTGCGACGCGAGCGCCGGCCCCGGGGGCAGCGCCAGGCGAGCGGCGCCGATGGCCACCATCTGGGCGCCCAGTGCTCCGGCGGTCACTGCCGTCGCCGCCCCGGTGAGGTGTGTGGCATGCAGGGCGAGCGAGGCATGGGCCACCCCGACGAGCAGAACGACCACAGGGTAGGCCCACGCTGGGCGCTGAAGGACGGCGCGGGCCACCTCTCCCGGCCGGCTCCACTCCCACTCGGTAGTGCCGATCTGGAGCAGGGCCAGCAGGCTCAGGGCCGTCAGCGCCAGCGCCACCTGCTCCATTGGCTGGACGCAGGGCAGCCTCCGCCAGGAGTGCGGGCCGTAGGACGCGCGGTGCAGAGATGAAGCCGCACCGTCCCCAGGCGTGCGTGCCTCGTCCGGCTGCAAGCCGCCTGGTCCGGCCCTGGCGGAGAGGGCTATCGCAACCCCGGCCAGCAGCACGGCGGTTGTGGTGAGGGCAAGCAGGGCATGAGGCAGGCTCCAGGCGGTGATGTCTGGCCCGATGATCTCATGCCACAGGAGGTCGGACGGGATCGAAGCCATCTGGTAGGTAGCCATCAAGCCCAGGAAGCCCATTACAGGCTCTTGCCGGAACCGCTCCCGCAGGCTTCCTGCGCCCCGCAACGCCAGCCCCAGCCCTAGCGCGGCGAAGATGGCGTTCAGGCCAAGCGAGGCATAGAGCATGAGATGGGGCGGCCAGAGGAAGTCGTCGCCGAACCCGCCATACTTCCGGTGCCAGATCTCGTCCCAGCGGGCGCCGGTGAGGAAGGAGGCGGCGCTGACCAGCATCAACGTCGCCACCAGGCGCCGTGCGCGGCGTGCCCGCACGGTCGTGCCGGCCGGCCGGATGCGGTTCGGCAGCGGGCTCAGGAAGAGCCACCAGGCGATGGCGGCAAACGCCAGCACCAGCGCACCCAGCGCCAGCCAACCCATCCACGCTGGTGTTCCCGCAGCCATCGCCTCGCGCTCCGCGTATCCTGTCCGGGCAGTCTCCATGGCTACTGCGGCCATGGACTGGACCCAAATCCCTTCAGGAGGACGGTATCGCCCGCCCTCCAGATGCCCTGCAGCAGCAGTCTACGGCATGGCGGCGTGTCCGGCGCGCGGACAATACGGTAAGGGTGTCACCACTTCCCGCCGGATGGTGCGCCGTTGAGTTCCCTCTCCCTGTGATCGTTCCGCCTCCGGCGGGAACCCTGGGCCAGGGGGAAGTACTCCCTACACCCTACTCGCTACTCACAACGCGCTACTCCGTCCACGCCATGGTGGGCGCGCCTCTTCGACAGGGAGAGGGAGGCTCGGGGGTGAAGTCCGCCGCGGCTAGCCTGGACTATTCACGAGCGGGGCCCCCACTCTCGCCCTGTCCCCAAGGGAGAGGGGACTGCTCTCCCGAAGGAGCCCTCATTCTACCCCTCTCCCTTTGAGAGAGGGGACGCATCTCCGGCCATGAATAGTCCAGGCCAGTCCAGAAGTGGTACGTGTCCCCGACGGTTGGCGCCATGTCGCTTGCGGCCCCGAAACGGCGTATACTGCCGCCGTAGGGGAGCGTCCCGGCGAGGCGATACGCTGCCCGCACGGTTTGCCGGCGGCGTCTGCAATCGCCAAGGGGGAGCCCTCAGTGGTGGCACCTATTCGCGCGAGCCGCTGGTCCCAAGATGCGCCGGAAGCTGGCGGTGGCCCTCATTGGCTGCGGGGTGGCGGGCGCCGTCGCGCTAGGGATTGCGCCCCGCACTCCGCTGGGGGCAGGGTTCTCGCCTCTCCAGCGGGCCAGGGGGGAGGACCCGGCCGCGTCGGCGGGTGACCTGCCGCCGGCCGGCGCGGCCGGCGCCGTCGCGCTGGGGGCGCCCAGAACCGCCTGGATTCGGGCCAGGGGGCAGCCGGTATCCGGTGAGGCCGGCGAGCGGTTTGACAGCGCCGAGGTGGCAATTGAGGTCCAGTGGGTGCCGGATGCCGCCGGTGAGGCGCGTGCGGCCCGCATCGAGCTGCAATTCGTCGGCGGACCCGTGCCCGTCGCCGAAGCGCACCGGCAGGCCAGGCGCTTCCATCCGGCAGACACGCGGGCCGTGCGCACCTACACCGCGCCCGCCGGGCAGACGGTGGAGGTCTTTCGGAGCCGCGCCCTTGCCCTGGTGCTCGGCAATATCAGGTCACCCCTCGGCGCACCGCTCTTCGGGGACGAGCCGCCCGGGACGTTCATCCAGTTTGTGGATCGCGCCGGCTCAACTGCGGCGCGGGTAGTGGTAGCGCTGGGCAACCGCCCTGAGCTCCAAGCTCCTCGCCGCCCCACGGTGCGGCTGAACGCGACCGACGCCAGGCTGGAACCCACCGGCCCCCTGGCCTTGAACCTTGCACTTTGAACCCTGAGCTCGGTCACGCGGCAGATGCGCCAATGCCGGGAGATTGGGCCAGGAGACCAGGAGCCTCGCCTGGATTCCTATGGAAATGGCTGGCCTTTCCGTGCCCCACTGGTGCTCCGTAGGAGCATGGCCGATCCTTCGCCAGCGGAGCCCCCATTCTTCCCCTCTCTCAAAGGGAGAGGGAACGCGTCGCCGGCCATGAAGGATCCAGGCTGGGAGACGCGGTGCTTCTCAGGGCCCTGCCTCTGCCTCTGCCGTGGCACGCACCAGGGCTGTGGAGGTTTCCACCAGGGGAGGCGGTGCGGGAGCCGGCTCCGGCGAGCTGATGTGCATGCCAGCCGCGACGACGGGGCGCAGGCGCCGGCGCGACTGCCATCGGCGCCAGTACCACCACCCGCCCACGCCGGCCAGGAGAACGGCCAGGCCGATCCACCCCGCGCGCCGCAGGGTGAGCTCGAGCGTCTGCCATTCGGCGGCCAGGAAGTAGCCCCCGCTGGCGTACGCCGTGCCCCACAGGATGGCGGCCGGCGCTTCAATGGCCAGAAAGCGCCGCAGCGGGAGGCGGCTGGCCCCCGCCGCCATTGCCAGCGACGAGCGCCCATGCCCGAAGGTGTGCGCCAGGAGCATCATCCACCAGCCGTGCCGGCCGAGGAGCGGCGCCGCTCGCTCAAGCTGCTCCGCCAGGTGACGGCCGACGCGCCCGGTCCACCGCTGCCGCAGGATCTGGGCAACCCCCGTGCGCCCCAGGGTGTAGTCGATCACCGCGCCGCCGATCATTCCCAGAGTGGCCAGCGCGGCGACCACAGGCAGCGAGAGACCGGTGGTGCGGGCGCCGGCGGCGGAGAGCGCCACAATCGCCCCGCCGGGCAGCAGAAAGCCCAGCAGGATCGTGTTCTCGACCAGTGCGCCAAGAAAAGCCAGGAGGTAGGCGTGGCGGCCAAAGAACCGTAGGGCGCGGGCGAACCAGCCGATGGCCTGTACCGGCAAGGCCTCCACTGGCAGGGCCTCGATCGGCGCAACCGCCACTAGCTCCTGCACGACTTCCTGCAGCTCTAGGAGTTCTTCCCCTTCCACGCCTGCCGTGCCTTTCTACCGTCTCTGCAGCGTCTCCCGGTTCGCGACCACCCGGCTCGCGATGGCCCTGTTGGATCAGCGAAGAACTACACTGTGAGAACAACCAATAGGATAACCGACGGCGGCTTCTGGCCGATCAACCGGGCGCCCGCATGGGCGCCTTCCCTGCGGGGCCACCGGCCCTGCAATAGCGCGGATGACGCATGGCCGACGATTAGTTCCCTCTCCCTTTGCGAGCGGGTGAGGACTCCGCTGGTCAATAGGCCGCGATAGCAGGGCAAGTCTCAACGCGCCCCCACCACGAGTGTGCCGCAGCGTCGCCGGCGTTATACCAAGCCGCAGGTGAGTGCTCATCCATGGCGCGTTCCCTGGAAGGGCAGCAGCAGCGAGCCGTAATCAGCGGATTGTATTACAGCCCCAGGGCGTGCAGCGTCCCCTCGTCGACCACCCGCCTGCCGTCCCGCGTGACCACCAGGCCAAAGCCACCGGCGTAGTCCCACATGGCCCAGCCAATGCCGTAGGTCTCCAGCGCCGCCCGCACGTCGTGGATCCAGGTGAGGCGGCCCTCCACCGGGGCGGCCTGGCGGTAGACGCCAAACTCGTTGCAGGTTAGGCGCACGCTCCGCCGCTGGGCCCAGCGCACGGCCTGCAGGATGCGCTCCTCGATCCTGGCGCCGTTCCAGCGCTCCCGCCCGTACTGTTCCGCCACGCTCCGCCCCCGCGGATCGATCGATGGGAGCACGGCTGCCACCGCCCCGGGGCTGGACGGGTACGGCAGGTCTCGCAAGTAGCGCCAGTGCGCCGCCCCCCAGGTAGCGCCCTGGTGCGTGAAGGTGTGCGGCTCGTAGAAATGGAAGTTGTAGACCACGTTGGGGTCCAGCACCGGACGTACCCCCTGCAGGTCGTCGATGCTGCTGTAGCGGTAGCCGGTGGCGATCAAGGTGTGCTTCGGGGCGCCTTCCCGCATGGCGGCGAGCCACTGCTGCTGGATGGTGTTCCAGCGGAACGGGTCGGTGATCTGAGGCTCGTTGATCGCTTCCAGGAAGACGAACTCGGGATCGCGCCTGCTCAAGTGGGCCGCCAGTGCTCGCCAGAACCTGGCCACGACGCCGGCGAACTCGGAGTTCGTTGCGAGGCGCCGCTTGAAGCCGTCATCGGGATGGAGGTCGATGATCACCGCCAGCCCCTCGTCCAGGATCATATCCAGGGCGGCGTCAAAGAACGAGAGGTAGGTGGTGTTCAGCCGCTCCGGCGCGGCCAGGTTGAACAGGACCAGCGGGTCAAGGGGCAGGCGCACGTGCCGGAAGTCGAGGTCGGCGATGCGCCGCACGTCTTCGGCGGTGATCCAGGTCTTGAACCGGTGTACGCTGATCTCGGCCTGGGCGAACCAGTGGCTGACGTTGATGCCCCGCGTGAGGCGCGCGAACCGCTCATCGCTGACCGGCGTGCCCCGTGGGGCCGGCGAGGCGGCGCGCCGCGAACCGCGCGTGAGCGGCGCCACAGGGACGCTGCCGTCCCCCGTGGCGCCACATCCGCCCAGCAGGAGCGGCGAGACAACAGCCGCCTCGCACAGGGCACGACGTCGCATGATCGGTCCCGCTCTTCCAGGATTGTACGCCCCAAACTCCGTCCCGCTGGCGCGAGGCTCCGTTGCCTTAAGGTCCACCACGCTCGCGCCCTCACGTCCTCACTCCCTCCCTGGCTCGTCCGCCCTCACGCGTCCCATTCACCGCCGTTCACTGCCGCCTGAAGTACGACTGGTAGACGCGGTGCACCGGCAGAAGATTGGTCGGACAGGTGGCGTGCCACGCCCATTGGCCCGGCTGGGGCGCGCCTCCCTCGTACGCCCGCCGCGGGTCGGGGCCGGCCGTGAGCGTGCAGCGATAGGCCGCGGCGACGTTGTGGCCACGGGTGCGGCGCACGGGATCGATCTCCTCCAGGATGGCCATCGGCACCGGATCGTACGTGATCTCCGCGCCAAGCTCCTCGCGCGCGCAGGCGATCAGCCGGTCATGGATGGTCTCCTTATACCGTACGGCGCCCCCGGGCACGTGCCAGCCGGTACCGAAGTACGAGTCGTCGCGCCAGGTCAGGAGCGTCCGCCCGCGGGCATCCTGGATCCACAGGTCGACGGTAAAGAGCGGCACTAGCCGCGTGACGAACAGGAAGACGTCTAAGGGCAGCCCGCCGCCGGGGTTGCCCACCGCCGTCTCGATCGTCCTGATCGCCTCTTCGAGCCGGTGGCGCAACGCAGCGGTCGTATCGGCGGTGTCCATGGTGAGCAAAGGATACGGGTCCCGGCCGGGGAGCCGGTCTGGGGCCGGTCCTGGCTGGAACGCAATGCATTACACTGGAGCGTCCGTGCCGTACGTTCGCCAGTTGCTCTGGGATACTTGGAACGTGGCCCATATCGCCCGCCACCAGGTCACCCCCGAGGAGGTGGAGGCAGTCTGCCACGGCGAGCCTGTCGAGGGCGAAGCCTCTGGCGGCCGCATCATGCTCATTGGGCCAACCGGTACTGGTCGCATGCTGGCGGTAGTCTCGAGCCCGCAGCCGGACCCCGGCGTCTTTTACGGGGTGACGGCGCGGGATGCCGATCGCAAGGAGCGGCGGCTCTATCGGGCCCAGAAAGGTGGTGGCACGCCATGGCGGAGCGTACACGCACGACGGCGCGTACGCGGGAGAAGGAACCAATTCCGGTGTTCAGGAGCATCGAGGAGGAGGCCCACTTCTGGGATACCCATAGCCTGGCCGATTACTGGGATGAGTTCAAGCCGGTGCGGGTGCGCTTTGCCAAGAACCTCTCGAAGTGGCTCACCATCCGTCTGGATCCCCAGACGCTCCAGGCCCTGCGGGAGAAGGCCAAGGAGAAGGGCATCGGCCCGACCACGCTGGCGCGGATGTGGATCCTCGAGCGCCTGCGCTCGTCCTAGCACATCGATGAAGTCGTCGATGGCGAGGCGTCGCCGTCAGGATGGCCAGACGTAAACGAATGCGCCTCCGTCCTTCGCCCTTCGCCCCCTTTGCCCCGCGCCGGCACTCTAACCAGCCGAGCATAAGTTGCTCGGAATTGGGTCAGGTTGGTTGTTAGGTAGATTGCCGATCATCGAGAGCACCTTGGTCGGGTCGGCGGCAAGCTCCATCAGGAACTGCCCGACTGCCTCGACCAGGGCCTCAATGGAAGCGAACCGATGGGTGTGCGTCACCTTCGACCGAAGGTACTTCCAGATCCACTCGATAACGTTGAGCTTGGGGGAGTAGGTCGGCAGGCAGAACACCTCCAAACGGTCGGCGTACTTGGCCAGCACCGCCCGGGTGACCTTGCTCTTGTGGACGACGTAGTTGTCGACCACCAGCACGACCGTCGGACCATTCCAGACCGAGCCCGGGCAGTAGCGCTCGACGATGGCCTCGACGAGTTCGCAGCAACCCTGGCTGTTCTTGCGCTCAGCGATGTGGGTGACCAGAGCGCCCTTGACGAAGTCGACCGCGCCGAAGACGTGGCGCTTGCGATGGGTGCCGGGCGTGGGGATCTTGCGTTGCTCACCCACCCGAGTCCAGCAGCGGATCACCCCCGGCAGCACGTTGAGGTCGTGCTCGTCCTCGAACAGCAGCGTGATCTCGCCTTGTCTGGCTCGGACCTTGCGCAGTGCCAACTCGGCGGCCTTGACCACGTAGCTCGGGTCCGGACTGTGGATCGAGAGCGCCGGTCGAACCAGGGTCCAGCCGAGCCTGCGCAGATGGCGCCCGACCGTGGAGTCGGCAACGACGACGTTGAGCTTCTCGGCCAGGTACTCCCCGAGCGTGTCGCGAGTCCAACTCGCGAAGCGCTGACCGAGCGAGCGCGGCTCCCTGTCGACCGGAGCGTCGAGCCGTTGGTCGTAGAGGTCATCGGCTTTTCGGAGGCCGACCGGAGCGCGGTCGGTCCTCCAGTCCAGGAAGCCCTTCGCCCTCAAAGCGCGCGATCCAGGAGAGGACGGTGTCCTCGCTGAAGCGAACGAGTTTGGCGACCGGCGGCGTCAAGTGCCCCTCGTTGGAGAGCAAGATGATCTGGCAGCGGGTCCGCAGGTCGGCGTCGTTGGTGACCCGATACGCCTGGTCGAGGTCAGCCACCTCAGCTTCGCTGAGCGGGCGAACACGGCGAGATGGGCGCACGGTAGGCTCCTTTCTAGCCACACGACCATGTTCCCACCTCCCTGCGTTTCCCGCAACAGTTATGCTCGGTTAGTTAGTGGGTCCTTTGTCATGCCTATGGCCATTCCACTAGGGGAGCCAATGGCCACAGCCATGCCAAGTGACCCACTAGCCGGCCATCCGGCATGCTCGCGCCCGTTGCGCCGGAGTAGTGGTGCGCCACGGGGACTTTGAGGGATGTCGCATGGATAAGCTGCCGCCTCACCAGCACATGAACGAGCCACATCCAACGCCCGAGGTCCGAGCCTCGGTGCCGGCGCCTGAGATTGAGCCAGAAAGCTCAGGAAGCTGGTGGCGCCGGCCGCTGCGAGCGGTGCACACGGTGTTGCGCGAGCCGGACGCGGCGGAGTACGACCTGCCGGGCGTGCTGGACTGGCTCCGGCGCTGGCGGGCCAACGTGTACACCGTCAACGGGGGCGGGCTGTGCGCCTTCTACCAGACCCAGATCCCGCTGCACCGCAAGAACCGCTACCTGAACGGGCGAGACCTGCTCCGCGAGATCGTGGAGGCGTGCCACGAGGCGGGCATCAAGGTGGTCGCACGGATGGACTTCCGCGGCGGGCACCGCGAGGCCTTCGAGGCGCACCCCGACTGGTTCAGCTACGACGCCGAAGGCCGGCCCAGAATGACCGCGTCGCTCTACGCCGCGTGTCCCAATAGCCCGTTTCGCAACGACGGCTACGCCTTTGCCGTCGTCCACGAGGTCCTGGAGCGCTGCGGCGCGGATGGGATCTGGGAGAACGCCGCTTCATTCGGCGGCCGGTGCTACTGCCCGACGTGCGTTCGCACGTTCCGTGAGCAGACGGGCTACCGCATTCCCACGCAGGAGGACTGGCATGATCCGGCGTGGCGGCGCTACGTGCGCTGGCGCTACGAGTGCATCCGCGAGCACACGCGCCGGCTGCGCGACGTGGTGAAGGCCCACGGGGCGGACAAGAGCTATAGCGGCGAGTTCTTTAGCTTTCTGGAAGGGCATGCGCGGGAGAACGCGCAGGACGTGGACGAGATCGCCACCCTCTGGGACTACCAGATGGCGTGCATCTTTCCTCTCACCCGCGGCTCCTACCACTCGCCCCTGTTGCCGGTGCCGGTGTGGCGGGCACAGGAGCAGATGAAGTACCTGCGGGCCACAGGCGGGGGCGCTGGCGGCACCGGCGCGGTGGCCCTGGGGCGCGACGCGGCGGCGTCTGCCAGCGCACCAGCGCGCCCCAGAGCCCAGACGCCTGTGATGCTCTACGGGCACTTCGATAACACGAGCCGGTACACCACGCCGGCGCGGGAAGAGCTGCGCCTGTGGCTGGCGGCGATGGCTGCCGAAGGCGGGTCGCCGTGGGACTGCTCGTTCGTCGGCGTGCCCCCGGCGCGGTGGTGGGACCGGCGCCACAACGACGTGGTGGAGGGGTTCTACCGCTTCCTAGCCGAGCACGAGGGGGCCTTCCAGGGCCTGGTGTCAGTGGCCGAGGTGGCGGCGGTCCACTCCCAGCGCACCCAGGATCGCTTCGCCAGCGGCGATCCGGCGCGAGATAGCTACATCACGCACGTGCGGGGTTGGGAACTGGCGCTCTTTGCCTCCCACGTGCTCTGGGACGTGCTGCCCCCGTCCCAGCTCACGGGGGAGAAGCTGCGCCGCTACCGCGCCGTCGTCCTGGCGAACGTGGCCTGCCTCACCGATGGCGAGGCGGATGCGCTGCGCCGGTTCGTTGCGGAGGGCGGGGTACTGCTGGCGACGTACGAGACCGGCTGCTACCACGCCGACGGCAGCCCCAGGGAGACCGGCGCGCTGGACGACGTGTTCGGCGTGCGCGGGCTCGGCCTCCCCCCGCGCGGGCCCCTGCCATACTCGTACGTCCGTATTCGCCGACGCGACCTGCTCACCGCCGGCCTCGACGAGACCGAGGTGATTACGAATGAGGGGTACGTACGCCAGGTAGCAGCAGCCGGCGGGCAGGTGCACGCGACGCTCGTGCCGGAGGTCTTCCCCCAGCCGCCGGACCTCAGCTACCCGACGCTCTGGGACAACGATGCGCCGGTCCTGGTCACCAATCGCTGTGGTCGGGGACGGGCCCTCTACTTCGCGAACCAGGTGGACCGGCTGAACGTCACATCTGGCCATCCGGACTATCAGCACCTGCTGGCGAACGCCCTCTCCTGGGCCCTGCTCTCCCCGCCTGAACCGGATCCCGTTGCTCCGACTGCGAGCGCGCCGGGAGCGTCGGCAAGCAGGGGCCCCGGCGCGGCGCGGCTGTTAGAGACGAATGCCCCGGCCGACGTGCACGTGACGCTCTTCTATCAGCCCACTACAGGGAGGTTCTACGTGCACCTGGTGAACTACTCCGGCGCCCATGGGCGGCCGGTGCTGGCGCCACGACGCACAGGGCCGATCGCGCTTACCCTCAACCTGCCGGCGCTCGAGGTGTCGCCGGTGTCTGCGAGGCTGCTCGTCGCCGCGCAGGACGTGCCGCTGGCGGCCGAGCGCGGACGGGTACGCCTGACGGTGCCGGACGTGGAGCTCTACGAGGTGGTGCAGCTGGCCTGTTAGCCTAGCCGCCCTCTCCCCGTGGTCGTCCTGCGACTAGCCTGGCGTCCTTACGGCCGGCGAGGGGTCCTCCCTCTCCCTGTGGAAGAGTGGGGCTCGCAAAGCAGGCGTCGGTGAGGGCACTACCACTTGTCCCCTCTCCCTCTGGGAGAGGGCTGGGGTGAGAGCTGCACTCGCTACTCAGCCCCGTTTTCACGCGCTGGCGCAAGGCCGCCGCGTCGATGCCCAGGCGCTCCAGCACCCGCCGGCTGGCCCCATCCGCCTCTTCCAGCAGTCCCAATTAGGAGGTGCTCGGTACCAACGTAGGTGTGGCCCAATTGCCCTGCCTGATCGGCGATCAGGTGTGGCAGCTCCCTGTTCCGCAGTTCGGGAGGACGGCCGGGCGGCGCCGGTTGCTCGCCAAAACCCGCTAGCTCCGCCACGGCGCGCCGCGCCGCGCTGAGCTGCGCCCCCATCTCTATCAGGATCCGGGCCGTCTGGCTTTCTCCCTCGCGTAGCAGGCCCAGGACCAGGTGCTCGGAGCCCAGCGTCTCGTGGCTGAAGCGCCTCGCTTCAGCCACGGCCAGCGCCGCTACCTTCTGCGCCCGCTCGGTCAGCGGGGGGAGGGACGGCACGGTGAGGCCGGTGGGCGTATCCCCTGGTCTGGCCGCCGTCGCGCCCTTGGCCAGGACCGGTTCGGCAACGTAGGTCGGGACGTTCGCGCGGACGGCCAGCGCGAGGGCGTCAGAGGGGCGAGCGTCGATCTCCACCTCGCGTCCATCGGCGACAAGGCAGACCAGCGCGTAAAAGGTCTCATCCCGGAGCTCGGTGACGACGACCCGCGTGACGCTGGCGTTCAGCGCGCCGAAGGCGCTGAGCAGGAGAACGTGCGTGAGCGCCCGCGGCAGCTCGCGATCCTGGAGCTCGACGGCGATGGCGTCTGCCTCCGGTGCGCCGACGACAATGGAGAGGAAGCGCTCACCCCCTTTCTCCTTCAGCCAGACCACGCGGTCGGGATACTGTAAGTGTTGCCTGATGCTGTCGATCAGCATCTCGACCAGCGCCGGCCCAGCGGGCGCTTGCTCTCCTGCGTCCTTCTTCCTCCCGGCCACGGCCTGAACAGCTCCTTTCTGACGAGATTGCTGGCGTTGAGGGAGCACGCCGGCCGCCGCCAGCTCGCGCCACAGCTTCCGGCGGGACTTGAACAGCCGGCCTTTGACCGTACTCACCGGCACGTCCAAGGCGGCGACCACTTCGGCGTAATTGAACTCGTCCAGGTAGTGCAGCGCGACCACGTGCCCCAGCGAGGGCGGCAGCGGCTCGATGGCCTGCTGGAGCACCCGCGCCTGCTCGGCTTCCTCAAAGACCCCGTCAGGGGATGCGCTGCGGGAGCGAACGGGCTCCCACGGCACGTCCGGATACGCCGCCGCCAGGCTCTCCAGCGACACCGGCCAGCGCGCCTGCTGCTGCCACCACCGTTTGGCCAGATTGGCGGCAATGGCGAAGAGCCAGGCCTCGAAGCGAGACGGGTCGTGGAGATGGCCGATGGCCCGGAACGCGCGCAGGAGGGTCTCCTGGGCCAGGTCTTCGACCAGCGGCCCACCGCCGTGTAGCCGGCGCCAGAACCGCCCCGGGGCCGCCTGGTAGCGCTCGACGATGCAGGCGAAGGCGGCAACGTCGCCCCCTGCGACCGGCGCACCAGCGCGGGCACGTCGGGAGCGTCCGTGCCGTGCCGGCGGCCAACCCGTGGAACAGCGCCCTCCTCCATGCGGTCTCCCTACCTTGTTCGACCCGCGCCGTCGCCAAAAGTTATCGCTTTGAGGAAACCGCGAAGGGCATTGCGGTTGACTGCCGAGCCGGCTGGAGATCCCTGCCGGCCTGGTGCTAAGATGGCCTTGGTGCCCCCAGGCGACCCTGGGAGGCCGGAGGAGGGTGGCGATGAACCGCACTCGTGAGCATGCCCCCGCGACGGCGCCCAGTGGAGCGCCCGTCATCTCCCCGCTGACGACCCGTCGCCGGCTCATCGGCGCCGCGGCGCCGCCGGCGCTCGCGGCCGTGGTGGGCGCGGCGGCCTGCGCCCCGGCTCGCGCCCCCGGCGCCGGCCCGAGGAAGCAGCCAGTCACGCTCGATTTCCTGGCGCACTGGGAGCAGGCCGACATCGACGGCTTCTTGAAGGACGTGGAGGCGTACCGCGCGGCCGGCAACGAGCACGTCACCGTCACAACGCAGACGGTGCCCTATGACCAGCTACGCCAGAAGACCCTGGTCCTCGCCTCGTCGGGGACACGGCCCGATCTGTACGCCACCTACGCCCTCTGGCTGCGCGAGTTCCAGCGCCTCAAGCTCCTGGCCGGCGCCACGGCCGGCACGCTCGGGGCCATCAAGAAGCTCTACCAGCCGTCGCTGGTGGATGCGGTCACGGTGGACGGCAAGACGCTCGGCTTTCCCCGCGACCCGAACACCTACCTGCTCCTCCATAGCAAGCAGGCGCTGGCCAAAACGGGTATGACCAGGCCGCCAGCGACCTGGGACGAATGGAAGCGGGCGGCGGAAGGTATGACCGACCGTAGCGAAGGCGGGCGCAAAGGTCTGACCATCATCACCGGCTGGGACTCAGGAGTGGTCCACCCGCTGACGGCGCTCATCTGGTCCAACGGCGGCGAGTACGCCGCCAGAGATGGCAGCAAGGTAACGTTCGACGCGCCTCCGGCCGTGGAGGCGCTGCAGTTTCAGGTCGACCTGATCCGCGCCGGCACGGCGCTGACCGGCAGCGTGAGCACCTTCGCTCAAGATAAGACGGCCATGATCGTGATGGCCAACTGGTGGCACGCCGCGCTCAAGCGGGCCAAAGGCGACTTCTTCGATGACGTGGGCGTGGCGCCCATCCCGCGCGGGAGGGGAAAGCAAAGCACGCTTATGTACATCTGGCTGTACGGCGTGGACGCCACCAGCAAGGGCCAGGACGAAGCCTGGAAGTTTCTCACCTGGCTCAACTCGCCTAAGGCGCCGGGGGAATCGTCGCGCGAGGGCGACCGCCACGCCGCCAAGGGGACGATCCCGCCGGCCACGGCCGACTTCAGCTACCACCAGAAGGGCGCGCTCAACTCGCCCTTCCTGCAGCCGTTCATCGAGTCACTCAGCTACGCGCGGGCGGAGGACCCGATCTACAACGGCGACCTGGTCAAGCGGGCCCTGCAGCAGGAGGCGGAGGTAGCCTATGCCGGCAGGAAGACCGCCCAGCAGGCGCTGGCCGACGCCGCGCGGGAGGCCAACCGTCTCATCGCCGAGGGGCGCAGCTCGTAGTGGTCCGCTCGCCCGCCTCCGGCGGGCGAGCTGTGATCAGGTGGTGATCAAGTGGTGATCACTCGAGCGCAGCGAGCGGCCGGCGCCTCCGCCGTGTAGCATTGAACGGCGATGGCCGGAGAGACAGCAACGCGGGCAAGGCGGGCAAGGCAGGCGCGGACCCTGGCCCAGCTCTGGCAGACGTTCGCGGCCAAGGCGCAGGCGCTCGGGGCCACCGTGGAGTACGTCGAGGATGAGCGCGCGGCCGCCGCCCGACTTGCCCCCGTGGCGCCACGGGCCACGCGGTGCGTCCTGGACGCCTTTCCCCAGGTTGCCGGCGTCTGCCCCGCGATGGCCGCTGTGCCGCCGCCCCCCGCACGGGCGCAGCACGAGGTCGGCGCGGAGGTGGCCGGCGCCGCGCTCTTCGCCATTGCGGAGACGGGATCACTGGTCGTCGCCGACCCGGCCGGCGACCGCGCCGCCTGCTTCCTGGCCGACCGGCTGTGGCTGCTCGTGCCCCACGCCGAGATCGTCGCCACGCTGGATGAGGCGCTGGCCCGGCTGGGCGAGCTGATCTGCAACGGGGCGCGGTACGCCACCATTATGAGCGGCCCCAGCCGCACGGCGGACATCGAGCGCACGCTCACCATCGGGGTACACGGGCCGCGGGCGCTGGCCATCCTGGTGGTCGGCCGAGCGCGGAGACGCAGTGTCCCTCGGTCCAGGCAGGGCCGAGAGACGCCACCGGCCCAGGAGCGACGTATGCAGCGAGCCACGATGGATGAGTGCGACGAGTGAACGTTTCAGCCAGGAGGCGCGGAAGGCAGGGGAGGAAGGCGTGTGAGCGGGACGATCGCCCCGTTTAGGGAGCGCTACCGGCGGGCGCTGGCCGATGCCAGGCTGCGCACCAACCTGCTCAACTTCCAGCGGGCCTGGCGGCGCAGCCGCGATCTGGCCTTCAGCCGGCTGGCGGACGAGGCCCCGGCGCTGCGCGCCGCTCGCGTTCCCCGTCCGGCCACCGGTGCGCAGGGAGAGGCAGGCCCCGCCGCAGGGGGCGCCCCTGCGTTCGAAGAGGCGCGGGCCCGCCTGATCGAGGCCAAGGACCGCGTGCTGGCCGATCCGGCGGCGGCGCGGGAGGCCTTCATCGCCGCGGCCATCGCGGCAGGGACGGTCGTGCACCAGGCCCCTACGGCCGCGGCCGCGCGGGAGACGATCCTGCGCCTCCTGCAGGAGCGGAGCGTCCGCCTGCTGGCCAAGGGCAAGAGCATGGTGGCGGAGGAGATCTTCCTCAACCACCATCTGGAAGCTGCCGGCATCCGTGTCGTCGAGACGGACCTGGGCGAATGGATCATCCAGCTGGCCCGCGAGACGCCCAGCCACATGGTCATGCCCGCCATCCATAAGAGCCGGCAGCAGGTGGCGGCGCTGTTCGAGCAGGAGACCGGCCGCCCTGTGCCACGCGACGACATCGCGGCCCAGGTGGCGCTGGCCCGCCAGGAGCTACGACGCGCCTTCCTGCAGGCCGACGCCGGCCTGATCGGCGCCAACGCGTTGATCGTGGAGACCGGCTCGGTCATGCTCGTCACCAACGAGGGCAATGGCGACCTGGTGAGCACGCTGCCGCCCCTGCTGATCGTCATCGCCGGATGGGAGAAGCTCATCCCCTCCCTGGCAGACGCGGTGGCGCAGCTCCGGCTGCTGGCCCGCTCGGCGACGGGGCAGGAGATCACGACCTACGTGTCCTTTATTACCGGCGCCGAGCAGGAGACGACGGGCGGGGGCCAGCGCGCCGGCTCCCCATTGCGCCGCGACGCGCCCGTTATGACCGGTGCCGAGCAGGAGGGGCCGAAGCCGGCCCGGCCCCCGCTTGCCGCGCCCCAGCGTCTGGGTGAGGGAGAGCGCCAGCGCGAGGTGCACCTCGTGCTGGTGGACAATGGGCGCACGGCGATGTGGCAGGATGCCGCCTTCCGCGACGCGCTGCGCTGCATCCGCTGCGCCGCCTGCGCCGACGTCTGCCCTCCCTACCAGGTGGTGGGCGGCCACGTCTTCGGCTACGTCTACTCTGGGGCCATCGGGCTGGTGAACACGCCCTTCCACCACGGGATCGATGCCGGCGCCGGCCCGCAGTCGCTGTGCGTCAGTTGCAACGCCTGCGCCACGGTCTGCCCGGCCGGCATCCCGCTTCCCCGCCAGATCCTCGATGTGCGCGCGCGGGTGGCCGAGGCGCGGGGCCTGCCCTGGCCAAAGCGAGCCGCCTTCTGGCTGTGGTCCCGCCCCCGGCTGTTCGATCTGGCGGCGCGGGTGGTGGCCGTCCTGCAGCAGCCGGTCCGGCGCGACCGGTTCCTGCGGCTCCCACTGCCCGCCTCCTGGCGCTGGCGTACGCCCCCCGCCCTGGCGGCGCTCCCCGCGCGGGACGCGCTGGCCGGCCGTCGTTTCCCTCCCGATACGGCGGGACCGTGGGCCGGCAGCGCCGCGCGGGGCCTCACCGTAGCGTACTTTCTGCAGTGCCTGGCCGACCGCTTCGCCCCCGAGCAGGCCCAGGCGGCCATTCGTGTGCTCCAGGCGTGCGGGGCGCGCGTGGTCGTCCCCCGCGGCCAGCACTGCTGCGGGCTCCCGCCGTATGACGCCGGAGACCGGCCCACGGCGCGCCAGATGGCTAAGCAGACTATCCAGGCGCTCGAGCAGGCGCAGGCCGACTACGTCGTGACCGGCGCCGCCAGCTGCGCCATCGCCATGCGCCACGACTACCCGCACCTGCTCGCCGGTGAGCCGGACTGGCAGGCGCGGGCGGAGCGCCTGGCCGCCCGTACGCTCGACCTGGTCAGCTTTCTGGATCGTGTGGCGAAGGTGACCGCTCTTCCCCCGCTGCCGGCCGGCGTGCGCGGCCCGGCCGGTGCGGATAGCCCCGTCACCTACCACAGCTTCTGCCAGAGCACCAACGTGCTGGGGCTGGGCGACACCGGGGCGCGCCTGCTGGCGCACGCGGGGTATACCGTCGTACCGCTGCCGGAGGCGGAGGTGTGCTGCGGGTTCGGCGGCAGCACGTCGATTGAGCACCCCGAGGTAGCTCGGCACATCGTGGCGCGGAAGCTGGAGAACGTCGGGGCGTCGGGGGCGCGCGTCTTAGCTACCGACAACCCCGGCTGCCTGCTTCACCTGCGCGGCGCGGCCGACGCCGCTGGGGCCGCCATCCAGGTGCGCCACGTGGCCGAGCTGCTGGCGGAGCGCCTGGCCGCCGTGGGGAGCGCGGCCCGCTGACCGGCTCCTATCCTGGTGGTCCGCGCTCAGGCTGTTGCTCAGGTAAGTAGCGCCGCTTCACATGAGGGCGAACGGGTAGCTTTCGGAGTATTCCGCGCCGCGGGGAGTTCCCTCTCCCACAGGGAGACGGTCAGGGTGAGGGCGCCGCTCATGAATCATTCGGTCATGCCCTGCCAGCGTCAGCGGCGAATGGAAAAGCTGGCCCTTCCTACCGGGGTCCGGGCTAGAGACAGACTGCCCTGTAGCGTCGTGCGGGCGCTCAGCCGGTGGCGGTGGGCGCTCGGTTAGTACCGGCAGGCCACTTCTCCGGTGCCGGCGGGCAGAGGGCGCTATGCTTGCCAGCGCAGCCCGGCAATGGCTGGGGGGCGCAGCGGCCGGATCGAGCTAGCTGCTCGGGGCGGCGCCATCATGGTCAGCGCCGGCCGGCTGCTTCGCGGGCGTAGCGCCGCCGGACACTGGTGGCGGCGTGGCCTGATGCTTGCAGGCGTAACAAACAGAGGTCGATTGGTGGCGACGGTCTTAGTGGCGGACGACGATGCCGTGATCCGCGCGCTGGTCAAGGCGGTACTGGAGCGTGACTGGCACGTGGTGATCGAGGCTGCCAGGGGAGACGAGGCCTGGGCGATGATCCAGCGCCGCCGCCCCGAGCTGGCCGTGCTGGACATCAACATGCCCGGCATGACCGGCCTGGAGATCGTCGCCGCCATGCGCGCCGACCCCAGCCTGGCTTCCACCCGCGTCATCATTCTCACCGCCAGCCCCGAGCCGGCGGAGGTCCAGCAGGCGCTTCGCGCCGGGGGCGCCGCCTACATGCAGAAGCCATTCTCCCCGCGGGTCCTGGCCGATGCCGTCACCAACGCCCTGGCGGCGAAGCCCTGCTAGCCCTGATCATTCTCCCTGTGGCAGTTGGTTCCCTGTCCCACAGGGAGATTGTTCCCTCTCCCTATGGGACAGGGTTAGGGTGAGGGCACCGTCCCAAAAGTGTGCGAGCCAGGGCGGGCCGGGCATGTTCCGGCAGCGCCGCGCCCACCCTGCAGCCCATCCTACAGGTAGCCCAGCTCCTTGAGCGCCTGTCCTGCCCCCGCCAGGTTGTCCAGCTTCATCTCTGAGTATTTGCGGGAGAGGATGACGCCCCTGGCTCCCCCGCGAAAGGCGGCCAGCACGGCGTCGCGCACGCGCTCCGGCGTGGTGGGGCACTGTCCCGAGGGGATGTCGATATCGATGCCCGGATAGACGGGGATCTCGTCGTTTACCCCCTGCACCGTGCGCCGCGTCTCCCGCTCGACGTAGTCGGCCGACCAGCCGGCGACCGGCAGCTGGTCGTACGGCGCCTCCTCGATCCCCAGGACCTTATACAGGAAGCGGTAGGTCTCCTCCGGCGTGGCGTCAGCGAACCAGGTGCGGTGCCAGCCAGCGAGGTGCTCGTGGAAGCGATAGCCGGCGCAGTTGTTGTACAGCACCGGCTTCAGCCAGTCTGAGTAGCGCCGGATGAGGGAGAAGTCCCACTGGGCGCGGAAGATGGGCGTGAAGGAGTTCTGGTGCCAGACGTGCCAGCCGACGGTCTTCTGGGGATCGCAGGCCTTGACCGTCCCGTAGATCTCCTTGTGCAGGGCCTGCTGCTGCTCGAACCAGAGCCGCTCCCACTGGAGGATCTCGGGGTACTGGAGCAAGACGCGCCAGAACTCGACGAAGTAGCCGTCGCGCGGGCGCTGGCCGGCGCGGGCGGCACGGGCGAAGTCGTAGAGTGCGGTGTAGCCTAGCCGCGCGCGCTCGACGTCGATGCCCTGGTCGCGGCCGCTGGCCTGGCAATAGGCGCAGAAGCAGTAGGGGACGCTGCCAAGCAGGGTGGCCTCAAACGGGCCGCGGCGCTCAGAGCCCCACTGAATACCGGCGATCGGGTAGCTCTTGGCGTAGTCCTCCATCAAGGAGAGCATCCAGTACCGGTAATCTGGATTGGCGTAGCACGGGCGCCCGTGCGGCCGGCCAAAGAGGTCCTGCTCCAGCAGCTTGGGGGCGTTGGGGACGTGCATCCCCAGGCTCTCCACGGCCCAGGCGTAGATGGCGATGCCGCGCCGCTGGCACTCTGGCAGCAGCGCCTCGATCCAGTCCGTGCCACGGGTGGCCTCGTCCGGCGCCTCGAAGTCCTGGATGATCGTCCGGCCGTAGTACTGCCGGTGGGTGGTGGCGAAGTTCCCGCCGAAGAAGCGATCGTACTCCTGTGCCCCGTGATCCGGCAGCGGCTGGCCGGGGATCTGCCGGCCCCCCGTGCCGCGGGTGAAGGTGTAGCAGGCGAAGGTGAGCGCGTTCACCCCGGCGCGCTCCTGGAAGATGTCCAGCACCTGGGGGATGCCCTCATCGGCGAAGCTGATGGCCCCGACCTGGATGGCGATCACGGGGCGCTGCGGGCTCCGGCTACCGGCTGGCGTGGACATGGGTGCTGCCTCCGTTGCGTGTGATCAGTAGGATCATCGGAGGCCTTGTTATACACCGGGATCGGTGACCCTGGTGCGGATAGACCAGCCAGCTCAGCGGGAATGCAGGCTAGCGATCCCTCAGGGACCGCATGGAGTTGGGAGCCGGCGCATGAACCGCGCCGGTTAGCGGTCCTTGGGCGGCCGCACGGGGCACAGAATAGCGTTGAGCGCGGCCAGCTCCCACGCGCGCAGGTCGGCGCCCCCGCGGGCGGAGTCGCGTAGCTCGCGGTAGAGCGCCCAGGCCCGCGCGAAGGCGCGCACCCGTTCCAGACCGTCCCCCCGCTCGCAGAATACCGGCAGCAGGTGCCTGGGCGTATACACCCCCGGCACGGATGCGCCCGCCGCATCGTCGTCTTTCATCGTCCACTCCTACCGCTCGGCACCACTCGCCGCCGCGATGTGGCAACTCTAGGGCTTGATCGCCGCCTGCCCAGACCCACCAGTACTTCCGTGTTAGGCCATCTGGCGCTGAAGCAGGGTCATCGTCCGGCGAGGCAGAGCAGCTGCTCGGCGGCGCTGACCCTTCCGGCCTGAGACGGGGTGCTGACCCTTCCGGCCTGAGACGGGGTGCTGACCCTTCCCGCCTGAGACGGGGTGCTGACCCTTCCCGCCCGAGACGGGGTGCTGACCCTTCCCGCTTGACCCAAGACGGTGCATATCCCCGCCCTCCCCTGCCACGCCAGGATGGCCTCGCACCCGTGCCACCGCCCGAGCCGGGATGGTACGCAGCCTGACCGGCAGGGCGCCGCGCCTCCCGGCCCCTGGGCGTGCACCGCCGTTCCAGATGGCGCCAGGCCACGGCCTTCATCCCCTCTCCGCGTCGGAGCGGGGGCGGCCGGGCCAAGCCGCACGGCGGCGCGGCTCCCGCTGACGGTGGGTGGGGTCTGTCCCCCCTCTCCCGCACGCGGGAGAGGGGCCGGGGGTGAGGGCTGCCACAGCCCCTGATCCTGGATCTTGCGCGTCCCAGCACAGCTCGCCTGTTGACTGCTGGCGGGCGCAGGACGTAGAGTGGGCCGTGCAGCGCGTGAGGGAGATGGATATGGCGGTTCAGGGAGTGGCGGTCGGAGCGCGCCGGACGGGTCCCGTGGAGGCAGCGCCTTCACGCCGGCCATTGCTACGCCTGGGCGGCCCCGTCGCGCTGGCCAAGAGCGCCTGGATGGGCGTGGCCCAGGCGTCCGACGTCCTGGAGACGCTGCGCATCCAGGCGCCGCAGTGGCGCTGGCCGGACATCGGCGCGCGGCTCCCGCGCCTGCAGCTGCGGGGCCCGCTCACGCGGGAGCTCACCGTGGCCGAAGGGGCCGTGGTGCTAATGGCCTCCTTCTTCCTCTCGGCGCTGCTGGGGGCCGTGCGCCAGGTCCTGTTTAACGCCCGGTTCGGGACCGGCGTGGAGGCCAACGCCTACTACGCCGCCTTTCGCCTGCCGGACACTCTATTCAGCCTGATCGCCGGCGGCGCGCTCTCCAGCGCCATGATCCCCGTGCTCCTGAGCGCGTCCCGCGAGGGGGGGCGTGCCGAGCGCGCAGCGGCTCACCAGCCTGGTGCTGACTACGCTGCTGGCGGTATTCGCCCTGCTCGTCGCCATCGGGGAGCTGTTCACGCCAGCCCTGATCCGCGGCCTGCTTGCGCCGGGCTTCGACGCTGAGACGAGCGAGCTGACCATCGCCCTCACGCGGGTCATGCTGCTCCAGCCGGTGATCCTGGCCGTCGGGAGCGTGGCCACCGCCGTGCTGAACAGTCGCAATCAGTTCCTGCTCACGGCGCTCTCCGTGGCCAGCCACAACGTCGCCCTCATCGCGGGCATTACCGCCGCGGCCATCTTCCCCGCCGTGGGCATCTACGGCCCGACCGGCGGCGTCGGCGGCGCGCTCCTGCAGGTAGCCATCCTGCTCCCCGGCCTGGCCGCGCGCCGGGGGGCGCACTTGCGGCCGTTGTGGGACCCGCGTGACCCGCGCCTGCGTGAGGTGGTCCGCCTGCTCATTCCCAACGGCCTCTCCGTCGGCGTCAGCTACGCCGGCTTCATTCTGGATACGGCCTTCGCCTCCACCGCGCGCCAGGCGGCGGCCCTGCCCGCCATCCACAACGCTTGGCTGCTGGCAGGGTTACCCATCGCCCTGCTGGGCTAGGCAGTCGGCCTTCCCGAGGCTGGCGGCGCACGCCGCTGCAAGGGAGTGGAGGGCCATGGGGCGGACGCTGGGCCAGGCGCTGGGCGCCGTGGTGGCGCTGGCGTTGCCGGCCCTGGTGGGGCTGCTGATGCTGGGCCGGCCGGTGATCCGCATCCTGTTCGAGCATGGCCGGTTCGACGCGGCCGCCGGCGCGCTGACCCACGCGGTGCTCGTCCCCTATGCGCTCGGCCTCCCCTTCTACGTTGGGACAGAGGTGATCACCCGCGGCCTCATCGCCCTGCGTGATACGCGCACGCCCCTGCTCACCAACACGCTCCAGCTCGCCTCACGGGGCGTGCTCATAGCGCTCCTCATCGAGCCCCTTGACGTCATCGCCATCCCCATCGCCTTTGCCGCCTCCGCCTCGGCGGAGACGGTGCTCCTGGGCGCGGTCCTGCTGTGGAAGCTCCGGCGCACCACCTAAGTCAGCGCTGGTATGTTCGTGCGGGACAGGACGGCCGGGCATCGATGGACAGGGCGACGCGAACATACCAGCGGATACTTAGCC